>NZ_JBICZA010000001.1:0-48026 GCF_043201585.1 Streptomyces sp. NPDC048297
AACGCTCGGCTGGGAAACCCCAGCCGAGCGTC
Organism: Streptomyces sp. NPDC048297; assembly: GCF_043201585.1. Taxonomy (NCBI): domain Bacteria; kingdom Bacillati; phylum Actinomycetota; class Actinomycetes; order Kitasatosporales; family Streptomycetaceae; genus Streptomyces; species Streptomyces sp. NPDC048297. Next base: position 33 of record NZ_JBICZA010000001.1, read on the forward strand.
TGCATAAACTGCTCGCCGTCTGACACAACCGATCACGTGTTGCGACGATCCCTAGAATCCGCCACCGGGGGCGGGGCCTTCCGCGTGTGGGGCGGGTGTGCGTACCGGGCCCGTCGCTTCGAGGTTCCTGGTGGGGCGTCAGCCGCCGGTCACGGGACGGGCCTGCTGCGAGGTGCCGCGCGGGAGCCGGTCGGAGTGCGGGGGACGGCGGCTGCCCGCCGGGGTGACCGGGCTGCGCTCGGAGCGGGCCGTGTGCGGGCCCGGGGCCAGATGGACCGGGACCCGCGCGCCGCGCGCCGACGGCACCGGCTCGCGCGCCGGAGCGTGCTGGGCGGACGGCTCGACGGGCGTGGCCGTCGGCCGGAGCGCCACCGGCGCGACGGGGACGGCGGGTGCCGGTACGCGTGCCGGGCGCCCGCCACGGGCGCGCCAGCGGTCGCGCAGGTCGAACAGCGCGTCCTCGGTCCGGGCGATCAGCGGCTCGAACCAGGGCAGGGCGAGCAGGATCAGCAGACCGGCGGCCCAGCCCAGCAGCACGTCGCTCAGCCAGTGCGTACCGAGGTAGACGGTGGTGAGACCGACGCCGAGCGAGGTGAGCGCGGAGGCCGCCGACAGCCAGCGGCGCGCCCGAGGAGTGGAGGCCAGATACGCCAAAATGCCCCAGGTCACCACCGCGTTGGCGGTGTGGCCGCTGGGAAATATATCGCCGCCCAGACCCATCTCGTTCGAGCCGATCACGGTCGCGTAGTGCGGACCGAGGCGCCCCATGCCGAGCTTGGCGGCGCCGACCGTGATGTTCAGCAGCAGAATCGAGGCGGCCAGGGTCAGCAGCGGGCGCAGCGTGTGCTGCCGCCAGGAGCGCCAGCCCAGCCAGGCCGCGACCATCACCGCGGTGGGGCCGCGCTGGCCGAGCACCACGTAGTAGTCGAGGAAGGCGTGGATCTGCGGCCACTGCTGGTACGGCCGGAAGAACATGACCTGCCAGTCGAGGCGGACCAGCCACGAGGTGGTGATCACGGCCCACACGATCGCGAGATAGAAAGCCAGGGTCGCCGAGAACAGCACGACCCGGTGCCGGCTCATCCGCGGCATGTCGACGAAAGCCGGTCGTTCCGGCTCCCGGTCCAGCCTGGCGAAGACCCGGTCCAGACGCCGGGTCAGGTTTCGTTCGGTACGCACCCAATCGACGTTACAGCGAGTGAGGTGTGTTCCCGGTCGAATCAGCACCTTTGTGATGCCGATGTGATGTGGGAAACCTCTCAGGCGCTCTCAGAATTCTTCGGCGAGGCAATCCGGAGCGCATGGCCTCCGGCAATTCCTTTGATCACGCCGGGGGTTGGTTATATGGCGCTTATAAATGCGTTCACCGCAGGATCGGATGGATTTCAGCGTGTGCTCATCAGCCTGTCAGAGTTGATCATGGAGGGCCGGAGCCGTTCAGCCAGAACGCGCCATAGACCGCCGTCGCCGCCGCCACAGCGCCCAAGACCTGGGCCGACCTGCGCGTGCGCAGCCCGGCCAGGGCGCGCGCGAGCGGGAACAGCACCGGGAAGGCGGGCATCAGCAGCCGCGGCTTCGACCCGAAGTAGCTCGACGCGCACAGGGCGAGGGCCAGCACGACACCCGTGTACACCAGCAGCGCGACGGGCTGCCGCTGCCGTACGCCGGTGACGTAGAGCCAGATCAGCAGGGCGACACCGATGATGAGACCCGCGCCGACGAGAGCCGACGGAAATGACGTGAACCTGGCGGCCACGAACCGGGCGAAGGCGTACCCGCCGTCGAGACCGTTGCGCCACCCCGCCTGGACGTCCAGATATCCGAGCGGCCCCTTCCCGGTGCGGTGCCCGACCCACAGGACGTAACCGGCGGCACCCAGCGGAGCGAGGAGCATGCCGGCGATCCGGCGGGAGGCGGGGGCGCTGGTGGTGAGAGACAGGGCGCGTGTCATCTCGCGCGCGCCGTCTGTCTTCGGCACGCGCCCGGCGTGGGCGTCGCCCTCCGGGGCGGGGGCGTGTTCGTCGCCGCGAGCGCCGCTCATGAGCCGTGCGCTTCGGTCCCGCACGAAGGAGGTCACGCCGGCCACCCACACCGCCGCGACCACTGCCAGCCCCACCGGACGGGTCAGCCCCGCCAGCCCCGCCAGCACACCCGCGCTCACCCACCGGCCGGTCAGCACCGCGTACAGCGACCAGGCGGCCAGGGCCGTGAACAAGGACTCGCTGTACGCCATCGACTGCACGATCCCGACCGGCAGCACCGCCCACAGCAGCACCGCGCAGACTCCCACCCGGCGGCCGTACACCCACTCCGCCACCGCGTAGATCCCGCAGGCCGCCGCGAGCGAGGCGAGCACGGAGACCACGAACCCGGCGTCCGCGTACGACAGGGGAGTCACCGCGTGCAGCAGCCGCTCCAGCCAGGGCAGCAGCGGGAAGAACGCGAGGTTGGAGTGGAGGTCGCCGTTCGGCAGCCGCACCTGGTAGCCGTAGCCCAGCTCGGCGACCCGGGTGTACCAGAGCGAGTCCCAGCGCGCGGTCAGCAGCGTGTACGCGTTCTTGCCGCGCGCGGCGCTCCACGCGGCCAGCACGACCAGGCCCAGGACACGCACGGCCGCGTACCCGAGAAGGGCCGGCGCCGCCCGGCGCGGCAGAGGGGCGTGGAACGGGGTCGCACGGGTCGCGAGATCGGTCACGGGCCTGATTATCGACCGGGCGCTGAACCGGACCGCGCGCCGGGGCGTGGTCAAGAGAGGAGGAGGTGGCGTACGCCACACGGGTTCGGCCGAGCGTGTGAGAGGTCCGCCACGTGTCCGCGCGGTGAACTCGCGTACGCTGACGAGTCACCCGCGTGGGTTGCGCGGGCCGGAGACACCGCTCCTCTCCGGCCGCGGACGGGGGAGTCCCCGCCCGCCGATCCGCCCCCGCCGATCCGCCGATCCGCCGCGAGGGACCATCTGGGAGGTACGTACATGTCCGGGACGACCACGGCCGCCCTGTGGCCGCGCCGTCGGCCGGCCGGGGCCGGTGTCAACCGCTGGGTCGTCCTCTTCGTCCTGTGCGTCAGCCTGCTGCTGGTCGCCCTGGACGCGACCGTGCTGCACGTGGCGGTCCCCGCCGTCACCGAGGACCTCAGGCCCGGCGCCGTCGAACTGCTCTGGATCGTCGACATCTACCCGCTGGTCTGCGCCTCGCTGCTGATCCTCTTCGGCACGCTGGGCGACCGGATCGGCCGCAGACGCGTCCTGCTGCTCGGCTACACCCTCTTCGGCGTCGCCTCCGCCGTCGCGGCCTTCTCGCGCACTCCCGAGACCCTGATCCTCGCCCGCGCGCTGCTCGGCGCCGGCGGCGCGATGATCATGCCCGCGACCCTGTCGATCCTGCGCCAGGTCTTCCCCGAGCGGCGCGAACGCGCGCTGGCCATCGGCATCTGGAGCGCCGTCGCCGCCGTCGGCGCGGCGGTCGGACCGCTGCTCGGCGGGTTCCTGCTGGAGCACTTCTGGTGGGGCTCGGTCTTCCTGGTCAACATCCCGCTGATGCTGGTCAGCCTCCCGGTCGGCCGGATGCTGCTGCCCGAGTCGCGCGGTGAGCGGGGCGGCCCCTGGGACGTGACCGGCGCGCTGATGGCGGCGGCCGGCCTGTTCGGTGTCGTCCTCGGGGTGAAGCGGCTGGGCGGCGGCGAGCAGGTGGCGAGCCCCTTCACCCTGGTGCCGCTGCTGGCGGGCGCCGCACTCCTCTTCCTCTTCGTACGACGCCAGGGCCGGCGCCCGCATCCGCTGGTCGACCTGCGCATGTTCCGGCGCCCCGCGTTCAGCACCTCGGTGGGCTGCATCGTGCTGGCGATGCTCGCCCTGGTGGGCCTGGAGCTGATCGCGGCCCAGTACCTGCAACTGGTGCTCGGCCTGTCACCGCTGGCGACGGGCCTCAGACTGCTGCCGCTGACCGTCGCGGCGATGGCGTCGGGCCTGGCGGGCGCGCGGATGCTGCGCCGCTTCGGCCCGCGCCGCATGGTCTGCTTCGGCTTCTGCCTCACCGCCGCCGCCGTCCTCACCCTGACCGCGATGGGCGGCACCGACAACGCGACCCTGCTGCTGTCCGGCTTCGTACTGCTCGGCTTCGGCCTGGAGACGACCCTGTTCGGGGCCTACGAGTCGATGCTGAGCGAGTCGCCGGCCGACCAGGCGGGCGGGGCCGCGGCGATCGGCGAGACCTCCTACCAACTGGGCGCCGGCATCGGTATCGCCCTGCTCGGCAGCGTGATGAACGCGGCCTACGCGCCCGGCCTCGCATCGGTCCCCGGCGTCCCCGCGCACGCGTCCCGCGCCGCCGGCCACTCGCTCGGCGAGGCCTACGACATCGCCGGACGCCTCGGCGGGAGCGGCGGGGAGGCGCTGCGCCGGGCGGCGCGGGAGTCCTTCGTGCACGGGCTGCACGTGACCCTGCTGGTCAGCGCCGGCCTGCTGCTGCTCGGCGCGGTGATCGCGCTGCGGCTGCCCCGGACCATGCAGTGCGGGGACCTGTGCGAGGACGCCCTGACGGCCGGCGGGGGCCCCGCCGAGGTGGGGCTGCCCTCCCCGCGGGCGGCGGAGAAGCACGTGGCGGAGAAGCGGGCGGCGGAGAAGCCCAGGGTGCCGGCGCTCACCCCCGCCCTGGACGTACGGGACACCGCACCGTAATGTCGGATTCGGCGTCGTAACTAGCGCTGCTAGTTTTCAGGGCGCCGCCGCCGGCCTCAGCGCTTCGGAGGATGTCCCATGTCCGCGTCCGCGAAACCGCCCCCGTTCGACCCCGCCGACCCGCTCGGGATCGACGACCTGCTGGACCCGGAGGACCTCGCGGTCCGCGACACCGTACGCCGCTGGGCGGCCGGCCGCGTGCTGCCGTACGTCGCCGACTGGTACGAGAAGGGCGAGCTGCCCGGGATCAGGGAACTCGCCCGTGAACTCGGCGGGATCGGCGCCCTCGGCATGTCCCTGACCGGGTACGGCTGCGCGGGCGCGTCGGCGGTGCAGTACGGGCTGGCCTGCCTGGAGCTGGAGGCCGCCGACTCGGGCATCCGCTCCCTGGTCTCCGTGCAGGGCTCCCTCGCCATGTACGCCATCCACCGCTTCGGCAGCGAGGAGCAGAAGCGGGAGTGGCTGCCGCGCATGGCCGCCGGCGAGGTGATCGGCTGCTTCGGGCTCACCGAGCCCGACCACGGCTCCGACCCCTCCGCCATGCGCACCCACGCCAAGCGCGACGGCGAGGACTGGGTCCTCAGCGGTCGCAAGATGTGGATCACCAACGGGTCGGTCGCCGGTGTGGCCGTCGTCTGGGCGCAGACCGAGGACGGCATCCGCGGCTTCGTCGTCCCCACCGGCAGCCCCGGCTTCTCGGCGCCCGAGATCACGCACAAATGGTCCCTGCGCGCCTCCGTCACCAGCGAACTGGTCCTGGACGACGTACGGCTGCCCGCCGGTGCCGTCCTGCCCGAGGTCACCGGACTGCGCGGCCCTCTCAGCTGTCTCTCGCACGCCCGCTACGGCATCGTCTGGGGCGCTATGGGCGCGGCGCGCAGCTGCTTCGAGGCGGCCCTCGACTACGCGCGGACGCGGGAGCAGTTCGGGCGGCCCATCGGCGGCTTCCAGCTCACCCAGGCCAAGCTCGCCGACATGGCGGTCGAACTGCACAAGGGGATTCTGCTCGCCCACCATCTGGGGCGGCGGATGGACGCCGGCCGCCTGCGTCCCGAACAGGTCAGCTTCGGCAAGCTCAACAACGTCCGCGAGGCCATCGAGATCTGCCGTACCGCGCGGACGATCCTCGGTGCCAACGGGATCTCCCTCGAATACCCCGTCATGCGGCACGCGACCAACCTCGAGTCGGTGCTCACCTACGAGGGCACCGTCGAGATGCATCAGCTCGTGCTGGGCAAGGCGCTCACCGGGCTCGACGCCTTCCGGTGAGCCCCCGAGGAGGCAGGGCCGAAGAGCGGCCCCGCCTCAGCTCTGGTTGAAGAAACCGTCCCCGCGGCGCGAGGACGCCTCACCGCTGACGATCTCCGTGTTCGCCGGTGTCAGCAGGAACACCCGGGTCGCGACCCGCTCGATCGAACCCCGCAGGCCGAAGATCAGCCCGGCGGCGAAGTCGACGACGCGCTTGGCGTCGCCCGGCTCCATCGCCGTGAGGTTCACGATGACCGGGACACCGTCCCGGAACAGCTCGCCGATGGTACGGGCGTCCCGGAAGCTGTCCGGGGTGACCGTGCCGATCTGGCGGCCCTTGTCCTCGGCCGTGTCCGTGGCCACCTTCACCCGGGGGTCAGTGACCCAGGCGTCTGCGGACTCCGTTCCCTCGGAGTAGTCGTCGTCGTAGTAACGCTCGTCATCGTTGTCGTCGACGAGGCCGAGCCACGCACTCGCCTTGCGTACCGATCCCATGGACGCCTCCTCTCACAGCGGTCTTCTTGCGTTCCTCGTCCCTATGGTCATCCATGATGCTGACAGTGCGCCAAGGAGATAGGCGGCGCGCGGGGGGTTTGTGACGGTACTGGTGCACAGCCCATCCGTCGAGAGCCCTTGTCCCCCAAGGGTCCTGACTCATACGGCTGCTGACTGTGAGTGAAATATGATTGTTTTCGGCGGATGGGTGAGTCGCGGTGCGGACGGGTGAACGGATCGGCTGATACGGGCCGTCCGCCGGCCGATACGAGCCGACCGCCGGCCGATACGATGCGGCGGCTCGCTGTCGCGTCGCACCAGGGGGGATCGTCATGTTCGGAATCGTCAGGCCCTGTTCGCACCGGCTCGGCGCACACCTCAAGGCCGAGTGGATGGCGCATCTGTGCGGCCTCTGCCTCGCGCTGCGCAAGGACCACGGACAGTTCGCACGCATCGTGACGAACTACGACGGGCTGCTGATATCGGTTCTGACGGAGGCTCAGGCGGGACCGGTGAGCGGGGGCCGCCGGATCGCGGGCCCCTGCGCGCTGCGCGGCATGCGGACGGCGTCCGTCGCCCAGGGCGAGGGGGCGCGGCTCGCCGCGGCCGTCTCGCTCGTGCTCGCCTCCGCCAAGGTCCGCGACCATGTCGCCGACCGCGACGGGCTGCTGGCCCGCAGGCCCGTGGCGGCCGCGGCGCGCCGGGTCGCGGCCGGCTGGGGGCGGGCCGGGGAACGCGGCGGATCCGCGGTCGGGTTCGACACCAGGGTCCTCGTCGAGGCCGTGGACCGGCAGATCGGTCTGGAGGCCCTGGCGGGCGCGGGCACCCCGATCCTGACGGTCACCGAGCCGACCGAGACCGCGACGGCAGCCGCCTTCGCGCACACCGCGGTGCTCGCCGGGCGGCCGGGCAACGCCCAGCCCCTCGCCGAGGCCGGCCGGCTCTTCGGGCGGCTCGCGCATCTGCTGGACGCCGTGGAGGACCAGGACGCCGACGCGGCGTCGGGCGCGTGGAACCCGCTGACGGCCACGGGCACGTCCCGGGCCGAGGCCCGCAGGCTCGCCGGCGACGCCCTGCACGGGATCCGACTGGCGCTGCGGGAGGCGGAGTTCGCCGACGGAAAGCTGGTGCATCTGCTGCTCGCGCATGAGTTGAGGCGGTCGGTGGACCGGGCGTTCGGCGGGGGTCCGGCGTGCGCGGCACATCAGCCGGGGCCGTATACGCCGGGACCGTATGTGCCGGGGCAGGGGGCGCCCGGGCAGGGGGCACCCGGGCAGGGGACACCGTACTTCCCCGGCGCTCCGATCCCTCCAAGGCCCAGGGAGCCGCGCGGGTTTCTGCCCGGCTGCGGGATGTTCCTGCTGCTGTGCTGCAGTTGCCAGATGTGCTGTGCGGGGGAGTACGAGGGCCCCTGGTCCCGTCAGAAGCACGAGGGCTGCTGCCGGGACTGCGACTGCGACTGCCCGTGCGATGGGTGCGACGGTTGCGATGGATGCGACGGCTGCGACTGCTGTTGCCCTTGCGACGGCTGCTGAGCGGCAATACGGGGGCAGGTGTCACCGCCGCGCAGGGCAGGCAGACCGATCACCCCGACCAGCCTCACCCGCACCTTCACCGTGCTCCTTCGCAATGCCGGGCTCCGACGCATCCGGTTGTTGAGTCGGCCCGGGGCGCGGTGCCGGGATTGCTCCCGGTCCGTTTCCCCGGACCGCTCGCCGAACCCGCCGTACCGATCTCTCGGTAACGGGCTCTCCACGGTGTCTGCCGTCAGGCAGTGGCGGGCCAGGGCGTTGGGATCTTGTTGCCCCGGTAGGTGTAGCGGGAGACCGCAACCTTCTCGATCCGGAAGAGCTCGACCCCGTCCGCCGCGATCCGCCAGCGCCCGGTGGCGGCGGTCAGATGGCGGCGGAGTTGTCCCCAACTCCAGCCGTGGCGGGCTCTCAGCAGGTGGGCGAGTCTCCAGAACGTGAAGTCGTCCAGCTTGCTGAAGGTGTGCTTGGCCACGGCGTGTTTGAAGTAGTTGGCCCAGCCTCGCATGATCTGGCCCAGCCGGGTCAGGGTTGATGCGAGGTCCCACTGTGATGTCTTGTGCGTCAGGGCACGGATCTTCGCCTTCAGCGTCCGGACGGGCCGGGCGTCGATGAAGGTGTAGACGTACCACTTGTTCGTCCCCCTCTTGCGTTTCCACCGGATGCGGAAGCCGAGGAAGCTGAACCCGTCGCTCCTGTGGACCACTTGGGTTTTGGCTGGTGACAGCCTTAGCCCCATGGTGGCCAGCACACCGGCGACGTCTTCGCGCAGCGCTTCGGTGTCCTCGCGCGAACCATGCACCAAGATCACGAGGTCGTCGGCGTAGCGGATGATCCGCCAAGTCGGCCGGCCACGGGAACGTCGGTAAGTTCGCTTTCCCGGGGTGGACATCGCCCCGCCGTCCTTCCACGGCGCCATCACGTGCTCGTCGAGCGCGGACAGCGCAACGTTGAAGATCAACGGGGACAGGATGCCGCCCTGGGGTGTGCCGGTGTGGGTGTTGCGCTGCTCGCCGAGTTCGGTGAGCACACCGGCCTTGAGGAACGCCTTGACCAGGGCCAGCACACGTTTGTCCTTGACGCGCGCCCGCACTCGATCGAGAACGAAGGAGTGTGAGAGGTTGTCGAAGGCCGCCTCGATGTCCGCGTCCAGCACCCAGCGATATCCCCGGGTGCCGAAGTGGTGGATCTCGGCGATCGCGTCGTGTGGCCTGCGCCGGGGCCGGAATCCATAGGAGACCGGCTCGAAGTCGGCCTCGAAGATGGGTTCCAGCACCAGTTTCAGCGCCGCCTGGACGACACGGTCGGCAAGCGCGGGAATGCCGAGCTTGCGGACCTTTCCCGACCCGCCCGGTTTGGGGATCTTCCTCTCCCGCACCGGCAGCGGCCGGAACGAGCCGTCCCTGAGGGCGGCCCGCAGATCGTCCAGGAAACCGGGGACCCCGATCCGCTCCTCGACCCCGGCGACCGTCAGGCCGTCGACACCGGGAGTGTTGGCCCCCTGATTGCCCGCGACCCGGTCGAACGCCATGACCAGCGTGGCCGGGTCGTGCACGAAGTTGAACAAGTCATCGAACCGGCGGCCCGGATCGACCGCCGCCCAACGGTGAAGCTTGGTCTGCATCCCCGATACCCTCGCCCATGACCCGGCAGGTCCCGGACGCGGAGCGCCGCCGTTCGGCGGTGCGTCTTCCGGCATTACAGTCTCCAGTCCTTCTCGAAACCGCTGCCGCCCTTCCCCATGTGCGCGGGCTTTCCCCGGCTCGGAGTACTACGGCGGCTCCGCCCCGTCCCAGGCCGATCGGCGGTCGGTGAGCCCGGCCCCGACCCCACGCTGGATGCGCGGGTTTGGGGCAGGCCCGGGACGGTTCCCGTGTTCACAGTGATTCGCTCGTCGAAGTAGGAGCCCGACTATGCCCCTGCGGCATCGCTGCGAGTACGCCGCAGACCTTCCTCGCAGCCTCCCTGGCAGCTCGTACCCACCGCCTCAGGAGTTCCCCGCCCACACGCTCGTCGGGTGCGCGCCGCTCCCGGCCCAGATCCACCAGGTTCGAGCCGGTGTCGCATAAAGGGGGTGTCACACGCCGGTTCCTCGCGTACTCCTCTCCGTCCCGCTTGCCGGACCCGCACCATCTGGCAGTACTGGCACGTCCCGGCGTTGTCAGGGCTGCTCCCACCCTCCCCGGCACCACCCGGTTCAGGCTGCCCTCAGCTCCACCGTCCCGCTGCGACGGGAACAGCGGTGAAGGTCTCTCACCCCCACTCGAACCACTGCGCCTCACGGCGCACCCACGACCTCCGCCACTCGACCGCCACCCTGCTCCTGGAACAGGGCGTCGAACTCGTTGTGATCAAGGAGCTGTTGGGCCACGCCCACATCGGCGTCACCGCCGGCGTCTACGCCCACGTACGCCTCCGCCTTCAGCGCCAGGCCATCGACACCCTCGGCAACGCCCTCAACCCGACCGACACCCCCGACGACCCACCCGCCGCTAACATCGTCCGCTGACGTTGCCGTCAGCGTTGCCGTCAAACACCCGAGAAGCCCCGCCGGATCCCGGCGGGGCTTCCCATTCGTGCTCGGAAGTAGATCCGATCAGATTCTATGACATGACTATTCGATCCACCTCTGGGAGCGAAGTCGGGGGTTCATCGCCATACCAGGCGTATTCAAGGCCGGACAACATGCCCGTTTCCGTCCAGAGAATGATTTCGCCAATAAGCTCACCCCCCTCGTCGATAACCGTGCAAGTTACCGGCACAACCCCATCCGGGATAGGAGCGCGAGGCGCGTCACCCGTGACTCGCAAGTCAACACTTGCAGAATTGGATCCCCACAGTGCCACCACCCGAACCCGATCAAGCTGATGGCGGAGCTCTGTCGCTCCAGGGAAATCCAGTTGCAGAATCCGCTCCGCTACTGCCCGCTCCTCAGTGGTCAGCGGGCGCGGTTCAACGGGAACCCGCATCTAATTGCCTCCAGGGAACTTATCAGGGTTGAACGCCGTGCCGATTCTCGGAATGCCGTTTACGACAGCTCCTCGAATAGTCACGTTCTCACCATCAATGACTCGACCCACTTCGAATCGCCCCGCTGTCGGAAGGTCGCTTACATCTCCCAGGCTGTCCACGATACGTCGCATTGCCTGCTCGCGGCCGCCAGAACGAGCGACCAGGTCAGCGAAGCCATGCTTCTCCGGGTCGATAACGTGCTCCAGCTTTGCTGGCGTACTCGCCGACTTGTAGGTCTCGTCCAGGATTTCCGGACAGAGTCCACCCGAATTGTGTACGAGGACCGGAGTCTGTCCCGCCAGCACATAGTACGTGTGCAGGCCCTCGACCGTGAGGTTGTACGTGCGGGCGTGCTTGGTGTAGGCGTGGTTGGCGGTGACGAGGACCGTGCTGCCGTTTTCGGTCAGCAGGGTTGTTCCCGGGGTCAGGGAGCCGGTTTCCACCCACTTCTTCTGGGATGGTGACCAGAAAGGGTGTCCGCGGGTTGCCGTGAGATGGTCGATGCCGTCCTTTGTGGCGATGGAGAGTTCGTTGAAGTACTTGTCGCCATCGGTCCGGATGAGGCGGGTGACCTTTTTGGCGGCCTGCTTGCCGGACTTGGGATCGGCGGCCAGTACTCTGTCGCCGGCCTTGACGTCCTCGATCTTCTTGGTGGACCCGTCAGCCATCAGTACACGGGTACCGGCCAGGAAGCACTTGCAGTCGGCGAGCTTCGCGGCGTCGTCGATCTCGTCCGCGTACTTGGCGAGCTTGAGGGGCTTGAGCAGCTTCCCCCAGGGGAGATCCAGCGCGAGTGACCAGCAGTTGCCCCAAGAGGTCTCGTTCTTGCACTGCTTGGCCTGCTCGGTGTCGAAGACGAAGAAGTTGAAGAGGTCCTTCGCCTGTCCCCACCTTCGATTCTCACCTTCCGGAAGCTTCCCGAGGTACTCGTTTCCGGCGGAGTCGATCGTGGTGTAGATCACGACCTTCTTGTCGCCGTTCACATAGATGTTGCTGACGACGTTCGAGCCGTCGTCCCGGGCCGCCCCGACCACATGCGCTTCGTAGTGGTAGGTCCACGTTCCGTCGCTGTTCGGGGTGAACGATTCCCTGGAGCCGTCGGCGCAGTGACCCGAATCCCCGCACTGTCCGAGCGGCCTCAGTCCGCTCGGGTCGCTGTAGGCGATGGGGTTGTTGACGGAGTACGAGTAGGCGTTCAGGTTCTGCGGGGCGTACGGGGTGTTCAGCGGGTCGGGGCTGAGGAAGCGGCCGAGCGTGGCGTCGTACATGCGGGCGCCCAGGATCGACAGGCCGGTCGTGTCGTCCTCGGGCTTGCCCAGGAAGCCCCGGTCCGTGCCCGCGGGCAGGGGGGTGGTGCCACGCTGGGCTCCGAAGGGGTAGTAGTGGCGGCGTTGTGCGGTGCCGGTGGCGGTGTCGACGCTGAGCTGGGTGGACGCCTGGTCGTCGGACATGAGCCAGGTCAGCTTGGAACTGGTCGGGCTCACCGCGGTGCGTGTGGCCACGGTCGAGGTGCCGTCGCCGTAGTAGCGGGTGGCCTTCGGGGTGGCGCCGGCCGCCGTGTCCTTGTGGACTTCCTGGCCCGCGAGGTACAGGACGTTCTCGGCAGCGGACTTGCGCAGCAGGAGGTTGCCCGAGCCGTCGTAGACGTAGCCGGCGACATCGGCTCCGCTGGTCGTGGTGACCTGGTGCAGCTCGTTCCACGCGACGTCGGTCTTGTGGCCGCCGACGGTGCGGCTCGTCAGCTGACCCGCGTCGTCGTAGGAGTAACTGTCGGTACCCGTGGGGGTCTTCACCGAGGAGACGGCGTGCGGGTGGGCCGCGCCGGCGGTGTAGGTCGACTGGTCGGGGGAGTAGCCGGGGTAGACGTAGTCGTTGACCTTGCTGTCGGTGGCCGTGGTGCTGGTGACCTTCTGCAGGTTGCCGATGCCGTCGTAGGTGTAGTCGAGCTGGTAGGGATCCTGCCCCGTGGCCAGGTCGGGCGTGAACGGGCCACCGCAGCTGTTCGCGGTCGCCGAGGTCCAGGCGCGGGTGATGCGGTCCAGCTCGTCATACGTGTAGCACTGGTGCTGGCCCGTGATCCGGTCGGTCAGATCGGTGGTCTGGCCGGCGTTGTCGCGTATGTAGTCGTCGTTCTGGACGGTGCCCTTCGTGCTGGTGGTGGCGGTGATGTTCTTCAGCCAGCCGGTGCCGTTGGTGTCGTCGTAGGTGTACGAACGGCGGGCCGTGGTACCGGTGGTGGCGGTGGTGCCGTAGGTACGGTCGGTCAGACGGCCGACGCTGTCGAAGCCGGTGGAGTCGACGTAGACCGTGTTGTTCAGGTCGCTCGTGAGCTTCTCGGGGTTGCCGAAGACGTCGTACTGCGTGGTGACGGTCTCCTGCGGCAGGTCCCCGACCGCCGGGTAGGTCACGCTGGTCTGCTGACCGCCCGCGTTGTAGGCGAACGTCGTCCGGTAGGTGCCCTCGAAGCCCGTGCCGTCGGCGGGGACGGCCGTCTGTGCTTCGGTGACATTGCCGTCGACGTCGTACTTGCCGACCGAACTGGTGTACGCGTAACCGCCCATGTACGAGGTGGACGCGGCCAGTTGGCCGATTCCCTCCACGGCGGTGTCGTAGGTGTTGCGGGTCAGCACCGTCGACCCGTTCTGCACCGTCAGCGGCCGGTTGAGGGCGTCGTAGGTGTAGGTCAGGACGGTGCCGTTGGCGTCCTTTGTCGTCGCGATGTTGCCGTTGGCGTCGTACGTGGTGGCGCCGGTGCCGGTCAGGTCGCTGTCGGGGTCCTTGCCGCCGGTGCGCTCGCCGAGCCAGTTGTAGGTGTAGGTGGTGATGTTGCCCTTCGAGTCCGTGATCTGCGAGAGCTTGCCGCTGCGCGTGTAGTCGTAGGCCGTGGTGTAGGTCGACGGGCCGAACTCGACGACCTTGCTGATCTGCCCGAACACGTCGGTGTAGGTGTTGGTGCGCTCACCGACGGCGGGCATGGTGGTGGTGTAGTCGCCGTGGTAGTTCGTGATCGACTGACCCTGCGTCTGCGGATCGCCGTTCACCATGATCCGGGACTCGGTGGTGCGGCCGGCGTAGTCGATGACCAGGTCGGTGTACGAGGGCAGGTTGTCCACCGTCGGCAGGACCATGCCGGTGCCGGCGACACCGGAGTTGTAGAACGCGGCGCTGGCGCCGGTGACGTTGCCGGAGGTGTCGTACCGGGTGGAGACCACCGTCCGTCCGGTGCCGGTCGGCGCCGGTGCCTGCTTCTCACGGGTACGGCCCATGCCGTCGAGGTACTCGTACCCTGTCGCGATCTTCCCGCTCGAGTCGAGCAGGGTTTTGGTGGTGACCTTCGGCGGCACCGTGGACACCAGGTCGGGCACGCCGTCGCTGTTGTCCGCGGCGACGATGGAGTAGTCGTACTCCAGCGTCGGTGTGCCGTCGGGGTACGCGGCGATCTGCGACGGCTTGAACACCTTCGAGACCCGGCCCACGGCGTCCAGGACGATCCGGGTCGTCTCACCGTTGGCGTCCTGGATCCGGTACGGGTTTCCCCACAGGCGCGAGTACCAGGTGGTGGCGGACTGCGCTGCGGCCGGCCCGCCGCTGCCGTCCGGGTCGGGGGTGGTCACCTTGACGCCATTGACGGGCCATGAGGTGGCCGGCTGGTACGTCGTCGTCGTGGTGTTCTGCTTGCCGTCGGTCGAGGAGACCTGCCGTCCGGCCTGGTCGAACGTCGCGGTCGTCTCGCGGTAGTGGCCGGCGTCCGTGTAGGTGCGCACCGTGGTGGGATTGGCGTCGGTGGGCTTGTCGGTGGCGACCGAGGTGGCGTTGTCGTACAGGGTGACCGTGTAGGAGTCCTGGTTGGCGGCGGCACGGGCGGCGCAGTCGGCCGCGTAGTGCCGGGTCTCGTCGGGCAGCACCATCCAGCGCTGCACCGGCGAGTCGGGGAAGTAGTCCGTGTTGTACGCGCGGCCGTAGGTGGTGCACCGGTTGTCGTCGGTCGCGGTCAGGCCCCAGTCGTTGGTGCGCATCGGCAGGCCGTACGTGGTGCTGACCGGATCGGTGTCGTCGTACTCGTCCTTGACGACGTGCTCGCGCCAGCCGCTGGAGGCCAGTTCCTGCGTGGTGGTCTTGGACTCGCGGACGAAACGGGCGTCGGGCAGGCCGGCGTACTGGGCCGTGTCGTGGACCCAGTACGTGTGCCAGACCCGCTTGTGGGACTGGCCGGAGCCGTCGCGGTTGCTGGACTCCAGAACCTTGCCGGCGAGCCAGGGGGAGTCGGTCACCGGCGGGTTGCCGCTGTCACCGTCGTCGACCGTCACGGAACGGGTGAGGGAAGGGTCGTCCTTGGACGTCCGGTCGCCGTCCATGCCGCGGTAGAGCCAGTAGTAGGTGGAGGCGGCGTTCGACTTGGTGCCGGTGTGGACCTCGACCTGCTGGTAGCCGCGCCAGTCGGTCCAGGACTCGTTCTTGTCCTTGGTCAGCGGGTCGTTGGGGTACGCCCACGCGGGCTTGCCCACGTCGTCGTAGGTGGTGGTCATCACCGGGTCGCCGTCGTTGTTCGCCCCCGCGCCCGGTCCCCGGTCGACGCTCACCCGGGAGACGACGTACTTCTTGAACCAGCCCGTCTTCTCCGTCGTCGAGCCCTCGGGCACCCAGCGCTGCTTGAAGCAGGCCTGGGTGTTGCCGGACTCGCTGGGCGGGTTGTCGATGTCGCAGGTGTCCTGGGCGTCGTAGTCGCGGTAGGTGACGTTGACGAACGAGCCGAGGTCGGTGTGGATCTGGGTGACCCGGCGGAAGTTGAGGGTGCTGGTGCCGAGCTGGTTGTCCCGCCACTCACCGTTGATGTTGATGGTGGGCAGCGTGATGTCGTCGCCGTCGCCGTAGCCGTGGCGCTGGATGTAGTCGAGCCACAGGGTGTTGTCGACCGGACCCGAGGGGTCGGGCAGCCCGTACTTCATCTGGTACTGCATCGCCGGGGCCCACGCCGCGTTGTCGTCGTCCCGGACGTAGGTCTTGATGTCCCACAGCATCTGTGTGGCGAAGAAGGTCGGCGAGTACGTCTCGCCGGTGATGGTCCTGCAGCCGTCGTCGGCGGCGGTGCCGTCACACATCAGGTCCGTGGGCACGTCCGGGTAGGAGTCGGGGGTGCTGGAGATGGGCGGGCACGCGGCCGGCTCGTCCTTCAGCGGGTTCTTCTCCCTCATGCGCTCCACGCACCGGCCGACGTAGCTCAGGTCGACCTTGGCGGGGAGCTGCGCGCCGGGGATCTGCGAGGCCCAGCCGTACTCGATGCGCACCGGGTAGGCGGCGGAGTCGTACACCCGCGCCTGGTCGCCGAGCAGCACCGAGCGGTAGTGGTTGCGCTCCGTCTCGTAGAAGTAGGCGGTCTCCACCTCGTGGGCGTCCACGACGCGGTCCAGCCCCCAGCGGTAGGCCTGCGTGCTCACGCCCACGCCGTTGTCGTAGCCGGGCTCCCCCGGGTTGTTGCCGAACACGGGAACGGTCAGCACCGAGTCGGTCGCGGCGCCCGTGCGCTCGGAGCGGCCCCAGCCGAAGTAGTAGCGCGCGCCGTCCTGGGTGGAGACCACCCAGTACTCGTCGTCCGAGCCGTGACCGCCGCTCAGGTGCTGCACGCGCCAGCCCGGGTCGTCCTGGACGTGGTACGAGCCGGTGCCGTTGTTGTCCTGGACCAGCGTGGAACTCACGCCGTTGAAGTTGATGACGTAGACGGCGCCGTCGTGTTCCTTGTCGTAGTTGGGCGAGGCCCAGCACAGGTCACCGACCCAGCCCGTCCCCGTACCGTCGTCCTGGCAACCGCGGTAGCGGCGCTCGATGAAGCCGATGCCGCCCAACTCCCAGCCCAGTCCGGCCCAGTTCGCCTGGGTGTTCTGGGCGGAGGTCATGGCGTCGACGGACTGGGAGTTGTACGACAGCGACAGCGAGGGCGAGCTGCCCGTGGGCGGCTTGGGGGCGTCGATGGGCAGGTTGTAGGCGAAAGCACCGGATCCCACCGAGACGTCCCAGGACCCGGACGGCTTCAGCGAGGAGGCGCGGAAGTCACCGGAGTCCGAGGACGAGCCGGATGCGAGGGCGTAGACCGTGCCGGTGCTCGCGCCCGTGCTCGCGGTGGCGGTCGTCGCCGAGGACCGGAAGGTGGACTTGTCCTGCTGGCCGGGCTCGATGACCGAGATCCTGGCGTTCGGGTCACCGTCCGCCTGCACGGTCGCGGTGATCGTGCCCTTGGCCACGTCGTTGGTGACCGGGACGGGCCGCGGGCTCGCCGTCGAACAGTCCTTGGCCTTCGGGGTGGTCAGCGCGCACGCGGGCAGCGCGATCAGCCGCAGCCGGGAGGCGAAGTCGCCACCGTAGGCCTTCCGGAAGCCGGAGTAGTCCAGCGTGACGTTCACCGGACCGGGAGTGCCGCGGCCGTCGTGCCGGGTGACCTGCACACCCACGCCGACGCCACCCGTCCGCTTCAACTGCGTGCGGTCCAGGACCTTGACGTCGACATCGGCGGGAGCCGGGGTCGTGACAGCGGACTGCTGGCGAAGGAGCGCACGCGCGGGGGCGGGGCCCACGTGCACGATTGCGGTGGTGCCGGTGGCTCCGGTGGCTCCGGTGGTGCCGGTCGCGCCGGTGGGTGTCACGAACGCCGCCTCAGCAACGCCGGCCAGAGCCTCTTCTACCGCGAGCCGGAAGGTATGGCGATCCAGATTCCCGACACCGCCAACCCCGCCGCCGCCCGCCTCTTCCTCGGCTTCGGCTCCGAGGAATCCACCACTCTGACCGACAAGAAGGCCAGCTTCTACTACAAGGATCTGCTGGTCTGACGGGGGATGCGGGGGCGTCGATCGGCTCTTCGGTCCGGTTTGGGTTCAGGCTTCGGTTCCCGTCGGCCGAAAGACGCTCTTGTGCCGACCGGTCGTCCGGTCGAATACTGCCCCCAGTGCTTGTCAGGGACATGTAGATCCATTCCTGGCTGCGCCTCACGGGCCCCGACCCCACGCGGGCCCCCGAATTCCCCTGGGAGGGAACGAAACGTGAGGATCAAGCGCACCACTCCCCACAGCGGCATCGCGAGACGGACCCGACTCACCGCCGTGGCCACCGGCTTCCTGGCGGCAGCCGCGTTCGCCGCCCCCACCGCGAACGCCACCGACGCACACACGTTCAGCGCCACCCAGCTCACCAAGGCGAGCGACTCCGTCCTCAAGGCCGACATCCCCGGTACGGCCTGGGCGGTGGACAGTGTGACCCACCGTGTCGTCGTCACCGTCGACAGCACGGTCTCCCAGGCCGAGATCGCCAAGATCAAGCGGCAGGCCGGAGGCGACGCGGGCGCCCTTGTCGTCAAGCGCACGTCCGGCAAGTTCAACAAGCTGATCTCGGGCGGCGACGCCATCTACGCGAGCAGCTGGCGTTGCTCGCTGGGCTTCAACGTGCAGGACTCCAGCGGCAACTACTACTTCCTGACCGCCGGGCACTGCACCGACGGCGCGGGCACCTGGTGGTCGAACTCCTCGCACAGCACCACGCTCGGCACCACGGCCGGCTCCAGCTTCCCCGGCAACGACTACGGCATCGTGCGCTACACGAACTCGTCGGTCACCAAGTCGGGCGCGGTGGGCAGCCAGGACATCACGAGCGCGGCCACGCCGTCCGTCGGGACGACCGTGTACCGCCGTGGTTCCACCACCGGCACCCACAGCGGCCGGGTCACCGCGCTCAACGCGACGGTCAACTACGGTGGCGGAGACATCGTCTCCGGGCTGATCCAGACCACCGTCTGCGCCGAGCCCGGCGACTCCGGCGGTCCGCTGTACGGCGGCACCACCGCGTACGGTCTGACCTCCGGCGGCAGTGGTGACTGCACCTCCGGTGGTACGACGTTCTTCCAGCCGGTCACCGAGGCGTTGAGTGCCTATGGGGTTCACGTCTACTGACGGGATCCGCTGACGAAGTGTGCTGTGTTGCCCTTGCCTCCGTGCGCTGTTGTGTTGCGTGCGGGGGCTTTGGGTTGTGGGGGTGGCGGTTGTGGGGTGGGGGGATGGGTTGCGGTTGGGGGGTGGGGGATGGGCTGCGGTTGGTGGGAGTGGTGGTTGGTGGGGGTGGGTTTGTTTCGGACAGTGGTAACTGTCACTGTCCGCCTATGTGTTACTCGCACGTAGTGTTTGCAGTGCGAATTCCCTGGGGTGACTGTGTACGGTCAAGTTGGGGTGGGGCGCATGGGTGTTTTCTGTGCGCGTCCTGAAGTCGGCCTTGTGTGCCCCCTGCGCGGTTCGGAAGAGTAGGCGCCCGTCAACCAGCCTTCCGGCCCGTGAGGTCCCCACAATCTCCCGGGTCGACCCCCCACAGGAGGACGTGAGTTGAAGCACCGACGCATATCCGGGCGGCGGGCCGCCGTGGCCGGCGCGGGAATCGCCGCACTGGTCGCCGCGGGAGTCACCTTCCAGACTGCGAACGCCAGCGAGCCGGTGAACGCCGCGAACGCCGCGAGGTCCGCGGAGTCCGTTCCACAGGTGCGGGTTCTGTCGGCACCCGCGGCCGGAAAGCTCGCCCTGCGGCTGACGCCGGACCTCGGGTCAGGCGCGGCCGGCAGCTACTACGACGCGCGGACGAAGAGCCTCGTCGTCAACGTGCTCGACGCCACCGCCGCGAAGACCGTCGAGGCGGCCGGCGCGAAGGCCACGATCGTCGCCAACTCCCTGGCCGAGCTGGCCGGGGCGCGGGCGACGCTGAAGAAGGACGCGACCATTCCCGGTACCTCGTGGGCGACCGACCCGGTGACCGACAAGGTGGTCGTCACCGCGGACAGGACGGTGTCCGGGGCTGCGCTGACCAAGCTCGGGAAGGTGGTCGACGGGCTCGGGGCCAAGGCCGAACTCAAGCGGTCGACGGGGGAGTTCAAGCCCTTCATCGCCGGTGGTGACGCGATCACCGGGTCGGGTGGGCGTTGCTCGCTCGGGTTCAACGTGGTCAAGGACGGACAGCCGTACTTCCTGACCGCGGGGCACTGCACCGAGGCGATCTCCAACTGGTCGGACTCCAGCGGGCAGGAGATCGGGCAGAACGCGGAGTCGCACTTCCCGGGGACGGACTTCGGGCTCGTCAAGTACACGGCGGATGTGGACCATCCGAGCGAGGTCGATCTGTACAACGGGTCTTCGCAGCAGATCACGCAGGCTGCGGAGGCGACCGTCGGGGAGAAGGTGACTCGGAGCGGGTCGACGACGCAGGTGCACGACGGGACGGTTACGGGGCTGAACGCGACGGTGAACTATCAGGAGGGGACGGTCAGTGGGCTGATACAGACCGATGTGTGCGCGGAGCCGGGGGACAGTGGTGGGTCGCTGTTCGACGGGGATAGTGCGATCGGGCTGACGTCGGGTGGTAGTGGTGACTGCACCTCCGGTGGGGAGACGTTCTTCCAGCCGGTGACTGCGGCGCTGTCGGCCACGGGGGCGCAGATCGGCTGACGTTCGAACGGTTTGTGGAGTCCCGCCCCGGTGTTCGCCGGGGTGGGGCTTCGTCGTTTTGTGTCGCGCCGTCGCGCCGTCGCGCCGTCGCGGTGTCGTGGTGTCGTGGTGTCGCGCCGTCGTGGTGTCGTGCCTGCGGCGGCCTGTTGCGGTGGGGTGGGGCTGGGGTCGCGCCTGCGGTCGGGGGGTGGGGCGGGTCCGCGCCGGGGGGTATCCGTCCTCGGTCCGGCGCCTCTGGAGTGGGGAGGTTCTGATTTTTGACGCCGGCCGCTGCGGGCGGACACCCCCCGACACGTCCCCTTCCCGCCGTACGCGGGTGGCGGCCGCCTCGGCCCGGTAACCCCGGCCCGCCATGCGCGGGTGCGGCTCCGTCGTTGGGCTGGTGGCTCCGGCCCGCCGTGTGCGGGTGGCTGCCGCCTCGGTTCGATAACTCCGGCCCGCCGTGCGCGGGTGCGGGGCCGTTCTTGGGGTGGGTGCGGTTGGGGGCTCACCTGGGCAAAGAATCGCTGATGTGTTCGAATCTGGGTCGCTGGGTTGTGGTGGATGGGGTTAGAGTAATCGAACGAGCGTACGATGGGCGTATCGGGCATATGGCGGAAAAGGGGTGGAGTGGTGGAGGTGTGGCATGGCGGGCTTCGCGCATCTGCATGTCGCCTCTGGTTACTCCGCCCGGTATGGCGCTGCTCATCCTGAGCACCTTGTTCGCAGGGCGGCGGAGAGGGGGGTGGCGGCGCTCGCGTTGACGGATCGGGACACGGTCACCGGTGTTGTTCGATTTGCTCGGGCGTGTGGGAGGGAAGGGGTGCGGGCTGTCTTTGGTGTTGATCTGGCGGTGGAGGGGGTTGCGCCTCCGCCGCCGGGGCGTCGGGGGCGGACTCCGGTGCGTGGGGGTGCGCATGTGGTCGAGCCGCCGTTGCGGTTCGTGCTGCTTGCGCGGGACCGGGAGGGGTGGGCTCGGCTGTGCCGGATCACGTCGGCTGCCCATGCCCAGGGGGGTGGAGTGCCGGTGGTGTCGTGGGAGGCGTTGCGCGAGTACGGCGGGCCGGGGCTGGTGGTTCTGCTCGGGCCGCTCTCGGAGCCGGTGCGGGCGTTGTCGGTGGGGCGGGAGGACGTCGCGGTGAAGCTGCTGGCGCCCTGGAAGGAGGTGTTCGGGAGGGGGGTCCGGTTGGAGGTGGTGGCGCAGAAACGTTTCGGCGTGGGGGCGGGGTCCCTGCGGCTGGCTGCTCGGACGCTGGCGTTGGCCGATCGGGTGGGTGTGACCGCCGTGCTCTCGAACGCTGTCCGGTATGCCGATCCCGAGCAGCACCGGCTCGCCGACGTCCTGGACGCCGCGCGGCTGCTGCGGCCGGTCGACCGGCGTCGGCTGGACAGTGGGCAGCGCTGGCTCAAGGACGGCAGAAGCATGGCGGTCGTGGCGCGGATGGTCGCCGAGTGCGCGGGGGCGGACGAGCGGCGGGCGCGTCGGCTGATGGCGGACACCGTCGCCACGGCGGCCGAGTGCGTGGTCGATGCGGGGGCGGATCTCGGGCTCGGGTCCCGGCACTTTCCGGAGCCGGCGCTCTTCGGTGCCGGGGAGGCCGCGCGGTTGCTGCGCCGGCGGTGTGAGGACGGCCTGGTCCGGCGTGGTCTGGATCGTGACCGCGCTGTGGTGGAGCGGCTGGAGGAAGAGCTTGAGGTGATCTCGCGGCTGGGGTACGACTCGTACTTTCTGGCGGTGGGCCAGGTCGTCGCAGATATCCGGGCGAAGGGGATCAGGGTCGCGGCTCGTGGCTCGGGTGCCGGGTCGGTGGTCTGCCACGCGCTGGACATCGCCACCGCCAATCCGCTCGACCATCGTCTGCTGTTCGAACGCTTCCTGAGCGTGCGCCGGGGATCGCTGCCCGACATCGACATCGACGTGGAGTCGGCCCGGCGGCTGGAGTGCTACGACGTGATCTTCGAACGGTTCGGGAAGGAGCGGGTGGCGGTCGCCGCCATGCCCGAGACCTATCGGGCGCGCCGGGCCCTGCGGGACACCGGGCTCGCGCTGGGGATCGCGCCCGCGGAGGTGGACCGGATCGCCAAGAGTTTTCCGCACCTGCGGGCCTGCGACATCACCGGTGCGCTCGCCGAACTGCCCGAGCTGCGGCAGTTGGCCGGCGAGGCACGTCGGTACGGGCCCCTGTGGGAGCTTGCCGAAGGCCTTGATTCCTTGGTGCACGGCATGGCCATGCATCCCTGTGGCGTGGTCATCAGTGACGCGACTCTTCTGGACCGGCTGCCGGTGCAGCCGACCCCGCAGGGCGACTACCCCATGGCCATGGCGGCGAAGGAGGAGATCGAGGCGCTGGGCAACATCAAGCTGGATGTTCTGGGTGTGCGGATGCAGTCCGCGATGGCTCATGCCGTCGCGGAGATCGAAAGGACCGGCGGCGGTCGTATCGACCTGGACGATCCGAAGCAGGTGCCGCTCGACGACGTCTTCGCGTTCAAGCTCATCCAGGAGAGCCAGACCCTGGGGCTGTTCCAGCTGGAGTCGCCCGGTCAGCAGGATCTGCTGTCCCGGTTGCAGCCGCGCGACGTGCAGGACGTCATCGCGGACATCAGCCTCTTCCGTCCCGGGCCGGTCGCCGGTGGCATGCCCGAGCGGTACATCGCGGCCAGGCACGGGAGCAGGCCGTCGTACGCCCATCCTGATCTGGAGCCGGTGCTCTGCGACACCTACGGCGTCACCATCTGGCACGAGCAGATCATCGAGACCCTGCATGTGATGACCGGCTGCGACCGGGCCTTCGCGGAGGTCACCCGGCGGGCCCTCGGCGACAAGGAGCAACTGCCCCGGATCAGGGACTGGTTCCAGCGGCTGGCACGCGCGCGTGGTTATGGCGCGGAGGCGCGGGAGGAGGTGTGGAGGACCGTCGAGGCCTTCGGGGCGTACGGCTTCTGCCGGGCCCACGCGGTCGCTTTCGCCGTGCCCGCCCTGCAGAGTGCCTGGCTCAAGGCGCACTATCCGGCGTTCCTGCTGGCCGGGCTGCTCGAACACGATCCCGGTATGTGGCCCAAGCGGGTCCTTGTCTCCGACGCCCGCCGGCGTGGGGTGCCGGTGCTGCCCGTGGACGTCAACCGGTCCCGGGTCGCGCACACCGTGGAGATGACCGAGGGGGAGCGGTGGGGGGTGCGGATCGCGCTGTCCGCGGTGCACGGGATCGGGGCGCAGGAATGCGCGCGGATCGAGGAGGGGCAGCCGTACGGATCACTGTCCGACTTCTGGCAGCGGGCCCGTCCCAGCAGGCCCGTCGCCGAACGCCTCGCGGAGATCGGTGCCCTGGGCTGCCTGCACGACGGCCGGCTCACCCGGCGTGATCTGCTGCTGCAGATCGCCGAGTTGCACCGGCAGTCCCGTACCCGGTCCGCGGGCAAGGGGCAACTGCCCCTCGACGCGGGCGCGGTCGGCGGGGCGGAGCCGAGCGGGCTGCCGGAGATGACCGGGCGCGAGGCGCTGAGCGCCGAGCTGAACACCCTCGGTGTCGATGTCTCCCGGCATCTGATGGAGCATCATCACCGGCTGCTGCGGGAGATCGGCGCGACCGACGCCGCTCATCTGGCCGGGATGCGTGCCGGTCAGCGGGTTCTTGTCGCGGGTGTGCGGGCCTCGACGCAGACTCCGCCGATCGCGAGCGGCAAGCGGATCATCTTCGTCACGCTGGAGGACGGGTCCGGGCTGGTCGACCTGGCCTTCTTCGAGGACTCCCATCCGGCCTGCGCGCACACCGTGTTCCACAGCGGGCTGCTGCTGGTGCGCGGCACGGTCCAGGTGCGCGGCACCCGTCGTACCGTCGTCGGCGCGATGGCCTGGGACCTGGACGAGATCGCCGCGGCCCGTCGTGACAGCGGTCCCGAGGCCGCCCTCGCGCTCGTGGGGGAGAGCCGTCCGCATCCGACTCCCGCGCAGCCGCGGCGGACCCTGGCCGACGGCACGGCGGGCGCCCGGCTGCATCCGTACGCCGACCTCCAGCCCGCCGGCACCCGCTCGGCCGACCTGAAGAAGTTCGGCCACCGCAGTCCGGGGAGCGCGGGATGAGCACACGTCAGCGGCACATCGCCCACCTTCATCTGCACGGCGTGCTGGACGAGGCCCAGTACGGCAACGTAATCGAACTGATGTCCGACATCACGCCTCATGTGCAGGCCGTTCCGCCCGACGCCGTACAGCTCGATCTGACGTCGGCGCTCCGGTACTTCGACCTGTCTCCCTACGACCTGGTCCAGACGGCGATGATCAAGCTGAAGCTTTTCCACGGCATCGACTGCAGCGCCGGGCTCGCGGGCAATCGCATGCTCGCGGCCATGGCGGCGGACGCGTCCGCGCCCGGCCGTACCACCTGGGTGCCCGTCGACCGGGCCGCCGAGTGGCTGTACCCGCGGCCGGTCACCGCGCTGCCCGGGATCGGGCGCGCCATGGCGTCGACGCTCGGTCGGTACGGCCTGCACACCATCGGCCAGATCGCCGATCTGCCCCCGGCGACCCTGCAACGGCTCCTCGGCGCCGGCCAGGCGCGGCTGCTGGCCGAACGCGCCCGCGGTCACGACCCCCGTCCGGTCACCCCCGCGGAACCGGCGGCGTATCTGACCGCCGATGTCGTGTTCGACCGGGACTGCCTCGATCCGGTGCGGCACCACCGAGCCGTCCTGGGGCTCGCCGACAGGATCGGTCAGCGGCTGCGCGGTGAGCGTCAAGTCGCCGGCCGCGTCACCCTCACGGTGCGGTATGCCGACCGCAGTTCCACCACGCGCACGCGTGCGCTGCCGGAACCCGCCGACCATTCACCGGCCCTTGCCGCACCCGCCCTGGGCCTGCTGACCGCTCTCGGGTTGCAGCGGGCACGCGTGCGTACCTTCGCCCTTCGTGCCGACGATCTGCGGCCGGCCGACGGCGCCCACCGCCAGCTCTCCATGGACCCCGGCGACGAGCGCGCCCGTGACGCCGAGGCCGCGGCCGACCGGGCCCGTCGCCGCTTCGGGCCCGGTGCCGTGCGGCCCGCCGCGGCTCCGGCGGTGTCACGGCCGGCCGAGCCGTGGGCCTGAGCGCGGAGAGCGCGGCGGGCGCGGTGGGCGTGGCGGGCGTGGCGGGCGTGGCGACGGTCTGACGCTCCGTGCGGTCGCCGTCCGTCCTGGCCGCGTTCCCTGACACGCCGGGCGCCCGCAGTGTGCCTGGACGCGCGGGTCCGGGTGATCATGCTGACGGACCGTCAGAGTGGCGTCGCGCCCTTGTTGTTACCGGAAGTTTTTACTGACGCGTAACTTCACACTTCAGCTACTCACTCGTAACTTGACGAGTGAACAGCATCCTCGTGATCCGGATCACAGGGTTAGGCCGTCGCACCTCCCTTGAGCCGCAAGGAGATCACACGATGCTGCCCTGGAAACGATCGCTCAGACCCCTCGCCGCCTTGCTCCTGGCCGCCGCCCTAGGCGCCGTTCCCACCGCCGCCGCCCAGGCGTCGACCTCCGCGTCCGGCGGCGAGTCCGCCGCCGCGGCCACGTCCGCGAGCGGCGGAGGGTGGAACGACTACACCTGCCGGCCGTCCGCCGCCCATCCCCGCCCGGTCGTCCTGGTCCACGGCACCTTCGGGAACTCCGTCGACAACTGGCTGGGCCTCGCGCCGTACCTGAAGGACCGCGGGTACTGCGTCTTCTCCCTCGACTACGGCCAGTTGCCCGGTGTCCCGGTCTTCTACGGCCTCGGCCCCATCGACAAGTCCGCCGGACAGCTGTCGGCCTTCGTCGACCAGGTGCTCGCCGCGACCGGCGCCGCCAGGGCCGACCTCGTCGGTCACTCCCAGGGCGGCATGATGCCCCGCTACTACCTGAAGTTCCTCGGCGGCGCCGCCAAGGTGAACGCCCTCGTCGGTATCGCCCCCGACAACCACGGCACCGACCTGGACGGCCTGACCAACCTGCTGCCGTACTTCCCCGGCGCCGCGGACCTGCTCACGACCAGTACCCCCGGCCTCGCCGACCAGATCGCCGGTTCCGCCTTCCTCACCAAGCTCAACGCGGGCGGCGACACCGTCCCCGGAGTGCACTACACGGTCATCGCCACCAAGTACGACGAGGTGGCCACCCCGTGGCGCGACCAGTACCTGAGCGGTTCGGACGTCCACAACGTCCTGCTCCAGGACCTGTGTCCGCTCGACCTGTCCGAGCATGTGGCGATCGGCCTGTTCGACCGCATCGCCTTCCACGAGGTGGCCAACGCCCTCGACCCGGCCCACGCCACCGCCACCACCTGCGCGTCGGCCTTCAGCTGACCGGCACCCGCACCCGCACCCGCACCTGCACCCGCACCGGTGCCTGTCCGGCCTGAGCCGCCGGACAGGCTTCCGGCAGCGGGAGGGCGCAGGCCCGGGAAGCATGACCAGGAAACCGCGGAACCGCCTGCTGGGGGCGGGAGGCGGAGATCCTTATGGCGGCGTTAAGGCGTGGCTGACCGAGGGTTGAGGAAGAGGGGGCGGGAAGGGGCGGCGAGGCACGGCTCGGCCGGGGGCCGGGGGCCGGGGGGCGTCGGGTGTCAGCCGTCGGGCCACCAGGTGCGGGCGATGTCCTTGCGCACCTCGGGGCGGCCGGACGGGCGCTCGTCCGCTTCGTCGCGGATCCGGCGGGTCTCGGTCCTCTTCAGGGGCTTCTGCACGGTCGTACGGCGCATGGCTGCCTCCTTCGGTGTCCACCGGAATCCGTGATGTCACGGAAGTGGACCCTTTGCGCGAGCGTTCCTCATCGGGGCCGGTCTGTCAGTGGCGGGTGTCACTCTTGGGGTATGACCTACGAGAGTGAGCACACGGTTGCGGTGGGTGCCGCAGTGGACTGGGACGCGCGGGCCGAGGGCTTCGACGACGAGCCGGACCACGGCCTGCGCGCCCCCGAGGTGCGTGCCGCCTGGGCGCGCAGACTGTGCTCCTGGCTGCCCGGACAGCCCGCCGACGTCCTCGACCTCGGCTGCGGCACCGGCAGCCTGTCGCTGCTCGCCGCCGAGCAGGGACACCGGGTGACGGGTGTCGACAGCTCACCGGCCATGGTCGAGCGGGCCCGTGCCAAGCTCGCCGGGCGGGACGCCGTCATGCTGTGCGGGGACGCCGCGGCACCACCCGTGGGCGAGGGGGGCTACGACGTCGTCCTCGTACGGCACGTGCTGTGGACGCTGCCCGATCCGGCGCGCGTGCTGCGGCACTGGCGGTCCCTGCTGCGCCCCGAGGGCCGGTTCCTGCTGGTCGAGGGCGTCTGGGGGAGCCTCGCCCCGGTCGGCATACCCGCCGACCGGCTCACCGCCCTGCTCCGGCCGCTGGCCCGGGACGTGCGCGTGGAGCGGCTGTCCGACGACCCGCTGCTGTGGGGGAAGGACGTGGACGACGAGCGGTACGCGGTGCTGGCGACGGTGTGAGACGGCCGCGCGGGGCTCAGGCCAGCAGACGTGCGAAGCCTCCCTCGCGGGCCAGCCTCTCCAGTTCGTCCAGGGCGGCCATGGCGGCGGACGCGGCCTCGGGGTCCGTCTCCGTCAGGCCGCTCGCGGCGAACTCGTCCTCGTCCAGGCGGCGTACGTCCGTCCCGTCGGCGGAGCGCCACAGGTCGAGGTCGAGGTCCTCGACCACCAGCTCGCTGCCCGAGAGTGCGGCGGGGCGGGTGATGTCGCAGTACCAGCCCTTGACGGTGCCGTCGCGGTCGCGGACCTCCTTCACCGCGTACCAGCGGTCCCGCCAGTAGTGCTCGGTGAAGACGTCGCCCGGCTCGAAGCGTACGAAGCCGAAGTCGCGGACGCCCTCGCCCGCCCACGCGGCCCGGACACGCACGTGCGTGCCGTCGTCGCCGAGCAGCCGCGCCGGATAACGGATCTTCGTGCGGCCCGCCTTGACGAGGACGACGTCCACCAGGGCGCCGGACTCAGCCGAGTTCGCGGACATAACGCACCTCCGTCGCGCAGATCTCGTACCCGAACCACTTGTTGATCGCGAGCATCGGATCGTTGCCCGTGTCGTTGCCGGTGAACGCCTGCGTGTAGCCGGCGGCGCGGGCGCGGTGCAGGGAGTCGTTCTTGGTGAGTTTGGCCAGACCGCGGCCGCGGAAGGCGCGGGCGGTGCCGGTCATGGCGGTGGTGTAGCGGCCGGTGGCGGCGTCCGTGTAGGCCACGCTGAACGCGGCGGGGCAGCCGTCGACGAACGCGACCGTGGTCAGCTCCCGGTTGAGCAGCGGGTGCTTCCAGTTCTCCTCGATCCAGTTCTCGTAGTCGGTGAACTCGGTGTCCACGTCGCTCGGTTCGTCCAAGGTCGTCTCCGCGTCCAGGTCGAACAGCGGGCGCGGGTCGTCCGCGAAGTCGGCCGCCGTGCGCAGTTCGACGCCCGGCGGCGGGGGCTGGAGGGGCGGGAGCGTGCCGTCGGCCAGGTTCAGACGGAGGAAGTGGGC
Source organism: Streptomyces sp. NPDC048297 (assembly GCF_043201585.1). Classification (NCBI taxonomy): domain Bacteria; kingdom Bacillati; phylum Actinomycetota; class Actinomycetes; order Kitasatosporales; family Streptomycetaceae; genus Streptomyces; species Streptomyces sp. NPDC048297. The sequence continues at coordinate 28,889 of NZ_JBICZA010000001.1, forward strand.
GGAGCGGCCGACACGGTAGCCGTGTCGCTCCGCGAAGGCCCGGTTGGCCGGCTCGCCCAGCACCCAGGCGAACAGCTTTGTCGCGCCATGCCCGGCCAGGTGCTCCTCGGAGACGCGGACCAGCAGGTTGCCGGCGCCGCGCCGCGTCCGGTCCGGGCGTACATAGATGTTGAGCATCCCCTGGCCCGGTTCCGGGCTGTCGTGCGCCAGGCTCACCTGGGCGGTGCCGATGACCTCGCCGTCCTCCTCCGCGACGAGAGATCTGAAACGGGCGTCCGGGTGGGTGTGGGCGAGGTGGTGGACGATGGCGTCCGGCGTCCACAGGATGTACGGGAGGGCGAGGTGCCGAACCCGGGCGAAGTCCTCGACGTCGGCCCGGTCGTCGGGGCGCAGGTCACGCACGATCACGGTCATGGGGCCGCACGCTATGCCGGGTCCGGGCCGGGGTGCCTCTCATTTTCCTTCGGGTACGGGACAATCGGCCCTGTGAGCCTGAAGATCCACATCGATGACAGTGCGCCGCCGTACGAGCAGGTGCGGGCGCAGATCTCCGAGCAGGCGCGGTCGGGGGCGCTGCCGGTCGGGTACCGGCTGCCCACGGTGCGGGGCCTCGCCGAGTCGCTGGGGCTCGCGGTGAACACGGTGGCCAAGGCGTACCGGGCGCTGGAGACGGACGGGGTGATCGAGACGCGGGGGCGCAACGGGACGTTCGTGGCCGCGGCCGGCTCGGCGGCGGCCCGTGAGGCGTCGCTGGCCGCGCAGGCGTACGTGGAGCGGGTGCGCAGGCTGGGGCTGGCCGAGGAGGAGGCACTGGCCGCCGTGCGGGATGCCCTGCGGGCGGCTTACGGGGAATAGCGGTTGCCGGGTGCGGGCCGAGCGGGCTTCGGGCTGAGCAGGGTGCGGGCTGAGCGGGCTTCGGGATGAGCAGGCTTCGGACTGAGCAGGGTTCGGACTGAGCAGGGTTCGGCACAGCCGGGATGCGCCGTCGCGGCTGCGCGCCGTCGCGGCGGAGACAAGTTGCGGAGACAAGTTGCGGAGACAAGTCGCCGGCGCGGCATGGCGGCGGCGCAGTGGATGGCGGCGTGTCGGGCCTGCGGCGGAGGTCATGGCCGTGGATTCGCGGGGCCAGGCATTCACCGCCCGTGTGCCGTCGGCTCCGGGGTCCGGGTCACCGTCAGGCCCGCCCGGTGCGCCGCTCTGCCGAACGTCACCGCGTCCGCCACCGCCGCTCCGGCCGGGTCGTTGTTGAAGTACGCGTAGACGTCCAGCGTGCCGGACCAGGTCGTGGCGATGCGGTCGACCCAGGTCTCCAGGCAGCGGTGGCCGTAGCGCGGCCAGGGGTGGGCGCGGCCCTCGTGGAAGCGGACGTAGCCCCAGTCGGTGGTGCGCCACAGCGGGGTCGTGGGGTGGGCCCGGACGTCCGCCCAGCACAGGGCGGCGCCCCGGGATTCGAGGACCCTGCGGACCTCGGGCGTCCACCAGGAGTCGTGGCGTGGTTCGACGGCGATCCGCGTGCCCGCGGGGAAGCGGGCCAGGCAGGCGTCGAGGAGGGGCGGGTCCGCGCGCAGGGTCGGGGGGAGCTGGAGGAGGACGGGGCCCAGGCGGTCGCCGAGGCCCGCCGCGTGGGTCATCAGGCGGTGGACCGGCTCCGCCGGGTCCTTCAGGCGCTTGATGTGGGTGAGGTAGCGGCTGGCCTTGACCGCGATCACGAAGTCCGCCGGGACGCGCTCGCGCCACGTCTCGAAGTTCTCCCTCGTCGGCAGCCGGTAGAACGCGTTGTTGAGCTCCACCGTCGCGAACAGCCGCGTGTACTCCTCCAGCCACAGCCGTGCCGGAACCCCCGCCGGGTACACCACGTCCCGCCAGTCCTTGTACTGCCACCCCGACGTGCCGACGAACAGGGTCATACATCCATCAAAGCACCGGACGGTGACCTCTACAGGTGCGCGACGGCGACCTCCACAGGTGCGGATGCGGGGGCGGCTACAGGTACAGCCCCGCGTCCGCCCCGTCCCGTGCCCCCGGTACCGAGGTCGGTGCCGTGCCCCGGCGCAGGGCGTACAGCTCGGCCAGGGTGGCGCCGTCCCGGCCGACTCCCTCCTCGGCGCCGAGCCAGTTCACGGCCTCGCGGCGGGTCAGCGGGCCCACCTCGATACGGGCCAGACAGCGGCCGGGGCGGACCACGGCGGGGTGCAGACGCTCCAGGTCCTCGTTGGTGGTGACGCCCACCAGGACGTTCCTGCCCTGGCCGAGCAGGCCGTCCGTCAGGTTCAGCAGGCGGGACAGCGCCTGGCCCGCCGTGTGCTTGGCCTCGCCCCTGATCAGCTCGTCGCAGTCCTCCAGCAGGAGAAGCCGCCAGCGGCCCTTGCCCGTGCTGTCCTCCTCGCCGATCGCGATGTCCATCAGATAGCCGACGTCGGAGAAGAGGCGCTCGGGGTCCAGCACGCAGTCCACCTGGCACCAGTCGCGCCAGGAGCGGGCCAGGGTGCGCAGCGCGGAGGTCTTGCCGGTGCCGGGTGGACCGTGCAGCAGGAGCAGACGGCCGGCGATGTCCTGCGGGGTCGTCTTCATCAGGCGGTCCATCGCGTCCGCCACCGGGGCCGTGTAGTTGGGCCGCACCTCGTCCCAGGTGCCGGCCGAGATCTGGCGGGTGGTGCGGTGCGGGCCGCGCCGCGGGGAGACGTACCAGAAGCCCATGGTCACGTTCTCGGGCTGCGGCTCCGGTTCGTCGGCCGCTCCGTCCGTGGCCCGGTCGAGGACCTGCTGGGCCAGTTCGGCGCTGGTGGCGGTCACGGTGACGTCCGCGCCCCGGTTCCAGCGCGAGATCAGCAGGGTCCAGCCCTCGCCCTCGGCGAGGGTCGCGCTGCGGTCCTCGTCGCGGGCGACCCGCAGCACGCGGGCGCCGTCCGGCAGCAGGGTCGCGCCGGTGCGCACCCGGTCGATGTTGGCGGCGTGCGAGTACGGCTGTTCGCCCGTCGCGAAGCGACCGAGGAACAGCGCGTCGACGACATCGGAGGGCGAGTCGGAGTCGTCGACGTTGAGCCGGATCGGCAGCGCGTCGTGTGGGTTCGCAGGCATGTCGCCATGATCTGCCACGGATGCGCTCCGCGCACGGTATTTCCGCCGCATTTCCGCTGCCTGTTGCGGGTGTTGTCGCGGGTGCCGCCGCCGCTCCCCGCGCGTTCCCGGGGCCCGCTCCCGGACAGGGCCGCGTCGTCGCCGTCGCCGTCGCCGTCGCCGTCGTCGCCGTCGTCGCCGTCGTCGCCGTCGTCATCATCGTCACCGTCGTCATCGTTGTCCTCGGGGACGGCCCGAGTGCGGTGGAGTTGTTGACGATCTGTCAATGACACTGCCGTGTACGTCTCATGGACGGGGGATGCAGGCTGCGGTCGATCGCAAAATTTTTTGGCATGGACACTTCCTGTCAACGCGCGTAGTTGCTATCAACGTTGTGCAGAGATCCTGCTAAAGGGAGGCTCCATGAGACGTTCCCGATTTGCGGCATACATGACCTCGCTCCTCCTCGCCACCGGCATCGGCCTCACCGGGGCCGCCACGGCGCAGGCGTCCTCGACAGCCGTGACCGGCGGCTACGTGGCCCTCGGCGACTCCTACTCCTCCGGAGTCGGATCGGGCAGTTACATCAGTTCCAGCGGCAGTTGTGACCGCAGCACCAAGGCGTACCCGTACCTGTGGAACGCCGCGCACGCCCCGTCCTCGTTCGCCTTCAACGCCTGTTCGGGCGCCACGACGGACGATGTACGCGCCGGCCAGCTCGGTTCGCTCAACTCCTCGACCGGCTTGGTGTCCATCACCATCGGCGGCAACGACGCAGGCTTCGCCGACGTCATGACCACCTGTGTCATCCAGTCCGACAGCTCCTGCCTGTCCCGGATCAACACGGCCAAGGCGTACGTCGACTCGACGCTCCCCGGCAAGCTCGACGCCGTCTACAACGAGATCAGAGCCAAAGCCCCGTCCGCCCGGGTGGTCGTGATCGGCTACCCCCGCTTCTATCTGCTCGGACAGACCTGCCTCGGCCTCTCCGAGACCAAGCGGTCCGCCATAAACGACGCCTCCGACTACATGGACGCCGCCATTCAAAAGCGTGCTCAGGCCCACGGATTCGTCTTCGGCGACGTCCGTAGCACGTTCTCCGGGCACCAGATCTGTTCCGGCGACTCCTGGCTCCACAGCGTCAACTGGCTCGACATCGGCGAGTCGTACCACCCGACCGCGTCCGGCCAGTCCGGCGGGTACCTGCCGGTGCTCACCAACGCGGCCTGACCCGTCGTACGACCCGGGAGGGCGATCCCTTCAGGGTGAAATTCCTGGCGAAGTCCAGGGTGCAGTTCCAGGCGAAGTCCAGGGTGAAGCCCCGGTGAAGTTCAGGGCGAACCCGAAGGAGAAGCGGAGGCCCCGTCCGTCGGGGTCTCCGTCGCCGTCGTGCAGGTCACCGAGAACGACACCGGGTTCGACGTGGCCCGCACCGGACCGCGCACCTCCACACTGATCTCGTTCTGCGGCCATCCGCCGTCCGGGTAGGCGGTCACCGCCACCGTCACCTGCCCGGTCCGCGCGCCGCCCGCCGGGAACGACAGCGTCCGCCACCCCGGATCCGACACCGACCCGTGCGCGAGGACCCACCGGTACTCCACCTGCGCGGCCACCCGGCCGACCGTGAACGTCGCCGTGAACGTGGGCGCCTGCTCGGCCGGCGGCGGACACGTGCCGTCGTACTCCGTGTGCGAGCCCGCCAGGATGACGTGCACGGACTGGGCGGGCTGTGTGCTCGCCGCGGCGCCGCTCGACACGGGCGGCGGCGCCCCGGTCTCCGTGTCCGTGGTGGCGCTCGGGCTCGCGGAGTGCGTACCCGTGCTCGGCGGACCGGCCTGCCCACCGGAGTTCCCTCCGCCGCTCCCGCTGCCTCCGCCGCCGCGGTCCAGCAGCACGTACGTCAGCCCCGCCAGCGCCAGGACGACCGCGAGCACCCCGGCGACCAGGACCGCGCGCGCCCGCCTCTCGCCCGCCGGACCACCGGTCGTGGCCTGCGTCGTCGAGGCGCCCCTGGGCTCCGAGGGTCCGGTGGGCGGCGCCATCGACATCGACACCGGGATCGGCATCGGCATCGGCATCGGTGGGGTCGCGGACGGCTCCGGGGGCGTCCGGTACGGCGGGGCCACGGCCGTCGGGGTGTACGGCGAGGCGGGCGCGGTGTCCGTGCGGGGGGAGCCGCCCGCCGCGACCAGCCGCAGATCCTGCTCGGCCCGCCCGGCCGGCGGCCGTTGCGAGGGCTCCTTGCGCAACAGCCCGGCGAGGAGGGGGCCGAGCGGTCCGGCCCGGCGCGGCGGCGGCGACTCGTCCTCCACCACGGCACGCAACGTGCTGAGCGGAGTGTCCTGCCGGAACGGGGAGTTGCCCTCGACGGCCGCGTACAGCAGCACGCCCAGCGACCACAGGTCCGACTCCGGCCCCGGAGTACGCCCCAACGCCCTTTCCGGAGCGAGGAATTCGGGCGAACCGAGCACCTCGCCGGTCATCGTCAGCGCGGAGCTGCCCTCGACCGAGGCGATCCCGAAGTCGCTCAGCACCACCCGGCCGTCGTTCGCCAGCAGCACGTTCGCCGGCTTCACGTCCCGGTGCAGCACCCCGACGGCGTGCGCGGCGCGCAGCGCGGCCAGCACCTCGGCGCCGATGTGCGCGGCCCGCTGCGGCGACAGCGGACCCTCCGCGTCCAACTGGTCGGCGAGGGACAGGCCCCGCACCAACTCCATCACGATCCAGGGCCGGCCGCCCTCCCGCGTCACGTCGTACACCGTGACCACGTTGCGGTGGGCGACCCGGGCCGCGGCCCACGCCTCCCGCTCCAGCCGGGCGTACATCCGCTCGACCTCCGCGGCGGGCAGACCGGCCGGGGCCCGTACCTCCTTGACGGCCACTTCGCGGTGCAGCACTTCGTCACGGGCGCGCCACACCGTTCCCATGCCGCCCTCGCCCAGTGGGGACAGCAGACGGTAGCGGTCCCCGATCACACGTTCTCGCCCCGGCTCTCCGGACACGGGCGCCCCCCCACGGCATCTCGCGCGATTCCTCCACAAAAGTAGCTCAGCCGAACGCGGACGAGATCCCCCTGAACACCAATCCGGCGCCCAGGACCACGACGAGCAGCGCCGAGGCAAGCGGCAGCGTCCGGCGCGCGAGGGCGGCCACCGGATGGGCCGTCAGGCGCGGACGCCGGCGCCCCAGTGCCCGGGTGACGCCCGCGCCCAGCCCGACCACGGCGACTCCGGCCGCCGTCAGCGTCAGCGCGAGACCGGCCCCGTACGCCACGACGAGCAGCAGCCCGAACCAGGCCTTGCCGAGCGCCGCGGCACCGACGAGCACGACGACCGCGGAAGGGCTGGGCACCAGACCGCCGGCGAACCCCAGGAGAATCGTGCCGCCCAGGGTGGGGGCGGTGGGGTGGGGGTGAGCGTGCCCGTGTCTGTGTTCATGCCCGTGTCCGTGTCCGTGTCCGTGCTCGGGCCCGTGTTCGTGGGCGTGGGCGTGGGCATGGGCATGAGCGTGCGAGTGTGCCCGGTTGCGCATGGTCCGGCGTACGAGGTTCGCGCCCGTGGCGAGCACCAGGGCGCCGCCGACGATGCCCAGCCAGGCGATCACCGAGGGCGTGGCGGCGGAGCCGGCCGTGACGAGCGGGCCCAGGGCGACCACGCCCAGGGTGTGGGTCACGGTGACCGAGGCGGCCAGCGGGAGCACGTCCCGCAGCCGGGCGCGGCCCCCGCGCGCCGCCGCCGACGCGGCCATCAGGGTCTTGCCGTGACCGGGCGCGAGTGCGTGCAGCGCGCCCAGGACGAGCGTGACGAGCAGGGCGAGCGCGGCGAAGCCGAGGGTCAGGTCGTGGCGCGCGACCAGGTCGTCCAGGGCGCGGGTCCAGCGGTCGGCGCCCCGGGGCAGCACACCGGCGCCCGGGGCGGCGTCGTCCCGCCGCTCCTGTGCGAGGGCCGGTCCGCCGGGGCGTACGCGCAGGGTGGCCGCCGTGGTGTCGGCGGGCGAGGAGAGCAAGTCCTTCGGGTAGGTGGTGAGTTCGTGCGAGACGGACGTCGTCGGTACATCCGTCGCGGTGAGGGTCATGCGGTCGCCACGCGCGGTGATCTCCCGCCAGCCGGGACCGCCACCTGTCCCCGCGCCGTGGAAGCCGAGAACGACCGGCCTGCCCCGTGGCACGGGTGCGGTGAACCGGCACTCCACGCGCAGGGTGTCCAACCCGGCCTGCCCGGGGCGCAGATGGGCGTGCGCGGTGCCGGTGACCAGAGGGACGGGCCGGCCTTGGACGGTGAGCGCGCTGCCCCTGGCGGCGTCGGCGCACCGCCGCTCCGCCCACTTTCGCAGCCCGAGCCGCCGGATGTCCGGACCTGCCTGGGTCGCCGGGATCTCGGCGAGGTCCTCCACGTGGTCGACCCGGAGCTGACCGGGGGCGACGACGAGGCCGTCGTAGCGGTTGACGGTGAAGTTGCCGAGGGGGTGCGCGCTCGCGGTCGTGGCCGCACCGAGCGCGAGGGCGCAGGCGGCCGTGAGGACCATGGAGACCGTGAGGACCGTGCGGACCGTGCGGGAGGCCGCGGCGCGGGCGAACGGGCGACGCCGGTTCACCGTGCCTCTCCCAGGGCCTTGCGGGCCTCGGCCGCGCCCAGCGGGGAGAAGCCGGGGTTCAGCTTCAGGACCGCCGCCAACGACGCCCGGCCCTCCTCCGCGTGGCCCGTGGCCCGCTCGATCATGCCGCGGTGGTAGAGGAACGCGGCGTTGCGGTAGCCGGTGGCCGTGGCCCGGCGGGCGTAGCCGAGGGCCTCCCGGTCGTGGCCGTTGACGTGCAGGGCCCAGGCGAGGGCGTCCGCGGTGTGCACGGTGCGGCGGCGGGCCCACTCGGCGCGGGCCGCGTGCAGGGCGGACGCCTGGTCGCCGTGGTCGGCGGCGGCCAGGGCGGTGTCCAGGTCGGCGTCTACGCCGTTGGCACGGGCGAGGGCGGTCCAGGCGTCGACGAGCGCGTACTGCTCACGGGCCCGCGCCCGGTCGCCGGCCGCGCCCCGGGCCTCGTACAGCTCGCCCAGTTCGACGAGCGGGCCGGGCAGCGGATACCGGGAGACCACCGCCTCCAGTCCCTTGACCGCGTCGGCGCGCCGGCCGCTCGCCGCCTGTGCGCGGGCGCGGCCCTCCAGCGCGGGGAGGTAGTTCTCGTCGGCGGCGAGGGCGCGGGCGTACTGGGTGAGCGCGGACCTGTAGTCGCCCTGGTTCCAGGCGAGTTGGCCGAGCTGGGTGGCGACGTACGCGATGTCGCCGGGCGTCGTGGACCCGGTGAGGGCCTGCCGCAGGACCCGCCGGGCCGTCGTCACGTCGCCGCGCAGTTCGTGGACGTAGGCGTACCGCGTGAACACCGGTACGCCGGGCCTGCGCGCGTCGGCGGTCCCGGCGGCGCGCGACGCCTCGCCGTACCGGCCGAGTTCGACCAGCGCGTCGACGCGCGAGGACAGGGCGCGCTCGCTGTACGGGTTCTGCTCCAGCGCCAGATCGGCGTCGTGCAGGGCGCCCTTGAAGTCGTGCCGGGCGGCGGCGAGGGCGGCCCGTCCGGCCAGCGCCTGGTCGTTGTCCGGGGCCAGCGCGAGGGAGCGCCGCAGGGCCTTCTCGGCCTGCGGGTACCGGGCCGGATCGCCCTTGGTCCTCGCCTGCTCGACATAGGCCAGCCCGAGCGTGGCCCAGCTGCCGAAGTCCCGTGGCTGGGCGCGGAGATGGGCCTGGAGGGCGGCGATGCCCGCGTCCGGGTCCCCGCCGCCCAGCACACCGGGATCGAGGGCCCCGGAGGCGGCGGGCGAGGAGGCCGCCGCCGCGGCGGGCGTCCCCTGCCGTGCGGCCCCGAAGGCGACGGCTCCGCCCGTCAGCGCCACGGCCAGCAGTGCGGCGCAGCCGGCGAGCCGCAGCCCTCGCCGCCGTCGCCCACCGGTCTCCTCGTCATGCGTACGGGTGGTCATGCCTTCTCCTGGGTGGCCTGGTGCCGGTCGTGACAAGGGGGGTGGCGCGGCCCGCCGTGGGGGAGAGGAGCACGGGCCGCGCCGGTCGGTGGGACGGGTGTCAGTACGGGCGCCGCATCCGGCGGCGCCACCACGCGAGGGCGGTGCCGATCAGCAGGATCCCGGCCGCGCCCGAGGCCGCGGAGGCGGCGATCAGCGTCGTGTCGCCGAGGCCGCCCGACGACGATCCGGCCGGGCGGATCGCGTCACCGAGCTGACTGCGCACGTCCGTACCCGAGGTGGTGCCCTTGGCGAGCGGGCCGCGCGAGCCGGACGTGGGTTCGGCGACGTACGGGAAGGACTTCCCGAAGGCCTTGTCGTTCGCGTCGACCGCGTCACCCAAGTCGTTCTTGGCGCCGACCAGTTCGCCCTCCACGACCTGGAGCGCCTCGTCGACCACGTCGTCCGTGAGCCGACGGCCGTTCGGGAAGCCCGCGTTGTCGCCGTCCAGGACCCCGAGCCGCTTGGGGTGCGCGCTCGGCCTGATCGAGGTGTTCAGCCGCAGTTCCTCCGCGGGTTTGACGCCGGGCGGCTGGTTGAGGCCCTTGACGCCCTTGAGGAACACGTCGACCAGGTCGTCGCGCGGCTCGGCCGGCGCCTTGATCTTGTAGATCCCCTCGATGAGCCTCGGCAGTTCGGGGTTGGTGACGTTCTTCAGGAACTGCCCGTCGTACCAGGGCGAGGAGGCGTTGAACCGGTCCTTGTCCTTCTGCGGGTTGACAACCTCGTTCACCAGCGGGTTGCCCAGGCGCGAGACCTGCGTGTAGGAGCCCTGGGCGGTACGGCGCTGGGTGGTGGACCAGACGCCGACGACCGGCTGCCCGGCGGACTCGCGGATCAGGTCGTTCGGGACCTGGAGCGCGATCGTGTTGACGTTGTAGCCCTTGAGCGTGTCCCGGCCGACCTCGGTGAGGTTGCCGCCGTACAGCAGGTCGAAGACCCGCAGGTCGAGGAAGAACGGGTCGTCCGCCTGGCCGGCGAAGGTCGTGGTGCCGCCCGCCGTCCGGTGCACGGCCTGCGCGCGCAGCCTGCCGTAGTCGGGCATGGACGCCTTGCCGACGTTCGACGGAGCCACCGGTACGTCGTCCGCGAGCTTCGTCCTCGACAGCACGTGCTGGTTCCTCAGCCGGATCAGGTCGATGTCGTACGTCTGCGTGACGTTCAGGTCGGGGTCGTCCAGGCCGGTGACCGGACCGGTGTTGTAGAGGAACGTGCCGCCGTTCCTCGTACGGGTCTTGAAGGTGTAGCGGAAGAGCAACTCGCCTTGTGAGTCACCGTTGTTGTCGATGTGGATGTCGTACTGCGCGTCGTCCGCGAAGGTGAAGAAGTTCGGTCCGCCCGCCGGTTCCTCGAACGGGATCCAGTCGGCCACGATCGTCGTGGTGTCGGGCTTGTCCGGGCTGACGAACGCGTACAGGTCCGTGTTGTCGTACTGCGGGGTCCCGGAGATCAGCGGGGCCTCCCGGTGGGAGGAGGCGAAAGCCGCCCCGGGCTGCAGCGTCGCGACACCGGCGGCGGTGAGTCCCCCGGCGGCCAGCGCACCACAGATGAGCGGGATCAGGGCCCTGCGTCGCGCGCCGCGGCCCCTGGAGATGAGAGGTGTCATGCCGTCCGTCCTCCGTGCCAACTTGCCTTGACGGACGGGCGTTCGGAGCCGGGACGGGACCGGATTGGTCCGGCGGGGGCATTCTTTTCGTCGTCCGGGACCCGCGTTTTCGGCCCGCCGATCCGTATCACCCGCCGGAGGTGTGCGCGTGCGGATGGGTGGGGTCACCGGCGAAGGCAGGGTCGGCTGCGGCCACGGAAGGCAGGCGAAGAGAGCCCGGGTGGAGGCGGACGAACTGCTGGTGCTCGTGGCGGGCGGCGACCAGAAGGCGTTCGAGGACCTGTACGGACTCGTGTCCGCACCGGTGTACGGGCTGGTGCGGCGGATCGTGCGCGACCCCGCCCAGTCCGAGGAGGTGGCCCAGGAGGTGCTGCTCGAACTGTGGCGCTCCGCAGGCCGGTTCGACCCGCGCCGGGGCAGCGCGCTGTCCTGGGTCCTCACCCTCGCCCACCGGCGCGCCGTGGACCGGGTGCGCAGCGCCCGCGCGGCCGGCGAACGCGAGCAGCGCGAGGCCCTGCGCGCCGGTGAACCCGCCTTCGACCAGGTCGCCGAGGAGGTCGAGGCCGGTCTCGAACGGGAGTGGGTGCGCCGCTGCCTGGAGCGGCTCACCGCACTGCAGCGCCAGTCCGTCACCCTCGCCTACTACGACGGCTACACGTACCGTGAGGTGGCCGAGCGGCTGAGACTGCCACTGGGCACGGTCAAGACCCGGATGCGCGACGGGCTCACCCGGCTGCGCGAGTGCCTGGGAGGTGCCGCATGAGCATCCTGGGCCGGCTGCTGCGCCGCGAGGACCCGCACTCTCTCGCCGCGCCCTACGCGCTCGACGCCCTCGACCCCGGCGAGCGGCGCCGCTTCGAGAAACACCTCAGGGGCTGCGAGCGCTGCGCCGCGGAGGTCCGGGACCTGTCCGAGGACGCCGTCCGGCTCGCCTGGTCCACCGCCGCGCCCGCCCCGGCCGCCCTGCGCGAGCGGGTCATGGCCGCCGTCCGCACCACCCCGCAGGAGCAGGCACCCGTCGCCACCCCCTCACCCGCCACCGCGCCCGCCCGGGAGCGCACCCCCCAACTGCCCCCGCACGTCTGGGGCACGCAGCCCCCGCCGGTCCGCACCCGTACGCCCCGGGCGCGCCCCCTGCTCGCGCCGCTGGCCACGACGACCGCCGCCGCGGCCCTCGTCGTCGCCGCCCTCTTCGCCGTCCAGGCCGAGCGGACACAGGACCGGCTCGACGCCGAGCAGACCCGGGCACGTGAGATCGCCCACGTTCTGACCGCGCCCGACGCCCGCTCCGCCGCCGGCCGGGACGCACGGGGACGCAGTATCGGAGTGATCGCCTCCGCATCGGAGCGGCAGGCCGTCGTCACCCTCAGCGGGTACGGCACCCCGCCCGGCGGCCGTGTGCACCAGCTCTGGCTCATGCGCCCCCATGCGCGACCGCGCTCCCTCGGGCTCCTCGCGGGCGACACGCCCTTGGTCGCCAAGGGTCTGGAGAAGTCCGCGACGTCACTCGCCGTGACCATCGAGCCTGATGGTGGCTCAGTGCAACCCACCGGCCAGCCGGTTGTCCAACTCGCCTTGAAATCGGTCGGATTCGGAGAGTAGTCATATGGGGGTGATCAACGCCCTTACAGGGAAGGTGAATCCTGCGGGCGCGATACACGCGTGCCGCACCGGGGCGATAGGGTTACCCTGCCCGGGCCGGGTGGACTCGTACGGGTGGGGAGTGACATGGAGCAGATAACAGTGCGCAGCAGGGCGAGGGTCCCTGCGATCACCTGCGGGAGCAGCGCGACCAGTTCGCGCCTCGACCGCCATCTGTCGGTGCTGGCGGGTCCCGCCATACCGCAGCGTGAGACGGTCGAGGCGACCTCGCTGATGCGTGAGCTCACCGCTCGTGACACCACGCGCCAGCGCAGCGACCGAGGCACTCGGGTCCGCCGGGTCTCCCTCTTCGCGCCCCTGCGCAGGCTGCGCCGTTCGCTGTTCGGCGGGCACTGAGCCCACCGTGTTCGGGCACCGGCCCGAACCCGAGTGAACCGGCGCCCCTCACCCCGCATCCCTCCGGGGCCCGCGCTCAGGCCGCCGCACCGTCCCGGCGCATCGCTGCGATCTGGTCGTCCGTCATCCCCACGGCACGCAGCAGCGCCTCGGTGTGCTGTCCGAGCGCGGGCACATCGCCCATCCGTGCCTCGTCCCCGCCCGGCAGCGTGATGGGAGGCAGCAGAGCCCGCAGCGGCCCGACCGGCGAACCCACCTCACGCCACCGCTCCCGGGCCGCCAGCTGCGGATGCTCCGCCAGCTCGTGCAGATCCCTGAGCCGGGCACAGGCGATGCCCGCCTTCTCCAGCCGGGCCAGCGCCTCGTCGGTGCCCAGCGCGCCCAGCGCCCGTGCGACCAGCTCGTCGGTCGCCGCCCGGTTCGCCACCCGCGCCGCGTTCGTCGCGTACACCGGATCCGTGCCCAGCTCCGGCCGGCCCATGACCTGCTCGGCCAGCCGCCGCCACTCCCGGTCGTTCTGCACCGACAACAGCACGCGCCCGCCGTCACCCGTCGGATACGCGTCGTAGGGCGCGATGACCGCGTGCGCGAGACCGGTGCGCGCCGGGGGTTCACCCCCGTGCATCGCATGGTGCAGTGGATGCCCGAGCCACTCCGCGAGCGCCTCCAGCATCGACACCTCCACCGGCCCGCCCCTGCCGGTCGTCCCGCGCCGCACCAGCGCGGCCAGCACGCCCGAGAACGCGTACATGGCCGCCGCGATGTCCGCCGCCGGGACCCCCGCCTTCACCGGCTGCTCGGGCGTCCCGGTCACCGACACCAGACCGGACTCGCACTGCACGAGCATGTCGTACGCCCGCTTGTCCGCGTACGGTCCGCCGGCCCCGTACCCGGAGATGTCCACGGCGACCAGCCGCGGATGCGCGGCGCACAGCGTGGCCGCGTCGAGCCCGAGCCGGGCGGCGGCCCCGTGGGCGAGGTTCTGCACGAACACGTCCGCGTCCGCGATCAGCCGCCGTACGACGTCCAGGCCGCGCGGGTCCTTGAGGTCCACGGCGAGGGACTCCTTGCCGCGGTTGCACCACACGAAGTGCGAGGCGAGGCCGCGGGCGGCGGTGTCGTAGCCGCGCGCGAAGTCGCCGCCGTCGACCCGCTCCACCTTGATGACCCGGGCACCCAGGTCGGCGAGCTGCCGGGTCGCGAAGGGCGCGGACACAGCCTGCTCGACGGAGACGACGGTGATGCCCTCCAGGGGCAGCGGGAGATGGTCCATGCGGTGGATGATCTCCCCTGACCGGCGATCCTGTCTCCCTGTGGCTTCACCCTGCTCGAAGCGGCTCTGCGGGGGTCGAAGCGGCTCAGCGGGGGCGCGTGCCTACAGAAGGGCGAACTGGCCTTCCGGGCCCTCCTCCTGGTGGTCGAGGACCGAGGCGGGACGGCGGGAGGGGGCCGGGGGCGGGAGGACGCCGGCCCGGTGGAGGTCGGCCGCCGTGACCGGGGACGTGATCTTCAGGTCGTCGCGCAGCGGGCGGAGTTCGGCCAGCAGGGCCAGGACCGTGATCAGCTCCAGCAGCTCCGACGTCCAGGGCTGGGGCCAGACGGTGGGGCGGATCGCGGCGAGGGTGCCGGGGGCGGCGGGGCTCGTACGGGCCCCGAACCAGGCCTCCAGGACGCGGACGCCGGCGATCTCGTAGTCCCAGGCCTGCGGCGGGACGGGGGAGATGCGGCCCTCGTCGAGGTGGAGGGTCTCCTCGTCGCGGTCGTAGTGGAGGGCCGGCACGGGCGCCCCGGCGCCCACGCGCGTGGGCAGTGGGGCGCGGACGTAGGGGCGCCGGCCGCCCGGCAGCTTGGGGCGCTCGCCGTCGCGGCGCATCAGCCACAGCGTGCGGCGGCCCACCTCCACGCCCCGCTCCCAGACGCCGGGGTCCCCGGTGAGCGGGACGGTGAGGTCGGGGCGGACCGCCGTAAGGATCCAGGCCAGCACGTCCGGCGCGGACGGACGGGAGCCGAGGCGGTCCGCGAGGTGGTCCAGCAGGCCCGGGGCCAGATTGGGTTCCGTGCCGCCCGGACGGCGGTAGAGGGGGCGGATGCGGCCGGTGCGCAGGGTGGGCAGCAGCGAGGTCGCCAGCAGGGGAGTGCCGGCGTCCGCCGTCTCCGCGGTGAACACCTGGTGCTCGTCCGCCACCCGCCACAGTTCCGGGCGCGCGGTGTCGATCAGCCGGTGGTCCGGGATCAGCCACTGCTCGTCGAAGGGTTCCGCCAGCACCCGCACCGGCTCCGCGCCCGGCCCCTCGGCGCGCGCCAGCCGCCCGGTGCCGGTCGACTGGCCGGGCAACTGGCCCACCGCAGAGAGGAGCGTGCGGGACCTGGACGGCTTGAACAGGGCCTCACGGTCCGGCCCCTCGGCCGTCAGCAGGGCCTCCCAACGGGCCTTCAGGGACCCCGGATCCGGTGCCGTCGGCCAGGCGCGGCCCGGCCGCAGCGGTGCGACGGACCACGGCATGAGGTCCGCGAGGAGCGGAGCGTCGTCGTGCGTCACGCAGGGCATCGTACGGCCTGACCCCCTCCCGGGATCAGGTCGCGTCCAGGGTGACGGTGAAGGAGAAGCGGTCGCCCCGGTAGTGGATGACCGCCACGTCCAGCACCCGGCCGGCGGTGTCGTACGTGACGCCCGTGTAGTGCAGGATCGGGCTGAGCAGGGGCACCTGGAGGAGACGGGCGGTCTCCGGGTCGGCGAGACGGGCCTCCACCGTGTCCGTGATGCGGCTGATGTCCGCGCCCACCACGTCCCGCAGCACCTTGGTCATCGGCCAGCGGACCAGGTCCGCCGGGTCGATGCGCGCGGCCAGTTCGGGACGGACGTGGTTGACGGCGTGGTTGGTCGGCTCGCCGGTCTTCTCGTCGCCGCGCAGCCGGTGGTAGGCCGCCACCTGTGCGAGATCCGGGAAGTACTCGGCGAGTTCGGCCGGTACCGGCACCGCGCCGTGGTCCAGCAGCTCGGTCGTCATCCCGGACTGCTGGGCCACGATCGCGTCCACCGAGCCCAGCAGCCGTACCGGTGCCCCGCGTTGGACACCGGGCTCGATGAACGTGCCGCGCCGCCGGTGCCGGCTGATCAGCCCCTCGTCCTCCAGCTCCTTCAGCGCCTGCCGCATGGTGAGCACGCTGACCCCGTAGTGCTCCGCCAGCCGCTCCTCGGTGGGCAGGCGCAGCGGGTCCTGCGGCGAGCGGCCGAGGATCGAGGCACGCAGCGACTGCGAGACCTGATACCAGAGCGGCAGCTTGCGGTTCAGGACGATCGAATCCGGAGCGAAAGAGGTCACGAGCTATCCGTATCTGGCGAAACACGTTCGACGCAACGGAGTGGTCAGGGTGCGGTCGGCCTGCGGGGTCGACGTGTGGTCGGCCCCCGGTCGACTCGCGGTCAGGGGGCGCGGAAGTGGCGTTCCATGCCCTGCCACACGTCGTCGTAGCGCTGCTGGAGATGGCCGGCGCCGGCCGCCTGCGGGGCGAGCGTCACCGGCCAGCGGGTCTCGAACATGAACGCCAGGCCGTCGTCGATCTTCTGCGGCCGCAGGTCGGCCGCGCTCGCCCGGTCGAAGGTCTCCCGGTCCGGGCCGTGCGCCGACATCATGTTGTGCAACGAGCCGCCGCCCGGCACGAACCCCTCCGCCTTGGCGTCGTAGGCCCCCTCGACCAGCCCCATGTACTCGCTCATCACGTTGCGGTGGAAGTACGGCGGCCGGAACGTGTCCTCGCCCACCAGCCAGCGCGGGGCGAACACCACGAAGTCGACGCCGGCCAGGCCCGGGGTGTCCGACGGGGACGTGAGGACCGTGAAGATGGACGGGTCCGGGTGGTCGTACGAGATGGTGCCGATCACATTGAACCGGCGCAGGTCATAGACGTACGGCACATGGTTGCCGTGCCAGGCGACCACGTCGAGCGGCGAGTGGTCGTACGTCGCCGTCCACAGGTTGCCGCAGAACTTGTTCACCACCTCCACCGGGCCCGCGGCGGTGTCGTCGTCCTCGTACGCGGCGACCGGTGCCCGGAAGTCCCGGGCGTTCGCCAGGCCGTTGGCGCCGATCGGCCCCAGGTCGGGGAGCTGGAAGGGCGCGCCGTAGTTCTCGCACACATAGCCACGGGCTGACTCGTCCAGCAGTTCCACACGGAAGCGCACCCCACGGGGGATCAGCGCCACATGTGCGGGCTCCACATGGAGGCGGCCGAACTCGGTGTGCAGCAGCAGCCCGCCGCGCTCGGGCACGATCAGCAGCTCGCCGTCGGCGTCGGAGAAGACGCGCTCCATCGAGGAGTTGGCGTGGTACAGGTGCACGGCCATGCCGGTGCGCTGGGTCGCGTCGCCGTTGCCGCCCAGGGTCCACAGGCCGGCCAGGAAGTCCGTGCCCGCCGGCGGCTCGGGCAGCGGGTTCCAGCGCAGCCGGTTGGGGTCGGGCACCGTCTCGGTGAAGGGGGCGGTGCGCAGGGCGCCGTTGCCGGTGCGGGTGAAGGCCGGGTGGGCGGCCGACGGGCGGATCCGGTACAGCCAGGAGCGCCGGTTGTGCGCCCGCGGCTCGGTGAACGCCGTGCCGCTCAGCTGCTCCGCGTACAGGCCGAGCGGTGCGCGCTGCGGCGAGTTGCGGCCCTCGGGCAGGGCGCCGGGCACCGCCTCCGAGGCGTGTTCGTTCCCGAACCCGGAGAGGTACGACAGCGCCTCGGCGGTCTTCCGCACTCCCTCGCGCTCGAACCCGCTCGCGCGGGAGGTACCCCCATCGCTCATGATCGCTCCCTTGCGCTCCTTATTCCTATGCATCACCGTAGGAATGAGTCGGGGTGGACGCAAGAGGGCAACGGGTCCTCCGTCCGGGGGACGACGACAACCAGACTTCAGGGGGATTCGGGTGGCCGGACGTTGTTCTACTGTCGCGGACATGCCCTTGACGTCGTTGTCACGCAGCACGCTCGCCGCGCTCGCGGTCGGCGTCCTGCTGCCCCTGGGCCTGGCGGGATGCGGCTCCGCGGACGCGCGAGGGGGCGCCGGCACCCTCTCCTCCTCGCCGGTCGGCAAGGTCCTCGACGCGACGGACGGGACCGGCCGGCACCTGCGCGAGGTCGACAAGGACCGCGCGCCGCAGGTCGGCGTCGAGGTGACCCCCGACGCGGCCGGCGGCTGGGACGTCCTGCTGACGCTGCGCGGCTTCCGCCTCTCCCCGGCGGGCACGCGCGCGAAGGCGGTCGCCGGACACGGCCTCGTCCGTCTCTTCGTGGACGGCAGGCCGGTGACCCGGATGCGCACCCCGGGGTACCACCTGTCCGACGGCCTCCTCCCGCACGGCACCCACCAGGTGACCGCCCGCCTGTACGCCGACGACGGGACGGTCTGGGCGGTGCAGGGCGAACCGGTCGAGAGCACCGCCGACATCACCGCCTCCGCTGCGCAGGGACCGTCCTACGCTTCCCCCTCGGCGGGTACGACGTCCCCCTCGGTGGGTACGACGTCCCCCTCGGTGGGTACGGCGACCCCCGAGGCGGGCACCGCGCCCCCAGGGACGGGCACCCCGACCCCCAAGGCGGGCACCGTGACCCCCGAGGCGGGCACCGTGACCCTCACGGTCAGTCCGTGAGCGCACCCGCCCGCTTCCTCCGTACCAGGGGGCGAGGTTCACCCGATCGCGGCGGAGAGGCATGATGAAACGCGTGCCCCACGCGACAACGCTCCGCCGCGCGCCGGTCCAGAGGCGCAGCGCCGAACGGCTGACCAGGATCCTCGACGCCTGCGCCGACCTGCTCGACGAGGTCGGCTACGACGCCCTGAGCACCCGGGCCGTCGCCCTGCGCGCGGGTGTGCCCATCGGCTCGGTCTACCGCTTCTTCGGCAACAAACGGCAGATGGTCGACGCCCTCGCCCAGCGCAACCTGGAGCGTTACACCGAGCGGGTCTCCGAGCGGCTGGAGGGGGCGCGGAAGGGGGACTGGCGGGCGGCCATGGACGCCGTGCTCGACGAGTACCTGACCATGAAGCGGACCGCGCCCGGCTTCTCCCTCGTGGACTTCGGCAACCAGATCCCGATCGGGGCGCGGCACGCCGACCCCAACACCCGGGTCGCCGACCGGCTCACGGCCCTGATCTCCGGATACTTCGGCCGCACCGTCGACGACGACGTGCGCCGCGCCTTCCTGGTCGCCGTCGAGACCGCGGACACGCTGGTCCAGCTGGCCTTCCGGATGGACCCCGAGGGCGACCCGGCGATCATCGAGGAGACACGGGAACTGCTGCGGGCGTATCTGGGGCGCCTGCTCGACTGAGCTGTTCAGCCCTGCGGCACCCCCCATACACGCCCCACGGCACCCCCAATGCGCCGCCCACACACCGCCCCCGCCCACACACCGCCCCCGCCCACACACCGCCCCCGCCCACACACCGCCCCCGCCCACACACCGCCCCCGCCCACACACCGCCCCCGCCCACACC
>NZ_JBICZA010000001.1:48125-376959 GCF_043201585.1 Streptomyces sp. NPDC048297
ACCACCCTCGCCGGCGCCCCCACGGCCCCCCGCCGCACCCGCACACCACCCCGCCGCACCCCCCACACCACCCCGCCGCGCCCGCACGGCACCCCCGCCGCACCCCCACAGCCCCCTCCGGGGACTCCCTTCCATGCCTACTGGTCGGTATGCTCGCGGCCGAGCCCCCTTCGCGCTCGCCCGGCACCGCCGCCGACCCCCGGGAGGACCCGTGTCCCGCACCGCCCTGCGAATCTGTCCCCTGTGCGAGGCCACGTGCGGGCTGACCCTCACCATCGAGGGCACCCGGGTGACCGGCGCCCGCGGCGACCGCGAGGACGTCTTCAGCAACGGGTTCATCTGCCCCAAGGGCGCCGCCTTCGGCGCCCTCGACGCGGACCCCGACCGGCTGCGCACCCCCCTCGTCCGCGAGGACGGCGCGCTGCGCGAGGCCACCTGGGAGGAGGCCTTCGACGCGGTCGCCGCGGGGCTGCGCCCGGTCGTGGAGCGGTACGGCGCCGACGCCCTCGGCGTCGTCCTCGGCAACCCCAACGTGCACACCGTGGCCGGCGCCCTCTACCCGACCGTCCTGCTCGGCGCCCTGCGTACCCGCAGCGTCTTCACCGCCTCCACGGTCGACCAGATGCCCAAGCACGTCTCCAGCGGGCTCCTGTTCGGCGACGCCAACGCCATCCCCGTACCGGACCTCGACCACACCGACCACCTCCTGCTGATCGGCGCCAACCCCCTGGACTCCAACGGGAGTCTGTGCACCGCCCCCGACTTCCCGGGCCGGCTCAAGGCCCTGAAGGCGCGCGGCGGCAGGCTCACCGTCGTGGACCCGCGCCGCACCCGCACCGCCCGGCTCGCCGACCGGCACCTCGCCGTCCGGCCCGGCACCGACGCGCTGCTGCTCGCCGCGATGGTCACCGTGCTGTTCGACGAGGACCTCGTGGACCTCGGGGACCTCGCCCCGCACGTCGACGGGCTCCCCGAACTCCAGGACGCACTGCGGGACTTCACCCCCGAAGCCGTCGCCGGGGCCTGCGACGTGGACGCGTCCCTCATCCGCACCCTGGCCCGCGAACTCGCCGCCGCCCCCACCGCCGCCGTCTACGCCCGCATCGGCAGCTGCACCGTCCCGCACGGCACCCTGGCCAGCTGGCTGGTCGACGTCCTCAACGTCCTCACCGGCAACCTCGACCGGCCCGGCGGCGCCCTCTTCCCGCAGGCCGCCACCGACCGCACACCCCGCCCGGCCGGCCCCGGCCGCGGCTTCGCCCTCGGCCGCTGGCACTCGCGGGTACGGCATCTGCCCGAAGCCAAGGGGGAGTTGCCGCTCGCCGCGCTCGCCGAGGAGATCGACACGGCGACCGAGGAGGGCGAGCCCCTGCGCGCGCTCGTCGTGATCGCCGCCAACCCGGTGCTGTCCGCCCCCGACGGTGACCGCCTCGACAAGGCCCTGGAATCCCTGGACTTCATGGTCAGCGTCGACCCGTACCTCAACGAGACCTCCCGCCACGCCGACGTCGTCCTGCCTCCGCCCCCGCCCTCCCAGAGTCCGCACCACGACTTCGCCTTCAACACCCTCGCCGTCCGCAACCAGGTCCGCTACAGCCGCCCCGCCGTGCCCCTCGAACCCGGCCGCATGGCCGAGACCGAGATCCTCGCCCGGCTGGTCCTGGCCGCCGGTGGCATGCACGGCGCCGACCCGGCCACCGTCGACACGATGGTGATCGACCAGACTCTCGGCAAGGCCGTCCAGGAGCCCCACTCCCCGGTCCACGGACGCGACCCCCGCGAACTGGCCGACCGGCTCACCGGCGACACCGGCCCCGAGCGGCGCCTCGACATGATGCTGCGCCTCGGCCCCTACGGCGACGGCTTCGGCGCCCGCGCCGACGGGCTGACGCTCGCCCGGCTGCTCGCCCACCCGCACGGCATCGACCTCGGCCCGCTGCGCCCGCGCCTGCCGCAGCCGCTGAAGACCACGAGCGGCAAGGTGGAGCTGCTGCCCGCGCCCATCGCGGGCGACCTGCCACGGCTGCGGCAGGCGCTGCGCGAGCGGCCCGCCGGGCTCGTCCTCGTCGGCCGCCGCCATCTGCGCTCCAACAACAGCTGGATGCACAACGTGCCCGCCCTCACCGGCGGCAGCAACCGCTGCACCCTCCAGCTGCACCCCGAGGACGCCGCACGCCTCGGCGTCCGGGACGGGCAGCCGGTGCGCGTGAAGGGCGCCGGGGGAGAGGTGACCGCGCCCGCCGAGGTCACCGAGGCCGTCCGGACGGGGGTGGTGAGCCTCCCGCACGGCTGGGGCCACGACCGCCCCGGCGTCCGGCTCGCCCACGCCGCCGGCGAACCCGGCGTCAACGTCAACCAGCTCCTGGACGGCACCCTCCTCGACCCCCTTTCCGGCAACGCGGTCCTCAACGGCGTCCCCGTCGAGGTCACACCGGTCCCCACCGTGGCCGAAAAACTGGCGTCCGTGACCTCGACAAAGCTCTGACCTGGACTTTCGCGCTTATTGCTCAGGCGTCAACGTCTTGTTAACGCCGTTTGAACGGACCTAACGTCGTCGCGCACCGCCTGCCCGGCGGGATGTTCAAGGGCGAACGTGAGGTATCCATTCATGCTGACCATCCTCGGCTTCGCCATGATCGCGACCTTCCTGGTCCTGATCATGCTGAAGAAGATGTCGCCGATCGCGGCGCTCGTACTGATTCCCGCGCTG
Source organism: Streptomyces sp. NPDC048297 (assembly GCF_043201585.1). Lineage (NCBI taxonomy): Bacteria > Bacillati > Actinomycetota > Actinomycetes > Kitasatosporales > Streptomycetaceae > Streptomyces > Streptomyces sp. NPDC048297. Next base: position 50,836 of record NZ_JBICZA010000001.1, read on the forward strand.
TTCTGCGTGTTCGTCGGCAAGGGCGCCAAGCTCGGCGACTACGTCATCGACGGCGTCACCAGCCTCGCCCCCACCGCGGCGATGCTCATGTTCGCCATCGTCTACTTCGGCGTGATGATCGACGTCGGCCTCTTCGACCCGATCGTCCGGGGCATCCTGAGGTTCTGCAAGGCCGACCCGCTGCGCATCGTCGTCGGTACGGCCCTGCTCGCCGCGATCGTCTCCCTCGACGGTGACGGCTCCACCACCTTCATGATCACCGTCTCGGCGATGTACCCGCTGTACAAGCGCCTGAAGATGAGCCTCGTCGTGATGACCGGTGTGGCCGCGATGGCCAACGGCGTGATGAACACGCTCCCCTGGGGCGGCCCGACCGCTCGCGCCGCCACCGCGCTCAAGGTCGACGCCGGCGACGTCTTCGTCCCGATGATCCCGGCCCTGGCCGTCGGCCTGCTGGGCGTCCTGGCCCTCGCGTACGTCCTCGGCCGCCGCGAGCGGGGGCGGCTCGGCGTGCTGACGCTGGACGAGGCCTTGGTGACGGAGACCGGGACGGTGGCCGGGACGGGGACAGAGTCGGAGTCGGAGACGGTGCTCGTGGGTGCCGGCTCGGGTGCGCGGGCGGCCGGTGCCAAGGGCGGGCGGAAGGCCGGCGGTTCCGGCTCGGGGTCGGGCTCCGGCTCCGGCTCGGGCTCTGGTTCGGTCTCCGGTTCCGGCGCGGACGCGCCTCTCGACGCCGGCCGGACCGAGGGCGACGGCTTCCAGGGCCTCGACCCCGAGCGCCCCACCCTGCGCCCCAGGCTGTACTGGTTCAACGCGCTCCTCACGGTCGCCCTGCTCACCGCGATGATCATGGAGTTGCTGCCGATCCCTGTGCTGTTCCTGCTCGGCGCCGCGCTCGCGCTCACCGTCAACTTCCCGCACATGCCCGACCAGAAGGCCTGTATCGCCGCCCACGCCGAGAACGTGCTCAACGTCTCCGGCATGGTCTTCGCCGCCGCCGTCTTCACCGGAGTCCTCCAGGGCACCGGCATGGTCGACCACATGGCCGAGTGGCTGGTGGGCAACATCCCCGACGGCATGGGCCCGCACATGGCCCTCGTCACCGGCGTCCTGAGCATCCCGCTCACGTACTTCATGTCCAACGACGGCTTCTACTTCGGCATCCTGCCGGTGCTCGCCGAGGCGGGCCACGCGCACGGCGTCTCCTCGCTGGAGATCGCCCGCGCCTCCCTCGTCGGCCAGCCCCTGCACATGTCCAGCCCACTCGTCCCCGCCGTCTACGTCCTGGTCGGCATGGCCAAGGTCGAGTTCGGCGACCACACCAGGTTCGTCGTCAAGTGGGCCGTGCTGATCTCCCTGATCGTGCTGGGCGCGGGACTCCTGTTCGGCATCGTCTGACCCTCCAGGGAGGAAAAACCATGGCGCCCGGTGGGAACCGCGGCCGGCTGCTCCGACTCGTCCTCGCCTTCGGCTTCGCGCAGGGGGCGGTGTCGATGGCACGGCCCGCCGTCTCCTACCGGGCGCTCGCGCTGGGCGCCGACGAACGGGCGGTCGGCGTCATCGCGGGCGTGTACGCCCTGCTCCCGCTCTTCGCGGCCGTACCGCTCGGCCGCCGCACCGACCACGGCCGCTGCGCACCCCTGCTGCCCCTGGGCGTGGTCCTCGTCTCCGGCGGCTGCCTCCTGAGCGGACTCGCGAACTCCCTGTGGACGATGGCCCTGTGGAGCGGGGTCATGGGACTGGGCCACCTCTGCTTCGTGATCGGCGCCCAGTCCCTGGTCGCCCGCCAGTCCGCGCCGCACGAACAGGACCGCGACTTCGGGCACTTCACGATCGGCGCCTCCCTCGGCCAACTCGTCGGGCCCGTCGCCGCGGGCGTCCTGATCGGGGGCTCGGACCGGGCGGGCAGCAGCGCTCTCGCCCTCGTCGTGGCCGGTGCGGGATGCGCCCTCGCGTTCACGTCACTGTGGCGCATCGAGGACCGTACGACGATCAACTCCCGTTCCCCGCAAGGCGTCCGGGTACCGGTCGCGGGCATCCTGCGCGCCCGGGGCGTATCCGCGGGCATGCTCGTCAGCCTGTCCGTGCTGTCCGCCACCGACATCCTGACCGCGTACCTGCCCGTGGTCGGCGAGCACCGGGGCATCGCGCCGGCGGTGATCGGCGTGCTGCTCAGTCTGCGCGCGGGCGCCACCATCGCCTGCCGGCTCGTCCTCACCCCGCTGCTCCGCCTGCTCGGCCGGCCCGTGCTGCTCACCGTGACCCGCCTCCTGGCGGCCGTGCTGTGCGCGGGAGTCGCCCTGCCGGTGCCGGTGTGGACGCTCGCCCTGATGCTCACCGTCCTCGGGTTCTGCCTGGGCGTGGGACAGCCGTTGTCGATGACGACGGTCGTCCAGGCCGCGCCCGAGGACGCGCGCTCCACCGCCCTCGCCCTGCGCCTGACCGGCAACCGCCTCGGCCAGGTCGCCGCACCCGCCGCGGCGGGTCTGGTGGCCGGAGTCGCCGGAGTGGCCGCGCCGTTCGTGATGCTCGCGGCACTGTTGCTGCTGTCGTCGGGGGTCGCGGCGCGGTCGCCGGGGCGGACGGCGAGCGGGCGGGACACGGCCGGGGCGGACGGACAGGGTCGGCCCTCGTTGAGCCGGCAGGCCAAAAGCTGAGCGCCAGGCGGCACTGCAACGGCGCGGCTGCCGCCGGGCGTTCCACCGACCACGACCGTGGCCGTGGTCGTGGCGCGGGTCCCGGCCCGCCGCCGCCTCAAGGGAACGGAGGGGCCCGGCTCGCCGGTGTGCGGGCAGCGCCACCGATCGTGGGCCTGGACGGGTGACGTCGCCGCGGTACCCGCACATCACGCGACGCGCTCCGCTAGAGATGCGTGCATGAGCATGCACTTCACCCGACGCCGGGCCGCCCTCACCGCGGCCGGTCTGCTGCTGGCCGCCGCTCCGACCGCGTACGCCGGCCTCGCCTCCGCCGACGCCTCCGCCGACTCCTCGGCTGACTCATCCGGCGGCTCCTCTGCCGTCTTTGCCGCGCACCTGCGCGGAAAGCCGTACATCGAGACCCGTCTCCTCTTCGGCACCGAGCGGCCGGACGGCGGCCCGGCCGTCACCGACCGGCAGTTCATGGCCTTCGCCGACAAGGAGGTCACGCCCGGCTTCCCGGACGGGCTCACCGTGCAGAGCGGGCGCGGGCAGTGGCGGGACGCGAACGGCACCATCGAGAAGGAGCGGTCGTACGAGCTGATCCTGCTGTATCCCGAGACACAGGCCGACGCGAGCGACCGGAGCATCGAGGACATCCGGCGGGCCTATGAGAAGGCCTACGGGCAGGAGTCCGTGGGCAGGGTGGACGAGAGGGCGCAGGTCGACTTCTGATATCCCGTATCCCGGAGACGTCCGGTTCTGTATGGCGCATAAAAACTATCGCCGCTAGTTTGTGAGCCGGACGACGTTGACCCGCCGGGAGGAAGCACCATGAAGGCACACGACGGCCTCTACATCGACGGCGCCTGGCGCCCGGCCGCGAGCCAGGACGTGATCGAGGTCGTGAACCCGGCCGACGAGCAGATCGTCGGCCGGGTCCCGGCGGGCGGCGCCCTGGACGTCGACACCGCCGTACGGGCCGCGCGCGCCGCGCTCCCGGCCTGGGCGGCCACGCCCCCGGCCGAACGGGCCGCGCGCCTGGCCGCGCTGCGGGACGTCCTGGCGGCCCGCACGGACGAGATCGCCGAGACGGTCACCGCGGAACTGGGCGCCCCCGCCCCGTTCGCGCAGGCCGTGCACGTGGGCCTGCCGATCGCGGTCGCCGGCTCCTACGCCGAACTGGCCGCGACCCACTCCTTCGAGGAGAAGGTCGGCAACTCCACCGTGCTGCAGGAGCCCGTCGGCGTCGTCGGTGCGATCACCCCCTGGAACTACCCGCTCCACCAGATCGTCGCCAAGGTCGCCCCCGCGCTCGCCGCGGGCTGCACGGTCGTCCTCAAGCCCGCCGAGGACACCCCGCTCACCGCCCAGCTCTTCGCCGAGGCGGTCCACGAGGCGGGCGTGCCGGCCGGTGTGTTCAACCTGGTCACCGGCCGGGGCCCGGTCGCCGGACAGGCTCTCGCCGAGCACCCGGGCGTCGACCTCGTCTCCTTCACCGGCTCCACGGCGGTCGGCCGGCAGATCGGCGCCGTGGCGGGCGCGGCCGTCAAGCGCGTCGCCCTCGAACTCGGCGGCAAGTCCGCCAACGTCATCCTGCCGAGCGCCGACCTCGCCAAGGCCGTGGGCGTCGGCGTGGCCAACGTGATGTCCAACTCCGGTCAGACGTGCAGCGCCTTGACCCGCATGCTGGTCCACCGCGACCGGTACGACGAGGCCGTCGAGCTGGCCGCCGACGCGGCCGCCAAGTACGGCGACCGCATCGGCCCGGTCGTGAGCGCCAAGCAGCAGGCCAGGGTGCGCGGTTACATCGAGAAGGGCATCGCCGAAGGCGCCCGCCTGGTCACCGGCGGCCCCGAATCCCCCCAGGAGCGGGGCTACTTCGTTAGCCCGACCGTCTTCGCCGACGTGACGCCCGAGATGACGATCGCGCAGGAGGAGATCTTCGGCCCGGTCCTCGCCGTCCTCCCCTACGACGACGAGGACGACGCCCTGCGCATCGCCAACGGCACGGTGTACGGCCTCGGCGGCGCCGTCTGGGCCGGCGACGACGCCGAGGCGGTCGCCTTCGCCCGCCGCATGGACACCGGCCAGGTCGACATCAACGGCGGCCGGTTCAACCCCCTCGCGCCCTTCGGCGGTTACAAGCAGTCCGGGGTCGGCCGGGAACTCGGCACCCACGGACTCGCCGAGTACCTCCAGACCAAGTCCCTCCAGTTCTAAGGAAGTCCGCGAGCCATGGCCGTACGAGCCGCCGTCCTGCCCGCCGTCGGCGCGCAGTTGGAGATCACCGACATCGAGCTGCCGGACCCCGGCCCCGGGCAGGTCCGGGTCCGCCTCGCCGCCGCCGGGGTCTGCCACTCCGACCTGTCCCTGTCCAACGGCACCATGCGGGTGCCGGTCCCGGCGGTCCTCGGGCACGAGGGCGCGGGCACGGTCGTCGCCGTCGGGGAGGGCGTCACGCACGTCGCGCCCGGCGTGCCCGTCGTCCTCAACTGGGCACCCTCCTGCGGGACGTGCCACGCCTGCACGCTCGGCGAGGTCTGGCTGTGCGCCAACGCCCTCAACGGCGCCGCCTCCGTCTACGCCCGCACGACTGACGGCACCGAGCTGCATCCCGGCCTGAACGTCGCCGCGTTCGCCGAGGAGACCGTGGTCTCCGCCTCCTGCGTCCTGCCGCTGCCCGACGGGGTGCCGCTGGTGGACGCCGCCCTGCTCGGCTGCGCCGTCCTCACCGGCTACGGCGCCGTCCACCACTCGGCGCGGGTCAGGGCCGGTGAGACGGTCGCGGTGTTCGGCGTCGGCGGAGTCGGCCTGGCCACCCTGCAGTCGGCCCGTATCGCGGGCGCGTCCCGCGTCATCGCCGTCGACGTCTCCCCGCAGAAGGAGGAACTGGCCCGCGCCGCCGGCGCCACCGACTACGTCGTCGCCTCCGAGGACACCGCGCGCGAGATCCGCGCCCTCACCGGCAAGCAGGGCGTCGACGTCTCCGTGGAGTGCGTCGGGCGCGCGGTCACCATCCGCGCCGCCTGGGACTCCACCCGCCGGGGCGGCCGTACGACCGTCGTCGGCATCGGCGGCAAGGACCAGCAGGTCACCTTCAACGCCCTGGAGATCTTCCACTGGGGCCGCACCCTCTCCGGCTGCGTCTACGGCAACACCGACCCGGCCCGCGACATCCCGGTCCTCGCCGACCACGTCCGCCAGGGCCGCCTGAACCTCACCTCCCTCGTCACCGACCACATCACCCTGAAGGACATCCCGTCCGCCTTCGACAACATGCTCGCGGGCAAGGGCGGGAGGGCGCTGGTGGTCTTCTAGCACCCCCCCCAGCCCGCCCGGTACACGCCGCCCCCGGCGCCTTCGCGCGGCCGGGGCTCCCGGTGTGCCCCCCGCCCCGCCCCGTAAAGGTCCTTGCGGACAGGGCGCGTTCACCAAGGTCCTTGCGGGCAGGGCGCGTTCACCGCGCCGATCCCGCCTCCGACGCTCCCTCGGACCGAGGCGGCGCGGCGACCTTCGCCACCGCGGTCCGCGCCGTCCGCACCGTGCGCGTCCGCCGCCGGGCCCGGGACCGCGACACGGCCACGCCCGCCAGACACAGCGCACCGCCCGCCAGCGTCAGCAGCCCCGGCACCTCGCCGAGCACCAGCCACGACATCAGCACCACCAGCGCGGGCACGGCGTACGTCGTCGCCCCCATCCGGCTCGCGGTCGTGCGCGCCAGCGCATAGGCCCACGTGGTGAAGGCGAGTGCGGTCGGGAAGACACCCAGGTACACCATGTCGAGGGTCGCCGACGCGGGCGCGCGGGCCGCCTCGCTCACCAACTGCCCGGCGAACGGCAGGCAGACCACGGCGCCCACGGCACACCCGAACGCCGTCACCTGAAGGGCGCTCGCCTCGCCCAGCGCGGGCTTCTGCGCCACGACCCCGCCGGCGTACGCCACCGCCGCGAGCAGACACAGCACCACCCCCAGCAGCGAGGCCCCGCCGCCCCCGGCGGACATCGACACCCCCACCGTCACCGCACCCGCGAACGACACGGCCATCCCCGCCAGCAACCGGGGTGGCATCGGGTCACCGAGCAGCCGCGCCCCGAGCAGAGCGATCAGCAGCGGTCCGACATTCACCACGAGAGCCGCGGTGCCCGCGTCCACCTCCCGCTCTCCCCAGTTCAGCACCACCATGTAGAACCCGAACCACAACACCCCCGACAGCACGATCCCCCGCCACGCCGACCGGGGCGGCCACCCCACCCGCCGTACGACACAGATGGCCCCCAGCGCGAGGGCCCCCGACAACAACCGGCCGAGCGCCAGCGCCCCCGGCGAATAGGCGTCCCCCGCACTGCGTATCGCCACGAACGCGGAGGCCCACAACACGACGGAGACGACAGCGGCGGCGACGGGCAGCACCTGCTGACGTGAGGCGGTGTTCATCATGCTCCTGAGGCTAGGTACGAAGACGGACATCGACCGGCGGAATCCGGACATGGCGACGGGGTGACGAGGGTGCGGCCGGGCCGCGACCGGGCGGTACCGGGGCCGGGCGGTACTGCGACGGGGCGGTGCCGCGGCCGGGCCGTGCTGCGGTCCCTTCGCGGGCGGCGGAGCGGTGACTTCCCCACGCTCACCCCAACGCCCCCGCCTCGATCCCCAGCGACTCCCACAGCGCCCGCCGCCCCGACGGAGTCACCCGCACCGCACGCTCGGTTCCGATCCGGGCGCACCACCCCGTGTCCAGGGCGTGCCGGCACAGCGCGGCCCCCGCCACGCCCGCCAGGTGGGGCCTCCGCTCGGTCCAGTCGAGGCAGGCGCGGGCGAGCGGGCGGCGCCCCTTGCGGTCGAGGGTGATCCCCTGACGGCCGAACCACTCCACTCCGGCATCCGTCAGCGCGAACCCGGTGTCCTGCCGCAGCAGCCCCCGCTCGGTCAGCGCGTCGGTGACCGCGATGCCGAGCCGTCCGGCGAGATGGTCGTAGCAGGTACGACCGCGGGCCATCGCGGAGCCCGCGCTCGCCTCCCGCAGGGTGCGCGGCCGTACGCCGGAGCCGGCCGGCACCTGCGCGGCCAGGTCCTCGACCAGCTGAGCCACGCGCGCGTCGGCCAGCCGGACGTACCGGTGCCGGCCCTGCCGCTCCTCGGTGAGCAGCCCGCCCGCGACCAGCTTGCCCAGATGCTCGCTCAGCGTGGACGGGGCCACCCCGGCACGTCGGGCCAGCTCACCGGCGGTCCAGGCGCGCCCGTCGAGCAGGGCGAGCAGGCATGCGGCCCGGGTCTCGTCGGCGACGAGGGAGGCGAGCGCGGCGAGGCCGGGGGACCGGGAGTCCTTTGCGGTCATGACCTCAGCATGCGTCACGGACCGTTCGGCCGGCGCCGAACTGTTGCCGCACGCCTGCGACTACCGCTGCACGCCTTCGACTGGCGCCGCACGCCTTCGACACCGCACGCCTTCGACTGGCGCCGCACGCCTTCGACACCGCACGCCTTCGACTGGCGCCGCACGCCTTCGACACCGCACGCCTTCAACTGGCGCCGCACGCCTTCGACTACTGCTGCTGCGCGCCCTCGCGGACCCGCGCGTACTGCAGCTCCAGCCCGTCCAGCAGCGCGGAGAGCCCCGCCTCGAAGGCCCGCTCGTCGATCTTGTCCTGCCGCTCGGCGAGCAGATGGGCCTGGCCGAGGTGAGGGTAGTCGGAAGGGTCGTAGGCGTTCGCGTCGTCCACGAAGCCGCCGGCGAACGAGCCGAGCGCGGAGCCCATGATGAAGTACCGCATCAGCGCGCCGATGGAGGTCGCCTGCGCGGGCGGCCAGCCCGCGTCGACCATCGCGCCGTACACCGCGTCGGCCAGCCGCAGGGCGGCCGGACGGCGGCCGGGTCCGCGCGCCAGGACCGGGACGATGTTCGGGTGGTCGCGCAGTGCGGCCCGGTAGGAGACCGCCCAGTCGTGCAGCGCGGTCCGCCAGTCCCGGCCGTCCTCGAACATCGACAGGTCGACCAGGGCGCTCACCGAGTCCGCGACCACTTCGAGGATCTCGTCCTTGGTGCGGAAGTGGTTGTAGAGCGAAGGCCCGCTCACCCCCAGCTCGGCGGCGAGCCGCCGGGTGGAGACGGCGGCCAGGCCCTCGGCGTCCACGAGTTCCCGGGCCGTCTCGACGATCCGGTCGGTGCTGAGGAGAGGCTTGCGCGGTCGGGCCATGGCGCTCATAGTAGAGCCGTAGCTGAAAACTAGCAGTGCTAATTTAAATGTACGGCTTTCAAGGTCTGTCGGTGTCTTTCGCCGGTGTCTTTCACGGTCGGTATGGGGTGATCGCATGGTGAACCTGGAGCTGAGCGAGGAGCAGGCCGCCGTGCGGCAGCTCGCCCGGGACTTCGTGGAGCGGGAGATCGCGCCGCACGTGATCGCCTGGGACCGCGCCGAGGAGGTCGACCGGGGCATCGTGAAGAAGCTCGGCGAGGTCGGCTTCCTCGGGCTGACCGTCGACGAGGAGTACGGCGGCTCGGGCGGCGACCACCTCGCGTACTGCCTGGTCACCGAGGAGCTGGGGCGCGGCGACTCCTCGGTCCGCGGCATCGTCTCCGTCTCCCTCGGACTGGTCGCCAAGTCGATCGCCGCCTGGGGGAGCGAGGAGCAGAAGCGGCGCTGGCTGCCTGGCCTGACCGCCGGGGACCGCGTCGGCTGCTTCGGCCTCACCGAGCCCGGCACGGGCTCCGACGCGGGCAACCTCTCGACCCGGGCCGTGCGCGACGGCGGGGGAGACTACGTCATCAACGGCGCCAAGACGTTCATCACGAACGGCACCTGGGCCGACGTCGTCCTGCTCTTCGCCCGTTCGACCGGCGCCCCCGGGCACAAGGGCGTCTCCGCCTTCCTCGTCCCCGCCGACACGCCCGGCCTGACCCGCCGCACCATCCACGGCAAGCTCGGCCTGCGCGGCCAGGCCACCGCCGAACTGGTGCTTGAGGACGTCCGGGTGCCTGCCTCGGCGCTGGTCGGCGAGGAGGGCAAGGGCTTCTCCGTCGCCATGTCCGCCCTGGCCAAGGGCCGTATGTCGGTCGCCGCGGGCTGTGTCGGGATAGCCCAGGCCGCGCTGGACGTGGCCGTGCGCTACGCCGGTGAGCGCGAGCAGTTCGGCAAGACGATCGCCCACCACCAGCTGGTGCAGGAGCTGATCAGCGACATCGCCCTCGACGTGGACGCCGCCCGGCTGCTGACCTGGCGGGTCGCCGACCTGATCGACCGGGGCAGGCCATTCGCCGTGGAGTCCTCCAAGGCCAAGCTGTTCGCCTCCGAGGCCGCGGTGCGCGCCGCCAACAACGCCCTCCAGGTCTTCGGCGGCTACGGCTACATCGACGAGTACCCGGCCGGCAAACTCCTGCGCGACGCCCGCGTGATGACCCTCTACGAGGGCACCAGCCAGATCCAGAAACTGGTGATCGGGCGGGCGCTGACCGGGGTTTCGGCGTTCTGACGGCGCGGGCGGTCGGGCCGGCGACTCAGGGGGACCGGTGTTCTGAGTACCTCGCTGAGTATCTCGGCGGATGTGGCGAAGACCTCGTCCGACGATGCTCTTTCCCATGAGTGAGACACCGGTCAAGCAGCAGAGTACGGGCGCGTTCTACGGGCAGGCCGTCGCGTCCTTCGCCGTCGCCATGTCGGCCACCGCCATCGGCATCTACCAGCTGGACACCAACGCCTGGGTCCGGTCCTTCCTGGCCATCGCGGTCCTCTACCTCGTCACCTCCGCCTTCACCCTGGCCAAGGTCATCAGGGACCGGCAGGAGGCCGGGGAGATCGTGAGCAGGGTCGACCAGGCGCGGCTGGACAAGCTCCTCGCCGAGCACAATCCCTTCGAGCCGCCGCACAGATCCGAACAGCCGCGCTAAGCGAGCGCTCACCTTCAGCGGTATGGTGGTGTCCCTGTCACCGAGAGGGGCGAGCGAACGATGAGTACGGCGGAGGAGACGACCGGCGGCGAGGTCGATCCGTGGGACGAGGTCACCCCTGAGGCGGCCCGACGGCTGCTCGTCGCCGCCGTGGAGGCCTTCGCCGAGCGCGGCTACCACGCGACGACCACCCGTGACATCGCGGGGCGCGCCGGCATGAGCCCGGCCGCGCTCTACATCCACTACAAGACCAAGGAAGAGCTGCTCCACCGGATCAGCCGGATCGGCCACGACAAGGCGCTGGACATCCTGCGTACGGCGGCCGAGGGCGACGGCTCCGCCACGGAGCGACTCGCCGACGCGGTCGGCTCCTTCGTCGGCTGGCACGCCGGGCGGCGCACCACCGCGCGGGTCGTCCAGTACGAACTGGACGCGCTCGGTCCCGACGCCCGCGCCGAGATCCTCGAACTGCGCCGCCAGGTGGACGCGCAGGTGCGCGGCATCATCGAGGACGGCGTGGCGGCGGGCGAGTTCGACGTGCCGGACGTGCACGGCACCACGCTGGCCGTGCTGTCGCTGTGCATCGACGTGGCCCGCTGGTTCAACGTGAACGGACCGCGCACCCCCGAGCAGGTCGGTGCGCTCTACGCGGATCTGGTTCTGCGGATGGTGGGCGCGAAGCAGGCGCCCGCGGGTTCGTAGCGCGGGCGCCTGCGCGGTGCTCGGGGACCGTGCTCAGAGTCAGAGGTAGTACCGGGACACCGACTCCGCGACGCACACCGGCTTGTCGCCGCCCTCGCGCTCGACCGTGAAGGCGAGGGTCACCTGGACGCCGCCCGGGACGTCCTCGACCCCGGTGATCTTCCCGGTGGCGCGCAGGCGGGAGCCGACGGGGACGGGGGAGGGGAAGCGGACCTTGTTGGTGCCGTAGTTGACGCCCATCTTGACGCCTTCGACGCTGATGAGCTGCGGGCCGAAGAGCGGCAGCAGTGAGAGCGTCAGGTAGCCGTGGGCGATCGTGGTCCCGAACGGCCCCGCCGCGGCCTTCTCCGGGTCCACGTGGATCCACTGGTGGTCCCCGGTGGCCTCGGCGAACAGGTCGATCCGCTTCTGGTCGACCTCCACCCAGTCGGTGTGGCCCAGTTGCTCGCCCACGGCGGCCTTCAGCTCGTCGGGGGAGGTGAAGGTCCTCGGTTCTGCCATGTTCCCGGCCTCTCGCTCGCTTGTCTAAGCAACTGCTTAGCATGGTCGGCCGAGGGTCCGATGTCAACGGACGGCGGGCCGTGCGGGGTCGGTAGGCTTGGAGGGGTGCCCCAGATTCCCGAGAAGATCCACGAGCTGACCGTCGGGCAACTGTCCGCGCGTAGCGGTGCCGCCGTGTCGGCGTTGCACTTCTACGAGGCGAAGGGCCTGATCAGCAGTCGGCGCACCACCGGCAACCAGCGCCGCTACAGCCGTGACACGTTGCGCCGCGTGGCCTTCGTCCGCGCGGCGCAACGGGTCGGCATCCCGCTCGCGACGATCCGCACGGCCCTCGCGGAACTCCCCGAGGAGCGGACGCCGACCCGGGAGGACTGGGCGCGGCTGTCGCAGGCGTGGCGTTCCGAACTGGACGAGCGGATCACCCAGCTGAACCGGCTCCGGGACCACCTCACGGACTGCATCGGGTGCGGGTGCTTGTCGCTGGACACGTGTGTGCTGTCGAACCCCGACGATGTGGTCGGGGAGAAGCGGGCGGGGTCGCGTCTTATGCCGGAGAGACGCTGAGTCGTTTTTGGCCGGGGCAGGTGCGGGTCGTTGTCGGGTGTGGGTGTGTTGTGGCTGGTCGCGCAGTTCCCCGCGCCCCTGGGGAGTTGGAGTTCCGTCGGCTGTATGGCTCGGTAGCCACGCGGTCTTGGCGGTGGCGTGGCTGCTCGTTGTGGGGTTGTGGGGTTGTGGCGTTCGGTGGTGGGGTGCGGGTCGTTGTCGGGTGTGGGTGTGTTGTGGCTGGTCGCGCAGTTCCCCGCGCCCCTGGGGAGTGGGGTTCTGTCGGCTGCATGGCTGGGGGCCACGCAGCCGTCGGGCGGGCTACTCGTACTCCGTTCCGTCTTTGCGGGTCAGGTAGGCGGGGCTCACGGCTTTGGCGATGGCGCGGGTGCCGGTGATGGGGCTGTGGCGTTCGGTGGTGGGGCGGATGACGACGCCCTCGCGGAGGTGGAGGTTCCGCCTGGACACCGTCTCCCGGCCGGTGGCGAACTCCAGGACGCGCTCGATGTCGTACGGTCCGGTGAACAGGCGGGGGACCAGAGGGAGTTCTCCTTCCAGGACGTCGGCCGGGTCCAGCCAGTGGATCGTTCCGTTCAGTTCCGCCGACGCGTCGAAGGCGGCGTAGCCGAGGGTGTCCCGGCGGCCGTCCGCGCCGTAGGTCAGGTCCTGGACGCCGGCGCCGTAGACCTCGCCGAAGATGCCGACGCGGGTGGCGCCCAGCCGCTCGCACAGGCGTGCCGCGGCCTCGGCGACGCCGTGTCCGCGGACGGCTCGCCAGTAGAGGTTGCGCGGATCCTCCTTCAGCGCCAGGGACTTGGCCCCGAAGCCCTTGGACGACACGTACACGCGTCCCCCGTCGGCGACGTACGTCAGCAGGCAGGCTGTGCCGTGCAGCTTCTCCGTCAGGACGACCGGTTCGCCCGGCGTGAAGGTGCCGGGGTAGCGCTGGATGTTCTCGATGTCGACCCACGGCATGAGGTCCGGCGCCGGTTCCACCTCGCCGTTCATGGTCGGCGGGACCGGTGGCACCCACTTGGTGATGCCGAGCCGTTCCGCGAAGTCGGTGCTCTCGGCGGCGGCCTGCGCGAGGTCGACGTCGGCCAGTGCCTTCGGGCGGCACACGATGCCCTGGGACAGGTCGCCGCGCAGCCGTACCGCCTTGACCCGGTTTGCCTCGCCGCCCGCCAGCCGCCCGGTCAGCCCCAGTTCGTCGATCAGGCCGGCCGGCAGTACGGACTGCTCGGGGATGTACACGGCCGCCTCGCCGGTGCGGTACGCGCCCTTGGCGACGACGGCCCGGTACAGGCCCACCTGGGCCAGTTCGAGCGCATCGGCGTTCGGATGCTCGTGGACGGTCAGCACTTCGGCGGTGACGCGCAGCGTCGACATGGGGACTCCTCCGTCGGCCCGGTTGCCGGGTCAGTCAGTTGGGTTTCATCGCCTCCCACTGTCCGGACACGAAAGGGGTGGAGCGAGCGGATTAGGGACTGCTGGCGTCGGCGTCCTCGGCCGGTGACGTCGTCGTGCGCGGCCCGGTGCGCGGCCCGGTGCTCGGACAGGCCCGCGGACACCAACTCGGCGTTGGACGCCGCCCGTTCCCCGTCCGGCAGGAACAGCGTGTCCTCCAGTCCGGTCCGGGTCGCCAGCCCCAGCCGCCCGGCCAGCCTCAGCACCGGCCAGGTGCCGCCCTCCTCGCCGTGCAGCAGCACGGGCCGGCCGTGGACGTCCCCCAGCTCGGCCAGCAGGGCCAGCGCGGACGCCTCGGCCGTCGCCGGGTCCGGGTCGTCGGTCGGCCAGGCCCCATGTCGGCCGGTCGGGCTCCTGTCGGGCCGGCTGGTCAGGCCGACATCAGCAGCCGCTCGCGCCGGGCGCCCTCCAGGGCCCGGGGGGTGAGCACGGGACGGGGCACGAGGATGCCGCAGTCCGTGCAGACCGGACCGGACGACGGCTCGTGGTCCAGGTCGTACGTCCACGTCAGGCGCTGCCCCGCGCACACCGGGCAGGCCGAGCCCGGCGCGCGCTCCAGCGCGGCGATCAGCCGGCGCAGCACCTCCGCGAGGGGCTCGTCGGGGTGGACCCGCGGGTCGTCGCACCAGGCGACACCGAACCCGCCCCACGTCATCCGGTGCCAGTCGTCCACACTGCCGGGCCGGCGCAGCCCGTCGTGCTTCTCCTTCCTGCGGCGCTCGGCGAAGCCGGCCTCGTAGGCCAGCCACACCGTCCGCGCCTCCTCCAGTTCCTCCAGCGCGGCCACGAGCCGGGCGGGCTCGGGGGAACGGTCCTCGGGACCGAAACCGGCCCGGGAGCACAGATGGTCCCAGGTCGCCCGGTGCCCATAAGGAGCGAACCGCTCCAGGCACTTGCGCAGTGAGTAGCGCCGCAGCGCCAGATCACACCGCGGGTCGCGTACCTGTCTCGCGAGACTTCGGAATCCGGCCATCGCTCTGCACCTCCGTCACACCTGCGTTCGCACTTCGGTCACTTCGGTCACTTCGACACTTCCGTCACTTCGTCACGCCGGTGTCGCCCTGCGCGCCGCGCGACATCGTCAAGCAGTCGCGTCAAGCAGCCGCATCGACCAGCCGCATCGGCCAGGCGCACCGACTGCACGCACCGACTGCACGCATCGACCACACGCACCGCCTACCCGCATCGACTAGACGTACCGACCCGCGATCCGGCTCCATCCGATTTCCGATGCCCTGCCATAAGGCGCCCCGGGTTGACCGGAGCCACCGACCCTGCTGACACCAAAACTTGACGCATGTTCATCTTCAATCCCGGGGATACCGGCGGTAACGTCCGGCCCACCCCGTCGGGAGGAGCTGCCCCATGACACGGCGCACCCCACGCAACGTGTTGTTCGACAAACTGAGAACTCCCCGCAAGCTCTCCGGGTTCCTGAAGACAGCATCTGTCTGTGTTCTGGTCGCCGGACTTCTCTCCCCGCTCACCCAGGCCGTGGCCGCGCCCGGCGTCACGGCCTCGAACGACTACTGCGGCGGCCGGTGTTCCGACATCCTGCCGCCCGGCCAGAACGGCAACGCGACCCTGGCGGAGATCCTGCTCAACCAGGCGTTCGGCACCCAGCCCTCCCACGCCGAGGACCAGCTCGGCCCGTACGCCGACCTCGCGAGCGGGTACACGGGCCTTACCGACACGAAGATCAACAACTTTTTCGACGACGCCTCGTTCGGCGTCCCTTCCGACCAGGTCGCCTCCACGGAGAAGCCGGCCGGCCGCGGTGACGTGACGATCGTCCGGGACAAGAAGACCGGTGTGCCGCACATCACGGGCACCACCCGCTACGGCACCGAGTTCGGCGCCGGGTACGCGGCGGCCGAGGACCGGCTGTGGCTGATGGACGTCTTCCGGCACGTGGGCCGCGGCCAGCTGACCTCCTTCGCGGGCGGCGCGCCGGCCAACCAGGGCCTGGAGCAGCAGTTCTACCGCAACGCGCCCTACACCGAGGCCGACCTCCAGGCGCAGATCGACCGCGCCATCGCGAACAACGGCGCCCGCGGCCAGCAGGCCCTCGCGGACGTCGGCGCCTACCTCGACGGCATCAACTCCTACATCGACGCCTCCGACAGCGGCCGCTACTTCCCCGGCGAGTACGACCTCACCGGTCACAAGGACCCGATCACCAACGCCGGCACCATCGCTCACTTCAAGGTCACCGACCTGGTGGCGCTGGCCTCCGTCATCGGCTCCCTGTTCGGCTCCGGAGGCGGCGGCGAGGTCAACAACGCGCTCTCCCTGATCGCCGCCCAGTCCGCGTACGGCGTCGAGGAGGGCACCAGGGTCTGGGAGTCCTTCCGCGAGCGCAACGACCCCGAGGCCGCCCTCACCGTCCATGACGGCCAGAGCTTCCCGTACGCCGCCAAACCCGCCACCGCACAGGGCGAGGCCCTGCCCGACCCCGGCTCGGTGACCGAGGAACCGCTCGTCTACGACCGCACCGGCAGCGCGGCCACCGCGAGCGCGAAGACGTCCTCCACCTCGGCCTCGAAGACCGCCCTCACCTCCGCGAGGCGCGGAATGTCCAACGCCCTCGTGGTCAGCGGCAAGTACACGGCAAGCGGCCACCCCGTCGCCGTCTTCGGACCGCAGACCGGCTACTTCGCCCCTCAGCTGCTCCTGCTCCAGGAGATCCAGGGCCCCGGCATCAGCGCCCGCGGCGCCTCCTTCGCGGGTCTGAGCATGTACGTCGAACTCGGCCGCGGCCAGGACTACTCGTGGAGCGCGACGACATCCGGCCAGGACATCATCGACACCTACGCCGTCGAACTGTGCCAGGACGACTACCACTACCTGTACCACGGCACCTGCACGGCCATGGACAAGGTCGAGCAGAAGAACTCCTGGACGCCGACCACGGCCGACGGCACCGCCGCGGGGTCGTACACCATGCGGGCGTGGCGCACCGTGTACGGGCCGGTGGAGTACCGCGCGACCGTCGGCGGCAAGAAGGTCGCCTACACCACCCTGCGCTCCTCCTATCTGCACGAGGTCGACTCGGTCATCGGCTTCCAGATGCTGAACGACCCGGACTACGTCAAGGGTCCGCAGGACTTCCAGAGCGCGGCCCAGCACATCAACTACACCTTCAACTGGTTCTACGCCGACTCCCAGCACACCGCGTACTACAACAGCGGTGACAACCCGGTGCGGGCCGCCGGCGTCGACGCCGAGTTCCCGGTGTGGGCGCAGCCGGCGTACGAGTGGAGGAACTGGGACCCGGCCACCAACACGGCCGCCTACACCCCGGCCTCCGCCCACCCCAACTCCCTCGACCAGGACTACTACATCTCCTGGAACAACAAGCAGGCCAAGGACTACACGACCGCGTCCTGGGGCGACGGTTCCGTGCACCGCGGCGACCTGCTGGACGACCGGGTGAGCAAGCTCGTCGCGGCCGGCGGGGTGACCCGCACCCAGCTGGTGCAGGCCATGGCGCAGGCGGGCCTGACCGACCTGCGCGCCGAGGACGTGCTGCCCGAACTGCTCAAGGTGATCAACTCCTCGCCGGTGACGGACACCACGGCCGCCGCCGCGGTGAACAAGCTCCAGGCATGGGTGAGCGCGGGCGCCCGGCGCACCGAGACGTCCGCCGGTTCGAAGGCGTACGCCGACGCCGACGCGATCCGCGTCCTCGACGCCTGGTGGCCGCTGCTGGTCAAGGCGGAGTTCGAGCCCGGCCTCGGCAGCGACCTGTACAACGCGTTCACCGCCAACCTGCCCGTGGACGAAGCGCCGTCGGCCGGTCACGGCCCGACCGGCTCGCACGCCGGAAGCTCCTTCCAGTACGGCTGGTGGAGCTATGTCGACAAGGACATCCGGGCGGTGCTCGGGGAGCCCGTGCAGGGCGGCCTGGCGCGGAAGTACTGCGGCGGCGGCAGCCTCGGCTCCTGCCGGGACACCCTGATCAGCACCCTGAAGCAGGCCGCGGGCCTGACCGCAGCCCAGGTCTACCCGGGCGACGACCAATGCTCGGCCGGCGACCAGTGGTGCGCCGACTCCATCGTCCAGCGCACCTTGGGCGGCATCAAGCACGGCAAGATCGGCTGGCAGAACAGGCCGACCTACCAGCAGGTCGTGGAGTACACCGCGCACCGGTGACACCCACGGGCGGCGGGTCAGGTGATGCGGCCCGCCGCCAGGACCACCCGTGCCAGTTCGGGGTGCACGATGTCGCTGTGCGCCCCGGCCGGCGGGCCTCCGCGCCGGACGACGGACGCCACGTCCACGTTCACGCACCCCGAGGCGGGCAGCGGTCCCCGCAGCGCCGTCGCGAGATCCATCGCGGCGGTGCCGGGGACCGCCTGCACCCCGTCGTGGCCCATCGCGCCCCACCGGGCCCCCAGCAGGTCGCCGACGGTGCTCCCACTGAGCGACCGGTCGTCGCCCGCCGTCCGTGAGGCCAGGGGGTAGAAGGTGCCGAGCGCCGCGTCGAAGCGGGAGTGGCAGCACACCAGCGGCCCGTCGATCCGGCCCTGCCGCCCGTGCAGGGCGCCCGTCTCGTCCCCGTCGTGCGGGAGCCGCTCGGCGAACGCGTAGTGCGAGAAGGCTCCTTGGAGCAGGGTCACGGACTTCACCGCGCGCACCCCGCCGGGCAGTCCGCGCAGCGCGAACGCCACCAGCCGCCCGCCGAAGCTGTGCCCGACCAGATGCACCCGCACGTCCGGGGCCGCGTGGGCCAACTGCCCGAGCAGCGGCCCGAGTCCGTGCTCGCCGACCGTCCCGGCCCGCCGTTTCATGGTGTAGTACGTCGCCTGCCGCAGCAGTTCCTTCGCGCCCTCCCATGGGTTCGGAATCCCGAACTGGGCTGGAGAAGCGGGTGAGTTCAGACCGGCCATGGCCTCGGTGAACTCCTCGCAGACGGCCGTCGGGTCCCCGTGGAACGCGACGGGCTCGCCCCCTTGGGAGGTGTCGTTCGCTGCGGGCGCCGGTGGCGTCTCGACCAGGAGCCGTACCAGCCGCCCGAACTCCGCCAACCCCTCCTCCCCGCACGGCTGTTCGTCCAGGAGCTGCGCCAGCCGGTCCAGCACGGTGGCCCGGCCGGGGAACGCCTCCAGCAGTGCGCGCCGCGTGTCCTTGTCCAGCGCCGGACGCGGCGCCGCCCCCGCGTCCGCCCCTGCCTCCGCCGCATCTGTGTCCGCTCCCATCCCGGTGGCCGCCACGGACCGCGGGAAGTCAGGGATCGGCTCGTCGCAGAACCGCATCGACGGCCAGATCACCCCCACATAGCCGATGCGTGCCGTCGGTGCGAGCCGGGGGATCGGTGCGAAGAAGCCGCGGTACAGCGCGGTGGCGCCCGTACGGTCGTTGTTCCAGCCGTGCGCGAAGACGATCAGGTCACGGACACCCCGGTCCGTGACCTGCGCCAGCAACTGGTCGCGTTCGGGGCGGTCCACGTCCCCGTCCGCGTCGAAGGTCAGCTCCCAGTAGGGAGTGACGCTCATCCCGGCATCCGCCATGACAGGCTCCCTCGTTCCGCCGAAACGGTGCGATACGGACGCATCGTCCTGCGGCGAGGCGAGGTTGGCCATACGACGCGGCTACTTGTAGAGGAGATATTCCTTTCGAACCCGCTGGAAAGCCGCCAGTTCGCCCTGCCAGGCCCCGGTCACCTCGTCGGTGCCGGCGCCCGCGTCGATCATCGTCCGCACCTGTGCGGAGCCGGTCAGCTTGTCGATCCAGTCGTCCGACCGCCAGGCGAAGCCGTCCCACGCCTTCTTGGCGGTCACGAGCAGGGCGATCCCGGTGCGTACGGGGTCGAAGGCGGCCCGGTCGAGCACGTGGACCTGGACACCGCCGACGGTCTTGCCCTGGAACTTGGAGAAGGTCGGCGCGAAGTACGCCTCCCTGAACCGCACGCCGGGCAGGGCGAGTTCGTTGGCCGCGGCAGCCCAGCGTCCGTCGATGCCGTCGGCGCCGAGGAGTTCGAAGGGGTGGGTGCTGCCCCGGCCCTCGGACAGGTTCGTGCCCTCGAACATACAGGTGCCGGAGTACACCAACGCGGTGTCCGGCGTTGGCATGTTGGGACTCGGCGGCACCCAGGGCAGGCCGGAGTCGTCGTAGAACCGGTCGCGCTTCCAGCCCGTCATCAGGACGGTCTCCAGCGGTACGGGGGCGTCGAGGAACTCGCCGTTGAACAGCCGGGCCAGCTCGGCGACCGTCATCCCGTGCGCCTGCGCGATCGGCTGCCGGCCGACGAACGTGGCGAACTCCTTGTGCAGCACCGGCCCTTCGGCGGACCGGCCGGTGACCGGGTTCGGACGGTCGAGGACGACGAACTTCCGGCCCGCGAGCCGGGCCGCCTCCATGCAGTCGTAGAGCGTCCAGATGTACGTGTAGAAGCGGGCGCCGACGTCCTGGATGTCGAAGACGACCGTGTCGACGCCGGAGGCCGTGAAGATGTCGGCCAGCTCCCGGCCGCTCTTCAGGTACGTGTCGTAGACCGGCAGGCCGGTCGCCGGGTCGTCGTAGCGGCCCTCGGAGCCGCCGGCCTGCGCGGTGCCCCGGAAACCGTGCTCGGGCCCGAAGACGGCGGTGAGGTGCACGCGGGAGTCGGCGTGCATGACGTCGACGATGTGCCGGGCGTCCCGCGTGATGCCCGTGGGGTTGGTGACGACGCCGACCTTCTGTCCGGACAGGAGCGTGTAGCCGTCGGCGGAGAGGCGCTCGAAACCGGTCCGCAGGCTCTCGCGGGGCCGCTCGGCACTCCCGCCGGACCGGTCGCCGGCCGGTGACGCGAGGACCGCGGGAACGGCGGGGACGGCCAGCGTGGCCGACGCGATGAGGCTCCGCCTGGACAGATGCATGTGTGACCTCCGTGGATGGGGCTGGTGCGGGCCGGGTACGGGTGGTCGTGCCCGCGCGACGGCGCCCCGGATCGGCACCGCCCCGCGTCCCTTAGGTTTGGTGCGGTCGTCCTTCCCTCACACATACCGACCGGTTAGTGTGGCGTGCGCCGAGCCGAGTCGCGTCATGGCGAAGGAGACCGATGGTGGAAGCCGTGCAGGATGCGGGAGTGGTCGTCACCGGAGCGGGCGGGGGGATCGGGGCCGCGCTGGCCCGCAGGTTCGCCGCAGCGGGTGCCCGGGTGGTCGTGAACGACCTGGACGGCGAGAAGGCGAAGGCGGTGGCGGCCGAGATCGGCGGGACAGCCGTGCCCGGCGACGCCTCCGCGATCGTCGACGAGGCGCGGGACGCGCTCGGCGGCACCGTCGACGTCTTCTGCGCCAACGCCGGCGTCGCCTTCGAGGACAGGGCGCCCGGCGACCCGCTCGACGAGAAGTCCTGGGCCCTGTCCTGGGACGTCAACGTGATGGCCCACGTCCGCGCGGCCCACGCGCTGCTGCCGCAGTGGCTGGAGCGGGGCTCCGGCCGGTTCGTGTCCACCGTCTCCGCCGCCGGACTCCTCACCATGATCGGCGCACCCGCCTACAGCGTCACCAAGCACGGCGCGCTGGCCTTCGCCGAGTGGCTGTCCCTCACCTACCGCCACCGCGGGATCAACGTCCACGCCATCTGCCCCCAGGGCGTGCGCACCGACATGCTCGCCTCCACCGGCAGCGCCGGCGACCTCGTGCTGCAGCCCACCGCCATCGAGCCGGACGCCGTCGCCGACGCCCTGTTCCGGGGCATCGAGGAGGACCGCTTCCTGATCCTCCCGCACCCCGAGGTCGCCGAGTACTACGCGGCGCGGGCCGCCATCCCCGACCGGTGGCTGTCCGGGATGAACCACATCCAGCAGAAGTGGGAGGCCGCCCGGTGACCGCCTCCGCCTCTTCCGCTTCTTCCGCGGCCTCCTCCGCTTCCCCCGAGGCTTCCGCCGCCTCTTCCGCGGCCTCCGCCGCCGCCCCTTCCACCCCCGGGTACGCGGACCGGCCCTGGCTCGCGCTGCTCGACGAGGCCCAGCGCGGCCCCGTCGACCCCGCCGACTCCCTCGTGCACGCCCTGCGCGACGCCGTCGCCGAGGCCCCCGACCGCACCTTCCTCGCCTACTTCGACGCCCGGCTGAGCTACCGCGAGGTCGACGAGCTGAGCGACTCGGTCGCGGCCCACCTCGCCGCGCGCGGACTGGAGCGCGGGGACCGGGTCGCCGTTCTCCTGCAGAACTCCCCGCACTTCGTGCTGGCCGTGCTCGGCGCCTGGAAGGCGGGCGCGACCGTCGTCCCCGTCAACCCGATGTACAAGTCGGGCGAGGTCGCCCACGTCCTGCGGGACGGCGAGGTGAGCGCGCTGATCTGCTCCGACCGGGCCTGGGAGTCGTATCTGCGCGAGACGGCCGCCGGCTCACCGGTGCGGATCGTGCTCACCGCCTGCGAGCGGGACTTCCAGACCCGCGACGACGCGCGTGTGCTCGCCTTCGAGCGGCTGCCCCGGGCCACCGACGCCGACGACCTGGCCGCCGTCGCCCGGCAGGGCGCCAGCGCCCCCGAGGGCCGCGACCCGCGCCCCGAGGACATCGCCCTGATCAGCTACACCTCGGGGACCAGCGGCACGCCCAAGGGCGCGACCAACACGCACGGCAACATCATGCACAACGCCGAGCGCCAGCGGACCGGGCTCGGCCTCCCCGAGGCGCCCGTCTACTACGCCCTCGCGCCGCTGTTCCACATCACGGGCATGGTCTGCCAGTTCGGCGCCTGCCTGAACAGCGCGGGCACGCTCGTGCTCGCCTACCGCTTCGAGCCTGGCGTTGTCCTCGACGCCTTCGCCGAGCACGCCCCGCACTACACCGTCGGCCCCTCCACCGCGTTCATGGCGCTGGCCGCCCACCCGGGCGCGGGCCGGGAGCACTTCGCCTCCTTCGTCAACATCTCCTCCGGCGGCGCCCCCGTGCCGCCGGCCCTGGTCGAGGCGTTCCGCGAGCGCTTCGGGCCGTACATCCGCGTCGGCTACGGCCTGACCGAGTGCACGGCCCCCTGCGCCTCCGTACCGCCCGGCCTTGAGGCGCCCGTGGACCCCGTCTCCGGGACGCTCTCGGTCGGCCTGCCCGGCGTCGACACGCTCGTGCGCATCCTCGACGACCTGGGCGCGGAAGTGCCCCTCGGGGAGCAGGGCGAGATCGTCGTCCGCGGTCCCCAGGTCGTGCCCGGTTACTGGCGGCGCCCCGAGGCCACCGCCGAGACGTTCCCGGACGGCGAACTGCGCACCGGCGACATCGGTTTCATGGACGAGCAGGGCTGGCTCTACGTCGTCGACCGCAAGAAGGACATGATCAACGCGTCCGGCTTCAAGGTCTGGCCGCGCGAGGTCGAGGACGTCCTCTACACCCATCCGGCGGTACGCGAGGCCGCCGTCGTCGGGGTCCCGGACGGCTACCGAGGGGAGACCGTCAAGGCCTACGTGAGCCTGCGGCCGGGCGCCGGGACGGACCCGGACGAACTCGCGGTGTACTGCAAGGAGAGACTGGCCGCGTACAAATACCCCCGCCAGGTGGAGATCCTGCCGGACCTGCCCAAGACGGCGAGTGGGAAGATCCTCCGACGGGAACTGCGTTCCCGCGTGGAGGACCGCAGCGACGACAGTCGATAGACACGACGGAAAGGCAGGTGGCGGCAGTGCCCAGGACGACGGACGGAGCCGGGACGCCCGTCCCGCAGCGGCTGCTGAACGCCGCCACCCGCCTCTTCGCCGAGCAGGGCTACGACCGCACCTCGGTCCAGGAGATCGTGGAGGCGGCCGGCGTCACCAAGGGGGCGCTGTACCACTACTTCGGCTCCAAGGACGACCTGCTGCACGAGGTCTACGCGCGCGTGCTGCGTCTCCAGCAGGAGCGCCTCGACGTGCTCGCGGACGCGGACGCGCCGGTCGACAAGCGACTGCGGGACGCGGCCGCGGACGTCGTGGTCACCACGATCGAGAACCTCGACGACACGCTGATCTTCTTCCGCTCCATGCACCACCTGAGCCCGGAGAAGAACAAGCAGGTACGCGCCGAGCGCCGGCGCTACCACGAACGGTTCCGCGCGCTCATCGAGGAGGGGCAGCGCGAGGGTGTCTTCTCCACGCGGACCCCGGCCGACCTGGTCGTGGACTACCACTTCGGCTCGGTCCACCACCTGTCGACCTGGTACCGCCCCGACGGCCCCCTCACCCCCCAGCAGGTCGCCGACCACCTCGCCGACCTGCTGCTGAGGGCCCTGCGCCCCTGAGACCCGCGCGCGGCGGGCGCCGGCCGGGAATCAGCCGGTGCCGGCCGGGGGCCAGCCTGTGCCGGCTCAGTCGGTGCCGGTCCGGGGTCAGTGGTCGTCCCAGTGGTCCCCGTGCTCCGCGTGCCGGTGTCCGTCGTGCAGGTAGTCGACGTGGTCGCCGTGCCGCACGCGTGCGTGCCCGCACTCCTCGTGGTGCACGTGCTCGTGGCTCTCGTGCACGGTGTGCCCGGCCGGCTCGCACTCGTCCCAGTGGCCGCCGTGCTCGCGGTGCAGATGGCCGTCGTGCGCGTAGTCGAGGTGGTCGCCGTGCCGCACGGCCGGGTGCCCGCAGTCCGGACCGTGGCTGTGCGTGCCGTGCTCGGTGTGTTCGAGGTGCGTCGTCGTCATGGTGTTCACCTTCGGCAGGTGGGGGATCGTGACGACGGACACGCTACGCCCGAGCCGGACTTATACGGGCATATCAGACACATGGCATCCGGGCGAGCCGGGATGGGGCCAGCCGAGGAGCGCGGCCGCGCCTAGCCGAGGAGCGCGGTCGCGCACGCCACCATCGCGACTGTGCACAGCACCGCCGCCGTCGCGTGCCGGGGGGCCAGTGCGGCGGGGCGGGGGCTTGTGGAGAGGGCGCGTACCCGCTGGTGGGCCACCCACAGGAAGCCCAGCCAGAGCGCACAGCACAGCGCGCACACCACGAGCCCCGTGGCGGAGATCCCGTCGCGCAGTGCGGACTTCATGGCGAGCACGGAGGCCACGGTGCTCGACAGGGTCGTACGCCGCCAGGCCAGCCGGGTCCGCTCGGGCTGCAGCCCCGGATCCCGGCCGTCCGTGCTCATCCCGCCTTCCGGAACAGCACCACCAGGACCATCGCGACGGCCACCACCGCGATGACCACGCTCAGCAGCGCCGGGAAGCGCGAGGCCGGCAGGTCCTCGCCCCGTCGCATGGCCCGCTCGCAGCGCACCCAGTGGTTCACCGCGCGCAGCGAGCACAGCACACCGGCGGCGAGCAGCGCGAGCGAGAGACCCGCCCGCCACGCCCAGCGCAGTTCCGGCAGGAACTGGTCCACCGCGAATCCGCCGCCGATGAGCGCGAGCGCCGTCCGCAGCCAGGCCAGGAACGTGCGCTCGTTGGCCAGCGAGAACCGGTAGTCCGGGGTGCTGCCTTCTGTCCGCACCTGCTCCGGCGCGAACCAGAGCCGGACGTTCCGCACGAATTCGATCACGCCCAGGACCCTACCGGGCGGTCACCGGGCGGCCCGGAACGCCCTCAGCCTCTCGTACGCCGCCAGCCCGTCCGGCGTCCACTCCCACTGCGTGAGCCGCCGCTCCACCTCGTCCTCGGGCAGGAACGCGTGCCACTGCACCTCCTCCACCTGCGGCTGTACGGGCAGGTCGCAGCGCACCTCGTAGACCGCCGACCACCAGCTGTGCCCGGCGCCGTCGTCGTACAGGAACGTGAAGCGGTACTCGGGCCGCGGCAGCCCGGACACCCCCAGTTCCTCCTCGGCCTCGCGCAGCGCCGCCTCGTCGTAGGACTCGCCCGCTCCCACGACCCCGCCGACGAACATGTCGTACAGGGAGGGGTAGACCAGCTTGGTCGCGGTGCGCCGGTGGACGAAGATCCGGCCGTCCGCGTCCCGGGCCAGGATGAACGTGCAGCGGTGGCGCAGCCCGCGGGCGTAGACCTCGCCGCGGGGGGCCTGGGCGACGACCTGGTCGTTCTCGTCGACGACGTCGAGGATTTCGTCAGCAGGGTTCATGACGGCCATCCAAGCAGCCCCCTTCAGGGGGGCGCGCGGCTCAGTACGGCTGGAGGTCGGCAAGGCAGGTACGGCTGGCGGTCAGTACGGCTGGAGGTCGGCCACCGGCTCCTCCGTCGCCGGGCCGCGCGGCATCGCCGGGTGCAGTCCGAGCAGCACGATGCCGGTGACGATCGCCGCGAGCCCGGACGCCTCCCAGGCCAGCGCCCCGGTGTCGGTGTGCAGCCGGTCGCCGAGGAAGCCCACCCCGCACAGGATGCCGGCGAGGGGCTGGGCGGCCGTCAGCGCGGGCAGCGACATGCGCAGCGGAGCCGTCTCGAACGCGCTCTGCACCAGGATCAGCCCGGCCACGCCGAGCACCAGGACGCCGTACGGCTGCCAGCCGGTGAACAGCTCCGGGAAGCCGCCGGCGGCGAAGCGGGTGCTGCTCGCCCGGGTCAGCGCGTCCTGCACGCCGTACAGCAGCCCGGCGGCGGTGGCCAGCAGCACCGGGCCCCAGTTCAGCCGGGACCGCTTTCCGTACGTGGTGAGCAGCAGGGCCGCGCCCAGCATCGCGCCGATGATCAGCCAGTGCCGCAGCGGGTCGGTGACGGCGCTGCCGGCCCGTGGCTGGCCCGCCAGGATGAACGCGCTCACCCCGCCCGCGAGCAGCGCGAGCCCCGCCCAGCCCTGGCGGCCCAGGGGCTGTTTCGTCTGGTGGCGGGAGAGCGCGAGGGCGAACAGCAGGTTCGTGGCGAGGAGCGGTTCGACCAGGGAGATCTCGCCCTTGCCGAGGGCGACGGCGCCCAGCGCCATCCCGGTCACCATGAGGGCGATGCCGCCGAGCCAGCGCGGCACCCGCATCAGGTCGAGCAGCAGCCGGAAGGACAGGAAGTCACTGAGTGGTGCCTTCTGGGCGACGTTCTGCTGGAGCACGAAGCCGAAGCCGACACAACAGGCCGCGCTCACGGCGAGCAGGAGAACCAGGAAGGACACGCTGCGTACCTCGATCGTCCGGCCGGGTCACGGGTGCGTAGTGGCCGACTCTAGCGTTCCCGGGACGTGATGACCCGAGGAGTGCCCGGAACCGGGCAGTTGACCCGCTCACGTTGCCCCGGGCCGCGCGCCCCGCGCCATGGCGCACGCCACACCACCGCCACCTGTCCGCGCCGACTTGGCGCCGGTGGTGCGGGGCCGGGGGAGTCGTGCCTGCTCAGGACCCAAGTCCGCGTCCGCGCACCGTTGTTGAAATTATCAACCGCCACGGTTCGGCTTGACGCGAACCGTGGCGGGGGGTTGGCTGTGCGTGATCGGTCGACGGCAGCCCGAGAAACAGGAAGTCCCGCGGTGCCCCCATTCCCGCCTCTGCTCGGCGCGCGCCGGGCCCTCACGTTCCCGTCCCTGCTCGGGGCGCGCCGGACCCTCACGGAACCACCCGGCGACACCGCCGGGCGCGACTCCGGCGCGTCGACGACGGTCTTCGACGAGACCGAAGCCCCTGCCGACACCCATGCCGGCGTCCACGTCGATTTCTTCGACGACACCCTCGGCGACGTGGAACTCCTCGCCGCCCGCACCGCACTGATCCAGGGCCGCCGACAGGCCGCCCGCTCGCTGTTGCTGCACACGGGTGACGACTGGGACCGCCGGGGCCACCGCGTCACCGTGCTCGCCCGCGAGCCGTACGCCGCCGCCTGGGCGCGGGACTGGCAGGTCGCCGAGCCGGAGTCCGCCGACGCGGCCACGCTCGTCGCCCTGTCCCTGGTCCACCGCGCCCTGCGCGGCAAGGAGGACCCCGACCGCGCCCGCGCGGCCTGCCACGCCGCCGCCGCGCTCGCCCCCGCCGACCCGACCCCCTGGCTCGGCCTGCTGTTACTGGCCCGTGCCGGGGGCGGGGACAGCGAGCTGTTACGGAGCTTCGCCGAACTGCGCGCCCGTCACCCCGAGCACCACCACGGTCACCATCTGCTCGTCGCCCGTCTCGCCGAGCGGCCCCGCGGGCGCCGGGCCGAGTCCCACGAGGTGTACGACCTCGCCGAGCACGCCGCCGCCGAGGCCCCCGCCGACTCCCCGCTGGCCGTCCTCCCGGTCGTCGCCTACGCCGAGCGCTACCGCGTCCTGGCCGCCGCGGGTCTGGCCCCCGCCGACCCCGCCGCCACCGGGCACTGGTCCGGCCCCCGGGCCCGCCGGATCCTGCGCGCCTGCTTCGACTGGTGGCTGGAGTGGGAGCACGACGAGCACCCGCGCCGCCACGTCGACCTGAACCACCTGGCCTTCGCCATGTCCTGCGCCGGCCGCCCCGCCGAGGCCGCCGCCCTCTTCCAGCGGATCGGCACCGACGCCACCCCGGCCCCCTGGTCGTACCCGCACCGCGACCCCCGTACGGCCTTCACCACGGCCCGCGCCCGCGCACTGGGCCCCGCCTGAACGCCCCCGCACGGGACGCCGCACCGGCCGAACCGCCCGCGCGCGGGACACCGCACCGGCCGAACCGCCCGCGCACGGGACACCACACCGGCCGAACCGCCCGCGCACGGGACACCACACCGGCCGAACCGCCCCCGCACCGGGCACCGCACCGCCCGAACACCGTCCGCGAGCCTCGACCACTCGCCCGTAAGCCTCGATCACTCGCCCGTAAGGCTCGACCACTGGCCCGTAAGAATTGATTACGGAACTCTGACCAGTGACCCCGTTCGCTGGCCCCGCACGGGCGAGTGGTGCTCGAATGGCCATGTGAAACCCGAACGTTCCGAGGCCCCGGACGAAGCGCGGGGCAGGCCCATCGGCCGCCGCGTCTTCCTCGGCACCCTCGGCCTGGGCGCCCTCGGTGTGGCCACCGCGCCCGTCCTGCAGCGTGGCCTGGAGGGCTTCCTCGGCACCGTGTCCGGCAAGGACCCCACGGGCCTGACCGGTCTCCTCCCCAACGGCGGAGGATTCCGTTACTACTCGGTCGCCGCGTCCGTCCCGCACAAGGGCCCCGCCGACTACCGGCTCACCGTCGACGGCCTGGTCGACCGCCCGCAGACCTACACCCTGGCCGACCTGCGCGCCCTGCCGCAGACCCGGCTGGTCAAGGACGTCCAGTGCGTGACCGGCTGGCGGGTCCCGGGCACCCCGTTCCAGGGCGTACGGCTCTCCCACCTGCTGGACGCGGCCGGGGTCCGGCCGACCGCCAGGGCCATCCGCTTCACCTGCTTCGACGGCACCTACACCGAGAGCCTCACCCTCGACCAGGCCCGCCGCCCGGACGTCCTGGTCGCGCTGCGCATGCAGGACAAGGACATCGGCCACGACCACGGCGGCCCCGTCCGTCTCTACGTCGCCCCCATGTACTTCTACAAGTCCGCCAAATGGCTCTCCGGCATCACCGTCACCGACCGGGTCAAGCCCGGGTACTGGGAGGATCTCGGCTACGACGTCGACGCCTGGGTGGGCCGCTCGAACGGACGGACCGATGAGCCTACGAGCTGAGACCCCGGCGCCGCCGAGCGCCCGCCTCCACCGGTTCACCCGCGCGGAGCGCTGGGTGCACCGTACGACCGCCCTGCTGATGGGCGTGTGCGTGGTGACGGCGGCCTGTCTCTACATCCCGCAGCTGGCCGTGCTCGTGGGCCGCCGCGCACTGGTCGTCCGTATCCACGAGTGCGCCGGTCTCGCGCTGCCCGTCCCGGTGCTCCTCGGTCTCGCCTCCCGCGCCTTCCGCGCCGACCTGCGCTTCCTCAACCGCTTCGGCCCGCACGACCGCATCTGGCTGCGCGCCGCGCTGGTCCGTGACAAGCGTCACTCCTCGCGCCCCGCGGGCAAGTTCAACGCCGGACAGAAGGTCTACGCGGCCTGGATCGCCGGCGCGAGCCTGGTCATGCTCGGCACCGGCCTGATGATGTGGTTCACGCATCTCACCCCGCTGATGTGGCGCACCTCGGCCACCTTCGTCCACGACTGGCTGGCCCTGACCATCGGCGTGGTCCTGGCCGGGCACATCGGCATGGCGCTGGGGGATCCGGAGGCGCGGCGAGGCCTGCGGACGGGGACGGTGAGCAGGGACTGGGCGAAGCGGGAACACCCGTTGTGGCGCCCCTGAGCGCGGTCGAACGCCCCCTGTGACCTGTGCGGTTGGCGTGACCTGTGGAGTTGGCCCCCGCGTGGCCCGCCGTCCCGGGAACGGCGGGCCCGGCGTCTCGTCGGACGCCGACGCGGGGTATCCGGAACCTACGCTTCCGGAAGTGGAAATGGAAGCCCCTGTTCCTGTTGACCCCCGGACGTGCGCCGACGCACCCTGAACGCCACGCACCACCAGGGAGCACCGCATGAGCCGAGCCACCACCACCCACCGCGTCGTCGAGTACTGGACGGACCAGGGCACCCACGTGATCTTCCCCGTGCAGCGCAGCGAGGAGGTCGACCGCATGAGCGACGCGCAGCTGATCTCGCGGTACGGAGACCCCGAGGACGGGTCGGTCACGAAGATCGCCCATTAGGGCCACTTGACCGGTGAAGGCGCCCCGGACATGCGGAAGACGGGCAGTGTCGACGTAATACCGGGTGTCCCGGCACACGTGCGCACGCCCGTCATACCGCCGTGGACGGCGCAGTACGTGGTGACTGGCTCGACTCGGCTACTGGCTCAACTCGGTTACCGGCTCGACCTGGTGACCGGCTCGGCTAGATGACCAGGGACAGCAGCAGGACCAGACCGCCGGCGACCACCGAGATGATGGTCTCCATCACCGACCAGGTCTTGACCGTCTGCCCGACGCTCAGCCCGAAGTACTCCTTCACCAGCCAGAAACCGGCGTCGTTGACATGGCTGAAGAAGAGCGAGCCGGCGCCGATGGCCAGGACCAGCAGGGCGGTGTGGGTGGTCGACATGTCGGCCGCCAGCGGAGCCACGAGCCCCGCGGCCGACACGGTCGCGACCGTCGCCGAACCCGTCGCCAGCCGGATCGCCACCGCGATCAGCCAGGCCAGCAGCAGCGCCGGGATCGACCAGTCCTTGGAGATGTCCAGAATCATCTGGCCCACACCGGAGTCGATCAGCGTCTGCTTGAAGCCACCGCCCGCGCCGACGATCAGCAGGATGCCGGCGATGGGCATCAGGCCCTTCTCGACCGTCTCCTGCATCCGCCCCTTGCTGAAGCCGGCGGCCCGGCCCAGCGTGAAGAAGGCGACGATGACGGCGGCGAGCAGCGCGATCATCGGGGAGCCGATGATGTCGAAGACCCGCTGGGTCGGCTTCGTGGGGTCGTCGACGACGATGTCCACCAGCGCCTTGGCCAGCATCAGCACGACCGGCAGCAGCATCGTGACGAGCGTCGCGACGAAG
Organism: Streptomyces sp. NPDC048297; assembly: GCF_043201585.1. NCBI lineage: Bacteria > Bacillati > Actinomycetota > Actinomycetes > Kitasatosporales > Streptomycetaceae > Streptomyces > Streptomyces sp. NPDC048297. The sequence goes on from NZ_JBICZA010000001.1 coordinate 81,840, forward strand.
CTCGGCCGGCGCTCCACCTGGTCCGAGGCGCGCTGCGGCAGCATCCGGTCGGGAGCCTGCACGTCCACCCAGCGGGCGGCGACCTTGGAGAACAGCGGACCGGCGATGATCACCGTGGGGATGGCGACCAGGATGCCGAGCGCCAGGGTCACACCCAGGTTGGCCTTGACCGCGTCGATCGCGACCAGCGGGCCGGGGTGCGGCGGGATCAGACCGTGCATCACGGACAGACCGGCCAGCGCCGGTATGCCGATGCGCATCAGCGAGTAGTTGCCGCGCTTGGCGACCATCAGCACGACCGGGATCAGCAGCACGATGCCGACCTCGAAGAACAGCGGCAGACCGATCACGGAGGCGATCAGCACCATCGCCCACGGCATGGCCCGCCCGCCGGCCCTGGCGAGGATCGTGTCGACGATCTGGTCGGCGCCGCCGGAGTCGGCGAGCAGCTTGCCGAGGATCGCGCCGAGGGCGATCAGCACACCGACACCGGCGACGGTGCTGCCGAGGCCCGTGGTGAAGCTGGTGATCACCTTGTCCAGCGGTGCGCCGGCGACCGCGCCGAGCACCAGGGAGCCGATGGTCAGGGACAGAAAGGCGTGAAGCTTGAACTTCGTGATGAGAACAACGATGACGGCGATGCCCGCCAGGACGGCGATGCCCAGCTGAGCATGACCGGCCGAGGTGATCGGCGGAAGCGGATCCGCTGCCAGCATCTCGACGCTGAGTCTGGTCACGGGGTTTCCCTTTGCAGGTATGGGGACGAGGGGTGGGGTGTCACTCGGATGTCTGGGAAAGGGCGTCCAGGGCGTTCACCGCACGCTCGGTGATCTCCTCGGGCTCGCCGGCGATGTCGACGGCGCCCCCCGCCTCGTCCGCCTGGAGCGGCTGGAGCGTGGCGAACTGGGAGTCCAGCAGCGCGGTCGGCATGAAGTGACCCCGCCGGTGGGACATCCGGTCCTCGATCAGCTTCCGGTCGCCCGTGAGGTGCACGAACACGACTCCGGGAGCCACGGCCCGGATCCGGTCGCGGTACGACCGCTTCAGGGCCGAGCTGCTGACCACCCCACCGAGCCCCGCCCTGCCGTGCGCCCAGTGCCCGATGGCGTCGAGCCACGGCCACCGGTCGGTGTCGTCGAGCGGGATCCCGGCCGACATCTTGTCGATGTTGGCCTTCGGGTGGAAGTCGTCGCCCTCGGCGTACGGAACGCCCAGCCGGGCGGCGAGCAACGGACCGATCGTGGTCTTGCCCGTCCCGGCGACGCCCATCACGACGACGACCTGGGGGGTGCGCATGACTGCCTCGCTGTCTTCTTCGACATCCGACGCCGACATCCGGCGTCGCCACACTGAAACCTATTAGGTATGACAAATTCAAGAGTCTGTGACGTATAAGTCTGACTTTTTGTCTCCGTGATCCACACCGTACGCTGAGTGCATGAGCACACCGGGCCGGGGGCTGCACGGCCGCGTACTGGACACCCTCGGCCCCGCGATCACCGCGGGCGAGTACCCGCCGGGCAGCGTCCTGCGCACCGACGAACTGGCACAGCACTTCGAGGTGTCACGCTCCGTGATGCGCGAGGCGGTGCGCGTCCTGGAGTCCATGCACCTGGTCGAGTCCCGCCGCCGGGTGGGCGTCACGGTCCGCCCCAAGTGCGAGTGGAACGTCTACGACCCCCAGGTCATCCGCTGGCGCCTGGCCGGTGCCGACCGCCCCCATCAGCTGCGCTCCCTGACGGTGCTGCGCTCCGCCGTCGAACCCGTCGCGGCGGGCCTCGCCGCCAGGAACGCCACGCCCGAGCAGTGCGCCGAACTCACCGAATGCGCCCTCGGCATGGTCGCCAACTCACGCGGCCACAAACTGGAGGGGTATCTGATCCACGACATCGCCTTCCACCGGGTGGTCCTCACCGCCTCGGGCAACGAGATGTTCGCGCGCCTCGGTGACGTCGTCGCCGAGGTGCTGGCCGGCCGCACCCATCACGAGGTGATGTTCGAGGACCCCGACCCGGCGGCCGTCACCCTGCACGTCCAGGTCGCGGAGGCGGTCCGCGAGGGCGACGCGACCCGCGCCGAGGAACTGACCAGGCAGATCGCCGTGGGCGCCCTCCAGGAACTGGACATCCTGGCGCCCTGACGGACGGTCACTCGAGAAAGTCGCCGTCCACGTACACCCACGCCCCGTCCACCCGCTCGAACCGGCTCCGCTCGTGCAGCGAGCCGCCGCGGTAGGACGCGCGGAAGGTCACGGTGCCCGTGGTGTGGAACGCGGACCCGTCCGTGCCGCCCAGGATCTCCAGCCCCGTCCACTTCATGCGCGGATCCAGGTCCAGGCGCTCCGGCCGGGTCCGCGGGTGCCACGTCCGCAGCAGATACCCCGCGTCCCCCTTCACGAACGCGCTGTACCGCGACCGCATGAGCGCCTCGGCGGTCGGCGCGGCGGCGGGGCCCGCCAGGAAACGGCCGCAGCAGGCGTCGTAGGACTCGGGTCGGCCGCAGGGACAGGTGCGCGTGGTCATGCCCCACATTCTGCCCGCACCACACGAGCCTGCCCGCACCACGCGAGGCCGTGAGCGACGCCGCCCCCACCACGACAGGCGCCGACGTGCGCCGCGGTGCACAGTGGAAGGGGAGACGCGCGGGTGCGTCCCGTTCGTCTCCCGTCGCCTCGCAGCGCAGTGAGGAGGGACGGACGATGACCCGACCCCTGAGCAGCAGTCCTCCGTCCGTCAAGGAGTGGCGGCTGAACCTGTACCTGTCCGAGCACGACCCGGACACCACCGCCCGGATCGTCCTGGACACCGGGGACAACATCCTGGAGAGCCGCGCCGAGGCACGCCGCAGCCCGCTGGACCGGGCCGTCCCGGAGATCGGTGACGAACTCGCCGCCGGGCGCGCCCTGATCGCCATGGGGCATGTGCTGCTGAGCGCCGCCCAGGGCGACATCCAGGACATGGGCGCACCCGAGACGGCGGCTCCCGCCGGCCTCTGGCAGACCCGGGAGTGAGTGCCGCCGTGCCCTTCGCCGACCGACTCGAAGCGGGCAGGCGGCTGGGTGCCCGGCTGGAGTACCTCCGGGGCCAGGACGTCGTCGTCCTCGGGCTGCCCCGGGGCGGGGTGCCGGTCGCCGCGCAGGTCGCCGAGGCCCTGGACGCACCGCTCGACGTCTGCCTGGTGCGCAAGCTGGGGGTGCCCGAGCAGCCGGAACTGGGCATGGGCGCGATCGGCGAGGACGGCGTCCGCGTCATCAACCAGCAGGTGCTGGCCGGGACCCTCGTCGGCCAGGCGGAACTCGGGCGGGTCGAGGAGCGCGAGCGCGCGGAGCTGCACCGGAGGGCCGAGCGCTACCGGGGCGAGCGCCCCGCCCTCAGCGTCGCCGGCCGCACCGTGGTCGTCGTCGACGACGGGGTGGCCACCGGGTCCACCGCACGCGCGGCCTGCCGGATCGCCCGCGCCCGGGGCGCGGCCCGGATCGTGCTGGCCGTCCCCGTGGCCCCGCGGGACTTCGCCCGGCGGCTCGGCGACGAGGCCGACGAACTGGTCTGCCTGGAGACCCCGGTCGACTTCTTCGCGATCGGCCAGTTCTACGGCGACTTCACGCAGACCGAGGACGAGGAGGTCACGGCCTGGCTCCGGCAGGCGGCCCGGCACCACGAGCGCTTCACCGGCACCGGCTCCGTCGACCGCGAGGTGCGGGTGACGGCGGGCGCCGTACGGCTGCGCGGCCGGCTGACCGTGCCCGCGGGCGCCACCGGCGTCGTCGCCTTCGCCCACGGCAGCGGCAGCAGCAGGCACAGCCCCCGCAACCGGTTCGTCGCCCAGGGCCTGAACCGCTCCGGCCTCGGCACCCTGCTCTTCGACCTGCTCACCGAGGACGAGGAGGCCGACCGGGCCAACGTGTTCGACATCGGGCTGCTGGCCGGCCGCCTGGTGGGCGCCACCGCCTGGCTGCGCGAGGAACCCGACGCCGAAGGGCTCGCCATCGGCTACTTCGGCGCCAGCACCGGCGCGGCTGCCGCGCTGCGGGCCGCGGCCGACCCCGCCGCGCGGCCCGCCGCGGTCGTCTCCCGCGGTGGCCGGCCCGACCTCGCCGGACCCCTGCTGCCCGAGGTGACGGCACCCACCCTGCTCATCGTCGGCGGCGCGGACCTGCGCGTGCGTGACCTCAACCGCGAGGCCCAGGCCCGCATGCGCTGCGAGAACCGGCTGGCGATCGTCCCCGGCGCCACCCACCTGTTCGAGGAGCCCGGCGCACTGGAGGCGGTGACCGACCTGGCCTGCGACTGGTTCATCGACCACATGTGGCTCATCGGCCAGAAGGCACCCGCCCACGCCTAGGGCCTGTCCGGCGGATCAGGTCGCAGGAGAACTACGGTGCCTGGTCAGCCGACCCGAGCGGGGTCTGGTGCGTGCGGATGCAAGGCGGAGGAGGGAGTCGACGCGATGGGGTCCCCCCGCGCGAGCGGAGCCGAGCGTGGGGGAGCCGGCGAGTGACGACAACGCCGCAGATGTGCGTGCCGGACCCCGCGTCTGCGACAGGATCCGCCGGACAGGCCCTGGCGAGCGGACAACCCGGTTACCGGTACGAGGAGTTCGGGCCATGCGCGAGGGCGCCGTCACCCTGTTCGTCGCCGGTGACGTCATGCTCGGCCGTGGCGTCGACCAGATCCTCCCGCACCCCGGCGACCCCGCCCTGCACGAGGAGTACCTGCACGACGCCCGCGACTACGTCGCCCTGGCCGAGGCCGCAGGCGGCCCCGTACCCGCACCGGTGGACCCCACCTGGCCCTGGGGCGAGGCGCTGCCCGTCCTGGACCGCGCGGCCCCCGACGTCCGCGTGATCAACCTGGAGACCGCCGTCACCCGGGCCGGCGACTTCGCCCCGGGCAAGGCCGTCCACTACCGCATGCACCCCGACAACCTGCCCTGCCTCGCCGCCGCCCGCCCCGACGTCTGCGCCCTCGCCAACAACCACGTCCTCGACTTCGGCCCGTCCGGCCTCACCGAGACGCTGGACTCCCTCGCGGGCGCCGGACTCACGACGGCCGGGGCCGGCCGGGACGAGGCCGCGGCCTGGCGCCCGGCGGCCGTCCCGCTGCGCACCGGCGGACGCGTCCTGGTCCTCTCCTTCGGCATGCCCTCCAGCGGAATCCCGCACAGCTGGGCCGCCACCCCCGAGCGGTCCGGCGTGGCCCTCGTCGCCGCGCCGAGCCCGGCCCACGCCGCCGCCCTCGCCGACCGCATACGGCGCACCGCACGCCCCGACGACATCGTCGTCGTCTCCGTCCACTGGGGCCCCAACTGGGGCTACGGCGTCACCCGCGACGAGGTCCGCTTCGCCCACGCGCTCGTCGACGCCGGCGCCGACGTCGTCCACGGCCACTCCTCGCACCACCCGCGCCCCCTGGAGATCTACCGCGGCCGGCTCGTCCTGTACGGCTGCGGAGACCTCGTCGACGACTACGAGGGCATCAGCGGCTACGCCCGCTACCGGGACGACCTGCGGCTGCTCCACCTCGTGTCGCTCGAACCCGGCACCGGCCGGCTCACCGACCTGCGGATGGTGCCCCTGCGGGCACGCCGGATGCGCCTGGAGCACGCGTCACGCAAGGACACCGAGTGGCTCCGCACCGTCCTGGACCGCTGCGGCCGTGCCTTCGGCACCCGCGTCGAGCACGCCGGCGACGGCACCCTCACCGCACGCGCCCCGCACCCCGGCCCGCCCCGGTGACCCGCCTCGGTGACCTGGCCCGATGACCCGCCCTGGTGACGTGGCACAGCGATCGGCCACCGGCCGCCCCTCGTCGAGGCGGCCGGTGGCCGACACATCTGGGATCAGCGGACCGCTCAGGCCTTCGCGTAGACCTTCTCCACGAAGCCGGCCAGTTGCCGGTCCGTCACATGGGTGGCCAGGTCGGCCTCACTGATCATGCCGACGAGTTTCTTGTTCCTGATGACGGGCAGCCGGCGTATCTGGTGGCTCCCCATCTCCTCCAGCACGTCGGCCACGGTCGCGTTCGCGTCGATCCAGCGCGGCGTCCCCTCGGTCAGGTCGCCACACGTCACCTTCGACGGATCGTGGCCCTTGGCCACGCACTTCACGATGATGTCGCGGTCCGTGATGATGCCTGCCAGCCGGTCGCCCGCGCCGCTCACGGGCAGCGCGCCCACGTTCAGGCGCGCCATCAGCTGTGCGGCTCGGTCGAGCGTCTCGGTCGCGGGGATCCAGTCGGCCCCGGGATGCATGATGTCTGCGGCGGTGGTCATGGGTTCAACCTCCTGGAGCACACGCCCCTACGGGCACGGAGGGCGTCCTCCTTCCACCGTACGAGCGTGTCGGCGTCCCCGCGCGATGTCCCGGAAGGCCCCTGACTAGACCGCGGCCGGCGCGCCGAGCGTCGGCAGCGGCGGCAGCGCCCCCCTGTGCAGCCACGCGTCCAGCAGCCCGTCCAGCGGCTCGTCCGCGAAGCGGGCCACGTGCGTCGTGAACGCCGCTGTCGTCACCGTGCCGTTGCGGTGCAGCCGCACCCAACTGCGCACCATGAGGAAGAACGCCTCGTCACCCAGCGCACAGCGCACCGCGTGCAGCGTCAGACCGCCGCGCTCGTAGAGCCGGTCGTCGAACATCGACTTGCGGCCCGGATCCGCCAGCTTCAGGTCCTGCGGCATCGTGGCCAGCAACCGGTGTGCTGCCGCGGCCAGTTGCTGGGTGCCGCGACCACCCGAACGCTCGGACCACAGCCACTCCGCGTACTTGGCGAAGCCCTCGTTCAGCCAGATGTTCCGCCAGTCCGCGATGGACACGCAGTTGCCGAACCACTGGTGCGCCAGCTCGTGCGCCACCAGCCGCTCCGAACCCCGCGCGCCGTCCACGTGGTTGGAGCCGAACAGCGACAACCCCTGCGCCTCGACGGGCACATCGAGCTCCTCCTCGGTCACCGCGACCGCGTACTCGTCGAACGGGTACGGCCCGAACAGCTCCTGGAACAGCTCCATCATGGCGGGCTGGCGCGCGAAGTCCCGCGAGAACTCGGGCAGCAGATGCGCCGGGATGTGCCCGTGCTGCGGGATGCCGCCCGGCCCGGGGTCGCCCAGCAGCACGGTCTCGTACTTGCCGATCGCCAGCCCGACGAGATAACTGGACGTGGGCACGGACTGCTCGTACACCCACGTGGTCGTCGAGGCCTTCGTCGTACGGGTCAGCAGCCGCCCGCCCGCGACCACCGAGTACGCCGACGGCGTGGTGACCGACAGCAGATAGCTCGCCTTGTCGGAGGGCCGGTCGTTGCACGGGTACCAGGACGGCGCCCCGATCGGCTGGCTCGCCACCAGCGCCCCGTCCTCCAGCTCCTCCCAGCCGATCCCGCCCCAGGGGCTGGTCACCGGCTTCGGGTTGCCCGACCAGTGCACCTCGACCGTGAACGCGGCACCGGCACGGATCGGCTTGGCCGGGCGCACGCGCAGCTTGCCGCCGCGGTGCGTGTAGTGCGGCTGCCGGCCGTCCACCCGGACCCGGCCGATCTTGAAGTCGGCCAGGTTCAGCTGGAACTCGGTGAGCGCCGCCCGACCCGCGATGGCGTTGATCCGGGCCGTGCCCGCCAGCCGGTTCGGACCCGGGCGGTAGTCCAGCGTGAGTTCGTAGCGATGCACCCGGTAACGGGAGTCACCGTTGTCCGGGAAGTACGGATCCCGGCCGACCGACTGCTGAACTGCCACTGCTGTGTCCGCTCCCTGCGCTGTGCCACCACCGACCGCCGGTGCACCACCCGTCGTCGGACCCGAATAGGCCGCGCTCACGAACGCCATGCCTCGATCGGGTTGCCGAGCCAGCGAGTGTCGTCCGGGACGGACTCCGCGGCCATGACGAGCGACGCGGGACCCAGGGTCGTACGGGCCCCGACCGCGCTGCCGGGCAGCACGATCCCGCCAGGACCCAGCGTGGCGCCCTCACGGAGGACCACAGTATCCGTCCGCAAGATCCGGTCGTGGAAGAGGTGAGTCTGCAGCACACACCCGCGGTTGACCGTGACCGCGTCCTCAAGGGTCACCAGATCCGTCTCCGGCAGCCAGTAACTCTCCACCCACACACCCCTGCCGACGTGCGCGCCGAGCCCGCGCAGCCACGCCGTCATCACCGGCGTCCCCGGCACCGCCCCGGCCAGCCACGGCACCGCCAGCACCTCGACGAACGTGTCCGCCAGCTCGCCCCGCCACACGACGGAACTCCACAGCGGAAACTCACCGGCCCGGTGCCGCCCCACCAGCAGCCACTTCGCCACGACCGACACCAGCGCCGCCACGACACCCGCCGCCACCAGCACCAGACCCGACAGCACCCAGGCCCACACGCCCAGCGCGCCCAGCGCGCACAGCGCCACCACCGTCAGCACGGCCAGCGCCGCCGAGCACAGGACCGGTACGAACCGGAACAGCTCCACCAGACCCCGTGCCCACAGCAGCCGGGCCGGCGGGTCGTACGTACGGCTCTGGTCCACGCCCGCCGCACTGCGCGGCAGCTTCACCGGCGGCAGCCCCAGATACGAGGTGCCCTTCTTCGCCTTCTTCGGCGTCGCCGACAGCACACCGACCAGACCACCGTCCGGCACGCTGCGCCCCGGCGCGGTCATCCCCGAGTTCCCGAGGAACGCCCGCCGCCCGATCTCCGCGCGCCCGATCCGCACCCAGCCGCCGCCCAGCTCGTACGGCGCCGTCAGCGTGTCATCCGCCAGGAAGGCACCGTCACCGACCGTGGTCAGGCTCGGCAGCGCCAGCACCGTCGACACCTCGGCGCCCCGGCCGATCCGCATCCCCAGCAGCCGCAGCCACACAGGCGTGACAAGGCCCGCGTACAGCGGGAACAGCGTCTGCCGGGCCAGGTCCATCAGCTGCGTCACGGTCCACGCCTGCCAGCCGACCCGGCTGTGCGTGGGATGCGTGCCCTCGCGCAGCCTCACACTGAGCACGCGGACACCGACCAGGATCAGCAGCGCGTACGCCAGCCCGTAGGCCAGCGTCGCCGGGACGAGCCCGAGCGCCAGCCCGCGCACGGCCCCCGCCAGCGAGGCCCCCGGCGCCACGAAGAGCCGGGCGACCAGCAGCGCCGCCGCCCCGGCGAGCAGCGGCAGCGCGCTGAGCGCGAGCCCCGTCACGCCGTACATCACCCGCCAGTACGTGCCCCGCTGCGGCCGCTCCTTGGGCCAGTTGCGCTTGGCCTTGCCGAGCTTGACCGCGGGCGCGCCCGCCCACCGCTGACCGGTCGGCACCTGCCCGCCGACCGCCGAACCGGGAGCCACCTCGGCCCGCTTGCCGACACGGGCGCCCGGGAAAAGCATGCTGCGCGTCCCGACGACGGCGTGCGCGCCGACCCGCACCGCACCGACCACGAGACGGTCACCGTCGAGCCAGTGCCCGCACAGGTCAACCTCGGACTCCACGGCCGCCCCGCGCCCCAGCCGGAGCATCCCGGTGACCGGCGGCAGCGAGTGCAGATCCACGTCAGGCCCGACCTTGGCGCCCAGCGCCCGCGCGTACCGCTCCAGCCACGACCCGGTCAGCGAGGTGGCCCCGCTGAACTCGGCCAGCCGCTCGGCGGTCCACAGCCGCAGATGCACACTGCCGCCACGCGGATACCGGCCCGGCTTCAGCCCCCGCAGCAGCAGGCGCGCCCCGCCCGCCGCGAGCGCGATCCGCCCCGGCGGGCTGAAGAACAGCAGCGCGCCGGCCGCGAGCAGCCACCAGGGCGCGGTCGGCAGCCAGGCGTACCCCGGCAGCAGGTTCCCGGCGGCGGCCAGGACCACCATCCAGCGCAGCCCGAGCAGCGTGACCAGCGGAAGCAGCAGCAGAAGCTGCACGGCCTGCGCGCGCACCGGCACCGGCTCGACCGTCCGCCGCGCCCCGTCGTCCTGCGCCGAGGCCTCCAGATGCCGGGCCAGCTTGCGCAGCGTCGGCTGCTGGTAGATGTCGAGGACGGCGGCGCTCGGATAGCGGGTGCGCAGCCGCGTGGTGAGCTGGGCGGCGGCCAGACTGCTGCCGCCGATCGCGAAGAAGTCGTCGGAGGCGCTGCTCACGGGCGCGCCGAGGACCTCCGCCCACTGTTCGGCGAGCCAGGCCTCGGTGCCGTACAGCTCCGCCTTCGGGGTGCGTACGCCCTCCAGCGGCCACGGCAGGGCGTTGCGGTCCACCTTCCCGGACGTCCGGGTCGGCAGCTCGGCGACGGGCGCCAGCAGCGGCACCAGCGCGGCCGGCAGCTCCGCCCGCAGCTTCTCCACCGCCGCCGCCTGATCCCAGCCGTCCTGCGTGACGACGTACCCGACCAGCAGCTGGTTGCCGCTGCGGGCGGTACGCACGGCGGCGGCGGCCCCGGCGACCCCGGGCAGCGCCTGCAGCGCGGCATCCACCTCGCCCAGCTCGATCCGCCGCCCGCCCAGCTTGATCTGCTCGTCCGCCCGGCCGAGGAACACCAGCCCCTCGGGCTCGGCCCTGACCAGGTCACCACTGCGGTACGCCCGCTCCCAGCCCAGCGACGGGAGCGGCGCGTACTTCTCCGCGTCCTTCTCCGGATCGAGATACCGCGCGAGCCCGACCCCGCCGATCACCAGCTGCCCGCTGTCGCCCATGGCCACGGGCTCACCGGCCTCGTCGACGACGGCCAGCTCCCACCCGTTCAGCGGCAGCCCGATCCTGATGGGCTCCTCGCCGCTCATCAGCGCCGCACAGGCCACGACGGTCGCCTCGGTCGGCCCGTAGGTGTTCCACACCTCGCGCCCCTCGGTGACCAGCCGCTGCGCCAGCTCGGGCGGACAGGCCTCGCCGCCGAAGATCAGCAGCCGTACGTCGTTGAGGGTCTCCGGCTCCCAGAGCGCGGCCAGCGTCGGCACGGTCGAGACGACGGTGATCTCCTGCTCGACCAGCCACGGCCCCAGATCGGCCCCGCTCCTGACCAGCGAGCGGGGCACCGGCACCAGACAGGCGCCGTACCGCCAGGCCAGCCACATCTCCTCGCAGGACGCGTCGAACGCGACGGACAGCCCCGCCATGACCCGGTCACCGGGCCCGATCGGCTCCTCGGCCAGGAACAGCGCGGCCTCGGCGTCCACGAACGCGGCGGCACTGCGGTGCGTGACCGCGACACCCTTGGGCTTCCCGGTGGACCCGGACGTGAAGATGATCCAGGCGTCGTGCCCGGCGCCGGGCCGGGCGGCCGGGACCTCGCCGGCCCCGTTGACGTCGATCTCGTGCCCGGCCCCGACGACGGCCCGCACCCCGGCCTCCCCGAAGACCAGCTCGGCCCGCTCGTCCGGGTCCTCGGCGTCCACGGGCACGTAGGCGGCACCGGCGGCGAGAACGGCGAGGATCGCCACGTACAGATCGTTGGTCCCCGAGGGCACCCGCACCCCGACCCGGTCCCCGAGCCCGACCCCCGCCCCGGCCAGCCTCCGCCGCAACCGCTCCACCTCGACGGCCAGCGCACGGTAGGTGAGGCGCCGGGTGCCGTCGTCCAGAGCGGGCTCGTCCGGATACGACCGCACGGACGCGTCGAACACGTCGACCAGCGTGCGCGGCGAGGCGGCCGGTCCCGCGGAGAAACGGGCCCTGTCGCCGAACTGCGCGCGGATCTCGTCGTCGAGCAGGCCGAGAGCGCGGCTCTCGTCTATGGCTGCCATGGGGTCCTCACGTCGGGTCCGGCTGAGTAACAAACCGGAAATCTTAGTACGACGCTAGGCTTCGCCTCTTCGTCCGACCACTCGGGAGAGCCTGTCGGGGTGGCCACGGTGATCAATCCGAGGCCGCTGACCTGCCGGTCTTCACGCCGGACGAGAGATGGGCCACACAAGACACCAAGGAGCGGACATTCGGGGGCAGTTGGTGCATGGGGAGTGGGGGAGGGGAAAGCGGGGGAGCGGGAAGGCGGGGGGCGGGAAAAGCAGAGGGCCCCTGGTGAACAGGGGCCCTCGCTGGTGTCCGAGGGGGGACTTGAACCCCCACGCCCGATAAAGGGCACTAGCACCTCAAGCTAGCGCGTCTGCCATTCCGCCACCCGGACAAGGTGTCTGTCGCGCGGGGTTTCCCTCGCGGCGACGAAGGAAACATTACCAGGCTTTCGGGGGGTGTCTGATCACCCCCGGCCCTGGGGCCGGCCCTGGCAGCGGCCCCGGCATTCGCCCCGGCGCGGACCCCGGAGCCCGGCCCGCGTGAACGGCACGTGACGGGCCGGGTCCGGTCTTGGGCCCCGGCGGACACGGGGGCAGGATGAGGGGGACCACAGCAGACAGCGGGAGGAAGCAGCGTGACCGACAAGGACACGGCCAGGACCGTCACCGGCGAGGACGAGGTCGTGGACCTCTGCCGCGAGCTGATCCGGTTCGACACCAGCAACTACGGCGACCACTCGGGTCCGGGCGAGCGCAAGGCCGCCGAGTACGTCGCCGAGAAGCTCGCCGAGGTCGGGCTCGAGCCCGAGATCTTCGAGTCGCACCCGGGCCGCGCCTCCACGGTGGCCCGCATCGAGGGCGAGGACCCGTCCCGGCCCGCGCTGCTCATCCACGGCCACCTGGACGTCGTACCGGCCAACGCCGACGACTGGACGCACCACCCGTTCTCCGGCGAGGTCGCCGACGGGTGCGTGTGGGGGCGCGGCGCGGTCGACATGAAGGACATGGACGCGATGACCCTCGCGGTCGTCCGGGACCGGCTCAGGAGCGGGCGCCGGCCCCCGCGGGACATCGTCGTCGCCTTCCTCGCGGACGAGGAGGCGGGCGGCACGTACGGGGCCCGGCACCTCGTCGACCACCACCCGGAGCTGTTCGAGGGCGTCACCGAGGCGATCAGCGAGGTCGGCGGGTTCTCGTTCACCGTGAACGAGCAGCGGCGCCTCTATCTGATCCAGACGGCCGAGAAGGGCATGCACTGGATGAAGCTGACCGTGGCCGGCACCGCCGGGCACGGGTCGATGATCCACCGGGACAACGCCATCACCGAGCTGTCCGAGGCCGTCGCCCGCGTCGGCAGGCACAAGTTCCCGGTACGGGTCACCAAGACCACCCGGGCCTTCCTCGACGAACTGGGCGACGCGCTCGGCACCGAGCTGGACCCGGAGGACATGGAGTCCACCCTGGCCCGGCTCGGCGGCATCGCCAAGCTCATCGGCGCGACCCTGTCCAACACCGCCAACCCCACCCAGCTGAACGCCGGTTACAAGGTCAACGTCATCCCCGGCGAGGCCACCGCGCACATCGACGGACGGTTCCTTCCCGGTCACGAGGAGGAGTTCCTCGGCGACATCGACCGGCTGCTCGGACCGCACGTCCGCCGCGAGGACGTGCACTCCGACAAGGCGCTGGAGACCAGCTTCGACGGTGCCCTGGTCGACGCCATGCAGGCCGCGCTGCTGGCCGAGGACCCGACCGCCAAGGCGGTCCCGTACATGCTCTCCGGCGGCACCGACGCCAAGTCCTTCGACGACCTCGGCATCCGCGGCTTCGGTTTCGCGCCGCTCAAGCTGCCGCCGGAGCTGGACTTCGCGGGCATGTTCCACGGCGTGGACGAGCGGGTCCCGGTGGACGGACTGCAGTTCGGGGTGCGGGTCCTCGACCGGTTCATCGACGCGTCGTGAACCAGGAGTGACGCGTCGTGAACCAGGAGTGATGGGTCGTGAGCCGGGAGAGTGACGCGTCGGGCGGAGAGGAGTGACGAATCGGGCGCGCGTGCGAGATCGACTGAGAAGAGTGAATCCGACCATAAGCTCGTAGCTCCATTACTCCCTCCTCGTTACAGGTGATGCGATCCCGCACCTTGGGGTCGCTTTGCCAACAAGGAGGAAGAATGATCAAGAAGGTCGTCGCTGCTGCCGCTGCCACCGGTGGTCTGGTTCTCGCCGGCGCGGGCCTGGCCGTCGCCGACTCGGGTGCTCAGGGTGCCGCCGTGCACTCCCCGGGCGTCGTCTCCGGCAACGTCATCCAGCTGCCCGTGCACGTCCCGGTGAACGTGTGCGGCAACACGATCAACGTGATCGGGCTCCTGAACCCCGCCTTCGGCAACACCTGCGTCAACGACTGACGCCGACTCCCCGAGGGGCGTCATTCACCAGCCGTCGGCCCCGGAGCGCGCGCCATGCGCTCTGGGGCCGACCGGCCTTTTCCACAGTCGAGGAATTCAGTCGAGGATTCAGGGGATCAGGGGGGAACGCGGAATGCGACAAGGCACTCGCAAGGGCCTGATGACCATGGCGGCCGCGACCGGTGTGATCGCCGCCGCGAGCGGATACGCCCACGCCGACACGGGCGCGTCCGGCTCCGCCGGCGGTTCGCCGGGCGTGCTGTCCGGCAACACCGTGCAGGTGCCGGTGCACGTGCCGGTGAACGTGTGCGGCAACACCGTCAACGTCGTCGGGCTGCTCAACCCGTCGGTCGGCAACGCGTGCGGCAACCCGGGGGGACAGGGCGGCGCGGGCGGACACGGCGGCGACGGCGGCTCGCACGCGGGCGGCCACACCGGTGGCTCGCCCGGTGTGGGCTCCGGCAACACCGTCCAGGTGCCGATCGACGTCCCGGTCAACGTGTGCGGCAACAGCGTGGACGTCGTGGGCATCGGCAACGGCACGACGGGCAACGACTGCGTGGCCGGCGGCGGCCACGGCAGCCGGCCGCCAGGAGGCGGACACGAGAACCCACCGGGCACGCCGGGTCACCCCGGCCATCCCGGTCACCCGGGTCATCCGGGTCATCCGGGCAACCCTGGGACTCCCGGTCACCCGGGTCAGCCGGGCAACCCAGGTACTCCCGGTCAGCCGGGTACTCCCGGTCACCCGGGGACGCCCGGAACGCCGGGTACCGGGTCGGGCAACGGTGGGCACGGCGGGCACAGCTCGCAGGGCTCACACACCTCGCACGGTCCGACCCACGTCGGGCAGCACGGCGGACGCTCCGACACGGCGCTCAGTACGGCGCTGACCACCGGCCAACTCGCGCACACCGGCGGCGACGTGCCGCTGGGCGTGGCCCTGCCGCTGGGCGCGGGCGCGGTGCTCGCGGGCGCGGTGCTGTACCGCAAGACCCGGGCCACGGCGTAACCCGCGGTAGGCCGCCGCAGACCGCACCGTTCGCGGCGGCCGTGACCGAACGCACCGCACCGGTCACAGCAGGAGAAACGGAGCGGGTCCACCACCCCGGCGGGCCCGCTCCGTTTCCGCGTCTCACGCGTCCTGACTCACCACGTGGCGCGCACCTGGCGGATGATCCGCCGGCGCAGCCGCACCTTGCGGCTGCCGTCGCGCATCAGGCGCAGTCGGTCCAACTCCCAGTGTCCGTACTCGGCATGGTCCGTCAGCAGACGTGTGGCCTCCTTGCGGGACACCCCGCGAGGCACATGCACGTCGACAAATTCGTATTCCGGCATCGCATCTATTGTGCGGGCTGGTGCCCGGTACGGATAGCGTCTGCACTATGTCTGATGCTGCGCAGCCCACCGCTGCCGAGGTACGCGCCGCCGCCGAGGCGATCAAGACCGCGCTCGACCGTCACCTTGCGGCTGTCGAACGCAGGTCGGGGGAGGACGACCCGGCCGTCTACGAGGCCTTCAACCAGCTGGCCGCCGCCGCCGAGGTGTACGACGAGCTGCTCTACGACCGCTACGACGAGGTCACCCCCTTCGAGATCCCCGGTGCCGAGGACGCCCTGCCCCCGTACGCCGGTCCCGAGGAGCCGAACGCGATCAGCGTGCTGATCCGCCGCGACTACGCGGTGGCGGAACCCCAGCGGCTGCTGGCGCAGGCCCAGCGGGTCGAGGCGGCGGAGTACGAGCTCGTCGGCGCGGCGGACGACGAGGGCGCCGGCACGGTCCCCGGGGCGCTGGGCATCCTGTTCGGCGAGTTCGAACCGGACGAGATCGCCTCCCGGCACAAGGAGTTCGGCCTGGAGGAGGGCGACTCCACGCTCTGGGTCACCGCCGCCGACGAACCGGCCGAGCCCGGCGAGTGGCTGGAGGCGCCGTTCGAGCAGGTCGATCCGCAGCGGGTCGTGTGCAGGTTCGACGTGAGCGCGGTCTTCGACGAGGACGTCTCCGACGGCATCGACGAGGAGGACGAGCTGGAGTTCGACGGCATCAGCGACGAGGACGAGGATCTGGAGTCGCTGGACGCCGACCGGTGAGGCGGGCGGCGGTGCCGTAAGGGCCGAGGGCCGAGGCCCCTACGGCACCGCGTGACTGCGCCATTGCGGCGTGACGCCGCCCCGCCGGACAAGCCCCGCCGCACCAGTCCCGGCGGGCAAGCTCCGGCGGACGAGGCGAGCCGGTGTCAGCCCGCCGCCGGGACCTGGGCGCGCAACAGGGTCCCCAAGCGGGTCGTACGAGGCTTGGCCAGGGTCTGCGCCACCGCCTTCGCGAGCGCCTGATCCACCCCGTGGACCACGGAGAGATGGCGCTCCGCACGGCCGAACGCGGTGTACACCCACGGTCTGCTGAGCGTCTGCGCGGCGTCACCGGGGAGGACCGCGACGACGGCGGGCCAGCGGCTGCCCACCGCCTGGTGCGCGGTCAGCGCCCAGCCGTGCCTGACGGCACCCTCCACCCGCTCGCGCGGTACGACCACGGGGGCGCCCGCGCACTCCAGGTGCAGCCCCTCCGCGTCGGCCCTCACCACCCGGCCCGGCACCGTACGGCCCGGGGCGGGGGAGTAGACGATCCGGTCGCCGGGGTCGAAGCCGCCGAAGCGTCCGGGGCCGGGGTTGAGGCGCTCCTTGAGGGCGGAGTTGAGGGCCCGGGTGCCGGCGGCGCCGCCGTGGCCCGGGGTGATCACGACGGTCTGCTCGGGCGGCACGCCGATCGCCCGCGGCACCGAGTCCGCGACCAGCTGCACGGTCCGGTGCACGGCCTCTCCCGCGTCCCGCACCGGCACGATGACGATCTCCTTGCCGGGCGCCTCCACCTGGTTCAGCTCGCCGATGCCGATCCCGGAGACCAGTTCGCCGACGGGGCCCGGGTCGGGTGTGCGGGAGGCGATCTGTGGGCAGGCGCGGGCCGCCAGGAGGTCGGCGAAGACCCGGCCGGGCCCGGCCGACCACAGCACCGCGGGATCGCCGCTGAGCAGCAGCCGCGCCCCGTCGGGCAGTGACTCCACCAGCATCGCGGCGCTCTCCACGTCGAGTTGGGGCGCGTCGAGGACGATCAGCAGATCGAGGTCCAGGGCGCCTTCCGCGTCCCGGCCGGGGCCCTCGGCACCGGAGAGGACACCGGCGACGGTGCCGACGGACGGCTCGGTGCCGGGCCCGGAGCCGCCGGCCGGGGACTCGCCGGTGTCGCCCAGCAGCGCGGTGAAGCGGTGGCGGCCGTCCGGAGTGTGGCAGGCGGCGAAGGCACGCAGACCGGCCGCACGGGCGGCGGACAGCACCGCGGCCGGTTCGGCACGGGCCGCCTCGCCGCCGGTGTGCAGCACCAGGCCGTTGCCGGCAAGGGCCCGGACCAGCTCGGCCGCCCCGTCCGGGACCCGGCCGGCGGTCGCCGACCAGATCTGCGCGCTCTCCTTCGACAGGGAGTTGACCAGGCGGGCCAGACCGTCGGCGAGGCTCTCCTCGGCGAGCGCGTACCGCTCCAGGCCGACCAGGACCCGGACCGGCCGCTCCGCCTCGCCGTCCTCGCCCGCGCCCTCGTGTTCGCCTGCGCCCTCGTGCTCGTCGGCGCCCGCCTGGCGGGCCGGGGCGCCGGGCTCGTCCAGGGCGTCCTGGAAGATCAGCGCCTCGCCCTCCGCGAGCGCGCTCTGCACGGCCGCGTCCGCGTCCGGCACGGACCGCTGGGTGAGGGCCGCGGTGAGCGCCGGCAGGTCCAGCGCGGTGTGACCGGCCAGCCCGGCCTGCTCCAGCAGCCACACGGTCAGGGCGCTGCCCCGCCGCTCGTCGTCCGGACCGCAGGCCGCGCCCAGCAGCGCCCGCGCGAACCCGTCGGCCTGGTCCGGCCGTACCCCGGTGACCCGCAGCAGTTGCCAGGGGTCCTCCCGCAGCGTGCGGTCGGCGCCTTCGCCGAGCGCCGCGGCGACCTGCGGTGCCAGCGCCTCGGGCGCGCCACCCTCGGCCAGCACGCGTCGTACGGCGTCGACCGCCTCCGGGGCGGGGCCGCTCGGCGCGGCGGCGGCCGGGGCGGGCCGGGGGGCGTGCGTGGAGGTGGGCGTGGGGGTAGGCGTGAGGGTGGTGGGCTGCGGCGCGGCGCGGCGCGGGGCCGGCTCGGGCGTGGCGACGACCGAGGTCACCGGCTTCTTGCCGCCCTCCACCGCCCGGACGGCCGCGAGCAGGTCGGCCGCCGTGCCGCTCAGTTTCGTACCGCTCTCGATCGGGGCCTTCCTGTCGGCCTTGCGGCGCTCGATCCGCTCCCGCTCGACCTGCTGCGCGACCAACTCGGCCTGCGCCTCGGAAACCTGCCCGGAGCCGCCCTCGCCGGCGCTCCCGGCTCCCTCCGCCGCTCCATCCCCGTGGGTGTTCCCGGCTCCCTGCGCGGAACTGTCAGCGCCCGCGGAGTTGTCCCCGTCGGCGTTCCCGGCCCCCTGCGCGGAACTGTCACCGTCCGCGGAGCTGCCCCCGTCGGCGTTCCCGGCCTCTCGCCCGGAGCCGCCCTCGCCGGCGCTCCCGGCCCCTTCCGCCGCTCCATCCCCGTGGGTGTTCCCGGCTCCCTGCGCGGAACTGTCAGCGCCCGCGGAGCTGCCCCCGTCGGCGTTCCCGGCTTCCTGCGCGGAGCTGTCACCGTCCGCGGAGTTGTCCCCGGCGGTGTCCTCCGGCGCCGTGGCTCCGGTCTCGTCGGGTTCGGCGGCCGTATCCGCACGGCTCTCCTCGGGTGCCGTCTCCTCTCCGGCGGCCTGAGGGGGCTTCGAGGACTCCGGCGTACCCGGCCCGGCTTTCTCCGTGGTCTCCGGCTCCGTGCTCACAGCGTGCTCCAGTCGTGATCGGGATAGCGGTGCACGGGCGCCGACACGTCGTCGAGGGCCCGGCAGATCTCGTCAGGAAGACTAAGGGCCTCCACTGACATCGCGGCCGTGAGCTGCTGCGCGTTGCGCGCGCCGACGATCGGCGCGGCCACTCCGGGCCGGTCCCGGACCCAGGCGAGGGCCACCTGGAGCGGGGTGACCGCGAGCCCGTCGGCGGCCGTGGTCACCGCGTCCACGATGCGGGTCGCGGTGTCGTCCAGATACGGCTCGACGAACAGCGACATGTGCTCCGAGCCGCCGCGCGAGTCCGGCGGGATGCCGTGCCGGTACTTGCCCGTCAGCACGCCCCGGCCCAGCGGCGAGGAGGGCAGCAGGCCGACGCCCAGGTCGAGCGCGGCGGGCAGCACCTCGCGTTCGACGCCGCGCTGCAGCAGCGAGTACTCCAGCTGCGTACTGGCCAGCCGGGTGCGGGTGCCCGGCGAGGCCAGCTGCCAGGTGGCCGCCTTGGCGAGCTGCCAGCCGCAGAAGTTGGAGACCCCGGCGTACCGGGCCCGGCCGCTGCTCACGGCCAGGTCCAGCGCGTGGAGCGTCTCCTCCAGCGGGGTGACGGGGTCGTACGCGTGGATGTGCCACAGGTCGACGTGGTCCGTGCCGAGCCGGGCCAGGGAGGCGTCCAGGGCGTCCAGCAGATGGCCCCGGGAGCCGTCGAAGCGCCGGTCGGGGTCGGGCACACTGCCCGCCTTCGTGGAGATCACCAGATCCCGGCGCGGCACGAGCCCGTCCATCAGCTGTCCCAGCAGATACTCGGCCTGGCCGTCGCCGTACACGTCGGCGGTGTCGACGAGCGTGCCGCCGGCCTCCCAGAACGCCTTCAGCATGTCCGCGGCGTCGTGCTCGTCGGTGTCCCGGCACCAGGTGAGGGTGCCGAGTCCGATCCGGGACACGCGCAGGCCGGTACGGCCGAGATGCCTCTGCTCCATGTTCGCGAGATTACTGGCCATGGCTGCTGCCGTGGGTTGCCTGTGGACAACCGACGCGCTCGCGCGGGCGGGGGACTCCCCGGGGGAGAGGCAGGGCGTTCGCGAGTCGGGGGTGGGCGGGAAGCCTCCCGCTCGCTAAGGTCTCGGCCAACGGACATTACTCACGGGTAAGGGGATCGGCCATGAAGCTCGGGATCAACCTCGGCTACTGGGGCGCGGGGATGGACGCGGACAATCTGGCCGTGGCCCAGGAGGCCGAGCGGCTGGGCTACTCGGTGTGCTGGGCCGCCGAGGCGTACGGCTCGGACGCGGCCACGGTGCTCAGCTGGGTCGCCGCGAAGACGGAGCGCATCGACGTCGGTTCGGCCATCTTCCAGATCCCGGCCCGCCAGCCGGCGATGACCGCGATGACCGCGGCGACCCTCGACACGCTCTCCGGTGGCCGCTTCCGCCTCGGGATCGGCGTCTCCGGCCCGCAGGTCTCCGAGGGCTGGTACGGCATCAAGTTCGACAAGCCGCTGTCGCGCACGCGCGAGTACGTGGAGATCGTGCGCAAGGCGATGGCCCGCGAGCGGCTGACGTACGAGGGCGAGCACTGGACGCTGCCGCTGCCCGGCGGGCCGGGCAAGCCGATCAAGCTGACCGTGCAGCCCGTGCGCGAGCACATCCCGCTCTACATCGCCGCCATCGGCCCCAAGAACCTTGAGCAGACCGGCGAGATCGCCGACGGCGCGCTGCTCATCTTCCCCTCCGCGGAACACCTGGAGGAGACCACCGTCACGTACCTGCGCGCGGGCCGCGAGAAGGCCGGCAAGACCCTCGACGGGTTCGACGTCTGCCCGACCCTGCCCCTGGCCCTCGGCGACGACAAGGACCTGTCCCGGCTCGCCGACACCTTCCGCCCCTACACCGCGCTGTACGTGGGCGGCATGGGCAGTCTCAAGCAGAACTTCTACAACCGGCTCGCCCGGCGCATGGGTTACGAGCAGGAGGCCGCCGAGATCCAGGAGAAGTACCTGGCCGGTGACAAGGAGGGCGCGGCCGCCGCGGTCCCGCAGGACCTCATCGACAGGACCACCCTGCTCGGCTCGGTCGACCGCATCGCCGACCGGATGAAGGCCTACGCCGCCGCCGGCGTCACCACCCTCAGCCTCGCCCCGGCCGGCTTCGCCCTGGAGGAGCGGCTCGCCTCCCTGCGGGCCGGCGCCGAGGCCCTGGAGCGGGCCGGACTCGCGTAAGAGCTTCAGCGGCCGTGGTGGGGGCTCGGGGGTCTTCCCCGCCACGGCCGTCACGCAGAACAACGCGCCAGGACCCGCGCGGTTACGACCCCCGCACTCCTCCTTTCGGCCGAGCGGCTCCGCACAGCTGTTGCGTCCCTCTATCTCCGCATTTGGACTGTTCTTTGCGGACCACCGCACGCGGACTGCCGCACATGGCACGCCGCACACGGACTGCCGCACATGGCACGCCGCACACGGACTGCCGCACATGGCACGCCGCACGCGGACCGCCGGCGGACACGGACCGCCGCACGCGGACCGCCGGCGGACGCGGACTGCCGCACGCGGACCGTCGGCGGACGCGGACTGCCGCACGCGGAACGCCGCAGGGAGGAGCACACGATGCTTTCGGCCAGGAGTCTGTTCCAGGAGATCCTCGACAACGACGCCTCCTTCCGGCTCTTCTGCTCCATCGCGGCCAGCGGGGAGTCCCAGGGCGGCTGGGAGAACGGGCGGATCGCCGCTCTGGTCCCGCGCAGCGAGGCCGCGCTCGCACCCAAGATCGCCCGGCACGGGGCCGACGAGGACAAGCACGGCCGGATCTTCGGCGCCCTGCTGCGCAAGCGCGGACTGAGACCCGTCGACGTACCGCCGGACACCGACTACACGATGCTCCTGGAACGCCACGGCATCGGCCTCGCGCACGAGAGACTCAAGGCCGACCGGCCGCTGACCGTGCAGGACATCGTCACCTACCTCGCCCACAGCCGGGTCACCGAACAACGCGCCTGCGAGCAGATGGAACTGCTGCGCAGGCACTTCGGCGACCACCCCGACATCGGCCGCGCCGTACGGATGATCGCCCACGACGAGGACAACCACCTCGCCTACTGCCACGAGGAACTCCTCCGCTTCGCCCGCGCCGGCCACGGCCGCGCCATCCAGCGCACCCTGCGCGCGTGCGCGCTCGCCGAGATCCGGGTCTACCGCGACGTCAGCCTCGCCGTCATGGCCCACATGGGCCGCACCCTCGGCTGGTCGAAGGCCCGCTCGGCCGTCCTCACGGCCGCGATCCACGCCCTGTACGCCTACGAGCGCCTCGGCGGCTGGCGCCGCATGGTGAGCCTGCGCATGCCCGAGCACCGCGACGCCCTCGGCGGACCCGCCACCCCCGCACCCGAACTCGTCTGAGCCTCGTCCGGGCCCCGCTCACAGCCAGCCGCGCCGCTTGAACGTCTGGTACAGCAGCACCTCGAGACCGGCCATCAGCAGGATCACCGCCGGGTAGGACCACAGCCAGTGCAGTTCGGGCATGTGGTCGAAGTTCATGCCGTAGATGCCCGCGATCATCGTGGGAACGGCGGCCATCGCCGCCCAGGCGGAGATCTTCCGCATGTCGTCGTTCTGCCGCACGCTCATCTGCGCCAGATGCGCCGCCAGGATGTCCGACACCAGCCGGTCCAGGCCCTCCACGGACTCGTTCACGCGCGCGAGATGGTCGTTCACGTCCCGGAAGAACGGCCGCGCCTTGTCGTGCACGAACGGCACCCCGATGCCGATCGGACCGGTCGCGCCCAGCCTGGTCAGCGGCACCACCAGCGGCACGGTCGCCCGGCGGAACTCCAGGACCTGCCGCTTGAAGTTGTAGATACGGGACGCCGTGTGGCGGGTGCCGCCGCGCTCCGGCTGGAACACCTCGGCCTCCAGCTCCTCCAGGTCCGTCTGCAGCTCCGTCGCCACGTCCAGGTAGTGGTCGACGGTGGTGTCGGAGATCGCGTACAGCACCGAGGTGGGACCCGTGGCCAGCATCTCCGGGTCGTCCTCCAGCCGGTGCCGCACGGCGGCCAGCGGCGAACCCTCGCCGTGCCGCACGGTCACCACGAAACAGTCGCCGACGAAGACCATGACCTCGCCCGCCGAGACCCTGTCGCTCTCCGGCTCGTACCACACCGGCTTGAGGACCATGAACAGCGAGTCGTCGTACACCTCCAGCTTGGGCCGCTGGTGCGCCTTCAGGGCGTCCTCGACCGCCAGCGGATGCAACGCGAACTCCCGCGTGACCAGGTCGAACTCGTGCGCCGACGGCTCGTAGAGACCGATCCACACGAACCCGCCCGCCGCCCGCGCCTCCTCCAGTGCGTCGGACAGGTCCTCCGGACCCTCGGAGCGGCGACCGTCCCGGTACACCGCGCAGTCCACGATCACGGAGCGTATTCTCCTCCCCGCCGACCCCGGACGCATGTCGTGAAGCGCTTACGCTGGGCCGCATGCCCACGCTGATCCTCGTCCGGCACGGACGCTCCACCGCCAACACCTCGGGCGTGCTCGCCGGCTGGACGCCGGGCGTCGCCCTGGACGAACGCGGCGTCGCGCAGGCCGCCGCGCTGCCCGGACGGCTCGCCGGGCTGCCCCTCGCCGAGGTCGTCGCCAGCCCCCTGCAGCGCTGCCAGGAGACCGTCCGGCCCCTGCTGGAGGCCCGGCCCGGACTGCGCGCCCACACCGAGGAGCGGATCGGGGAGTGCCACTACGGCGACTGGTCGGGACGCAAGCTCGCCGAGCTGACGGACGAGCCGCTCATGGAGGTCGTCCAGGCCCACCCGTCGGCCGCCGCGTTCCCCGGCGGCGAGTCCATGCGCTCCATGCAGGCCCGCGCCGCCGAGGCCGTACGCGAGTGGAACGCGCGCGTGGAGCGCGACCACGGCGCCGACGCGCTGTACCTCATGTGCTCGCACGGTGACATCATCAAGTCCCTCGTCGCGGACGCACTCGGACTTCATCTCGACCTCTTCCAGCGGATCTCCGTGGAGCCCTGTTCCGTCACCGCGATCCGCTACACCCGCCTGAGGCCCTACCTCGTCCGCCTCGGCGACACCGGCGACTTCGCCTCCCTCGCACCGCGCGAGACACCCCCGGAGGGCGACGCACCGGTCGGTGGCGGTGCGGGAGCACCGTGATCGTCGGCCGCAGTAGGGTGAAGCGACCCACCTCGTCGCACCCCCGCATGGCCAGCACTGCCGAAACCCTCGATTCCCATGGAGACAGGACGTGTCCCGTCAGGTGTACCTCTACGATCCGCCGGACCGCTTCGTCGCCGGCACGGTCGGGCTGCCCGGGCGCCGTACGTTCTTCCTCCAGGCCACCGCAGGCCCCCGGGTGACCAGCGTGGCCCTGGAGAAGACCCAGGTCGCCGCACTCGCCGAGCGCATGGACGAACTGCTCGACGAGGTCGTACGGCGTAGTGGCGGCAACGCCGCCGTCCCGGCCGTCGCGCCCACCGAGATCTCCGACTCGGCCCCGCTGGACACCCCCATCGAGGAGGAGTTCCGCGTCGGCACCATGGCCCTCGCCTGGGACGGCGAGGAGCAGCGCATGATCGTCGAGGCCCAGGCCCTCGTGGAGCTGGACGCCGAGACGGAGGAGGACCTCGCCGAGGCCGAGGAGCGGCTGCTCCAGGACGAGGAGAACGGACCCCCGATGCTGCGGGTCCGGCTGACCGGT
The DNA here is from genome assembly GCF_043201585.1 of Streptomyces sp. NPDC048297. NCBI lineage: Bacteria > Bacillati > Actinomycetota > Actinomycetes > Kitasatosporales > Streptomycetaceae > Streptomyces > Streptomyces sp. NPDC048297. The sequence goes on from NZ_JBICZA010000001.1 coordinate 106,445, forward strand.
GCGCAGGCCAGGGCCTTCGCCAAGCGCGCCCTCGACGTCGTCAACGCCGGGCGGCCGCCGTGCCCGCTGTGCAGCCTCCCGCTCGATCCGGAAGGACACGTATGTCCGCGCCAGAACGGATACCGCCGCGGAGCGTGACGGCCGCCGACCCGGAGGCCGACGCCGACGCCGCCTTCGCCGAACTCCTCACCCGCGGTGAACTGACCGTACGCGGCCGGATCCGCGAGGCGTCCAACGCGGCGCTGTTCTGCGCGATCACGTACGACGGCCGGGACGCCACGTGCGTGTACAAGCCCGTGGCCGGGGAACGCCCGCTGTGGGACTTCCCCGACGGCACCCTGGCCGGCCGCGAGGTCGCCGCCTACGAGGTCTCCGAGGCCACCGGCTGGGGTCTCGTGCCCCCCACCGTGCTGCGCGAGGGCCCGTACGGCGAGGGCATGTGCCAGCTGTGGATCGACGTCGCCGCCGAGGCGGAACTCCTCGCCCTGGTGGACGGCGAGGAACCGGAACCGGGCTGGAAGGCGATCGGGTTCGCCGAGGTCGGCGAGGGCCGCACCGCGCTGCTCGTGCACGCCGACGACGAACGGCTGCGCCGGCTCGCCGTCCTCGACGCCGTGATCAACAACGCCGACCGCAAAGGCGGCCACCTGCTGCCCACCGCAGGGGGCCGGCTGTACGGCATCGACCACGGGGTCACCTTCAACGTCGAGAACAAGCTGCGCACGCTGTTGTGGGGGTGGGCGGGCGAGCCCCTGACCGAGGAGGCCGTCGAGGTGCTGAAGGGCCTCAGGAAGGGCCTCTCGGACGGCGGCGAGCTGTCCGCCCGGCTGACCCCCCTGATCACCCCCGCCGAGATCGACGCCACACGCGCGCGTGTGGAGGCGCTGCTCACGCTGGGGGTGCACCCGGAGCCGAGGGGGGAGTGGCCGGCGATCCCCTGGCCACCGGTGTGAGGGCGAGGGTGTGAACCCGTCGCTGTGAGCACACCGGTGTGAGCACACCGGTGTGAGCGCACCGGTGTGAACCCACGGTGTGAGCGCACCGGTGTGAACCTGCTGCTGTGAACGCATCGGTGTGAACCCGTTGCTGTGAACCCACCGATGCGAGCGCGACGACGTGAACCCGCTGGTGCGAGTGCACGGTGTGAACCCGTCGGTGTGAATGCCTGCTGTGAACCCGCCGGTGTGAGCGCACAGCTGTGAACTCACTGGCGTGAACCCGCCGGCGTGAACCTGCTGTGAACCCGCCGGTGCGAGCGCACGGCTGTGAACCCACCACTGTGAACCGACCGCTGTGAACCGACCGCTGTGTGCGCCCCGCAGGGTGAACGCACCGGTGGGGCACGGCCTGCACAAGAAGCGCGACCGCACAAGACCGCCCGACCGGCCATCCGGCCCGATCCCGTTCGTATACGCGACTCGCCGCCGGGTTAGGCTCATGTACATGCATGCCTGGCCCGCTTCCGAGGTCCCCGCCCTGCCTGGTCAGGGCCGCGACCTGAGGATCCACGACACCGCGACCGGCGGCCTCGTCACCCTCGACCCCGGTCCCGTCGCCCGTATCTACGTCTGCGGCATCACGCCCTACGACGCGACCCACATGGGTCACGCGGCGACCTACAACGCGTTCGACCTCGTTCAGCGCGTGTGGCTCGACACCAAGCGGCAGGTCCACTACGTCCAGAACGTCACCGACGTCGACGATCCGCTCCTCGAGCGCGCGGACCGGGACGGCGTCGACTGGGTCGCCCTCGCCGAGAAGGAGACCGCCCTCTTCCGCGAGGACATGACCGCCCTGCGGATGCTCCCGCCCCAGCACTACATAGGCGCCGTCGAGGCGATACCCGGCATCGTCCCGCTCGTGGAGCGGCTGCGCGACCTCGGCGCGGCCTACGAGCTGGAGGGCGACATCTACTTCTCCGTCGAGTCCGACCCGCATTTCGGCCAGGTGTCGAACCTCGACGCCGCCGCCATGCGGCTGCTGTCCGCCGAGCGCGGCGGCGACCCGGACCGTCCGGGCAAGAAGAACCCGCTCGACCCGATGCTGTGGATGGCCGCCCGTGAGGGCGAGCCCAGCTGGGACGGCGGCTCCCTCGGCCGCGGCCGGCCCGGCTGGCACATCGAGTGCGTGGCCATCGCCCTCGACCACCTCGGCATGGGCTTCGACGTCCAGGGCGGCGGCTCCGACCTCGCCTTCCCGCACCACGAGATGGGCGCCTCGCACGCCCAGGTGCTGACCGGCGAGTTCCCGATGGCCAAGGCGTACGTCCACGCCGGCATGGTCGCCCTGCACGGCGAGAAGATGTCCAAGTCCAAGGGCAACCTCGTATTCGTCTCGCAGCTGCGCCGCGACGGCGTCGACCCGGCCGCGATCCGCCTCGCGCTGCTCGCCCACCACTACCGCTCCGACTGGGAGTGGACCGACCAGGTCCTGCGGGACGCCGTGGACCGGCTCGGGCGCTGGCGCGCGGCCGTCTCCCGGCCCGACGGCCCGTCCGCGGACGCGCTGGTCGAGGAGATCCGCACGGCCCTCGCGAGCGACCTCGACGCGCCCGCCGCGCTCGCCGCCGTGGACCGCTGGGCGGCCCGGCAGGAGACGGAGGGCGGCACCGACACCGGCGCCCCCGGCGTGGTCTCCCGGGCCATGGACGCACTGCTGGGAGTAGCTCTCTAGACGCAGCGGGGAACCGCGCCCCCGAAGGGGCGCGGGGAACTGCGCGGCCGGCCACGACGGCGCGGCAGACGACCCGACGCGGAAGGGGCGGTTCCCGACAGGGGAACCGCCCCTTCTCCGTGTTCCGGTCCTCGGAGGTTCTCCGTGTTCCCGTTCTCGGAGGCGCCGAGCGCGCTCAGTCCTCCGAGCTGTCCTGGTCCTCGCCCCTCGCGTCCTCGTCCTTCGCGTCCTCGCCCCTCGCGTCCTCGCCCCTCGCGTCCTCGCCCTTCGCGTCCTCGCCCTTCGCCTCGTTGCCCGGCGAACCGCCGGAGGCATCCGGCTTCGGCGGGCGGTTGCGGCCACCGCCGGGCGTGTCCCGACGGAAGGAGCCGCCCTCACCGCCGTCCGCCGTGGCGTGCCCGCCGGGCGGGTTGCCGTCCCGGCGCCGCAGGTACCGCTCGAACTCGCGGGCGATCGCCTCCCCGGACGCCTCCGGCAGCTCGGCCGTGTCCAGGGCCTCCTCCAGCGTCTGCACGTACTCGGCGACCTCGCTGTCCTCGGCGGCCAGCTGGTCCACACCCACCTGCCAGGCGCGCGCGTCCTCGGGCAGCTCACCCTGCGGGACGCGCAGGTCGAGCAGGTCCTCCAGACGGTTGAGCAGCGCCAGCGTGGCCTTGGGATTGGGCGGCTGGGAGACGTAGTGCGGGACCGCCGCCCACAGCGACACCGCCGGGACCCCGGCGTGCGTGCAGGCCTCCTGCAGGACACCGACGATGCCCGTGGGGCCCTCGTACTTGGTCTCCTCCAGGTCCATCCGCTGGGCCAGGTCCGGGTCCGACGTGACCCCGCTGACCGGCACCGGACGCGTGTGCGGGGTGTCACCGAGCAGGGCGCCCAGGATGACCACCAGCTCCACGCCCAGCTCGTGCGCGAACCCGAGCAGCTCGTTGCAGAACGACCGCCAGCGCATGGACGGTTCGATGCCGCGCACCAGGACCAGGTCGCGCGGCTTCTCGCCGCCCACCCGGACCACCGACAGCCGTGTCGTGGGCCAGGTGATCTTGCGCAAGCCGCCGTCCATGAACACCGTGGGGCGGTTCACCTGGAAGTCGTAGTAGTCCTCGGCGTCGAGCGCCGCGAACACCTCGCCCTTCCACTCGCGTTCCAGATGCGCGACCGCCGTGGAGGCGGCGTCGCCGGCATCGTTCCAGCCCTCGAACGCGGCCACCATGACTGGGTCGATCAGCTCGGGAACCCCCTCCAGCTCGATCACCCAGTGCCTCCTTCCGACGTGCCCTCGCTTGACGTTCCAACCTACCGCGTCCGGCGGGGGCGCCCGCAGCCCCCTCGGCCGGGGGATGCCCGGATCACTGCCCCGATCACCGGGCCGGAACACTCCTTGCCGACGGGGAGCCCGACCCGTTCCTCGAGGGGTTTCACAGACTGCTGCGCAGCCACTGCTCGACGCTCGCGATGTGCACGGTCGCCCAGGAGCGGGCCGCCTCCGCGTCCCGGTCGCGCAGCGCGGCGAGGATCGCGCGGTGCTCGCGCAGGGTGCGGCCGACCGCGTCCTCCTGGGTGAGCCCCCGCCAGACCCGGGCCCGGGTCGTGGGCCCCGACAGACCGTCCAGCAGCGAGCACAGCACCGAGTTGCCCGCGCCGCGCACGATGCCCCGGTGGAACTCCAGGTCGCTCGCGACCAGTTCCTCCACCGACGGTTCGGCGCCGAGCGCGTCCAACCGGGCCGACAGCGCGTCCAGTTGGGTCTCGGTGATGTGTGAGGCGGCCAGCGCGGTCGCGGCCGGCTCCAGGATGCGGCGCACCGCGAGGAACTCCAGCACCGTGTCGTCGCGGTGGAAGTCCACGACGAAGCTCATGGCCTCCAGCAGCAGTTGCGGGTCCAGGCTGGTCACGTACGTGCCGTCGCCCTGCCGTACGTCCAGGATCCGGATCAGCGACAGCGCCCGCACCGCCTCCCGCAGGGAGTTGCGCGACAGCCCCAGCGCGGCGGCGAGTTCGCTCTCCTTGGGCAGCCGGTCCCCGGGCCGCAGCGCACCGGAGACGATCATCGCCTTGATCTTCTCGATCGCCTCGTCGGTGACCGCCATGACCGCCCTCCCCGCCGCCCAGACATCCGATGTCTGAGCACATTATGCGGCCGCCCCGCCGGACCACTCCCCGTCTCCCGGCGAGGCCGGCCGTCGGGTCTACTTCCTGCCGTCGGGTCTACTTCCTGTCGAGCAGGTCCTGGACCCCGGCCCGGACCTCGTCCGTGGCCAGGCCCCGGATCGTCAGGGTCGTACGGCGGCGCAGCACGTCGTCCGCCGTCTCGGCCCACTCGTGGTCGCGGGCCCAGACGACCTGCGCCCAGATCTCCGGGGCGTCCGGGTGGACACGCCCGGCCAGCTCGGGGCGCTCGTTGGCGATGCGGGCGATGTCGAAGGCCAGGGAGCCGTAGTGGGTGGCCAGGTGCCTGGCGGTGTCGGCGGCCATGCGCGGGCCGGGCGCCGGGTGGTCCACCAGGAGGCGGTGGGCGACCGCGCGCGGGTTGGCGACGCCGGGCAGCGGCAGCTTCTTCGGCAGCGAGGAGACCGGCTCGAAGTCGTCGCCGAGCGGATGCCCCGGCAGCTCCTCCAGCTTCTTCAGCACCGTGCGCCCGATGTGCCGGAAGGTGGTCCACTTGCCGCCGGCGACGGACAGCATCCCGCCCCTGCCCTCGGTCACCACCGTCTCCCGCTTGGCCTTGGCGGTGTCTCCGGGACCGCCCGGCAGCACGCGCAGGCCGGCGAAGGAGTAGGTGATCAGATCCCGCCGCAGCTGCTGGTCCCGCACGGAGAACGCGGCCTCGTCCAGGATCTGGGCGATGTCCTTCTCGGTGACCGAGACGTCCGCCGGGTCGCCCTCGTACATCTCGTCCGTGGTGCCGAGCAGCAGCATGTCCTCCCAGGGGAGGGCGAACGTGATGCGGTACTTGTCGATCGGCGTGGCCAGCGCGGCCTTCCACGGGGAGGTGCGCTTCAGGACCAGATGCGCGCCCTTGGACAGACGGATGGACGGGGCGGCGCCCGGGTCCTCCATCTTCCGCAGGTGATCGACCCAGGGGCCGGTCGCGTTCAGCACGAGACGGGCGTCCACACCGAACTCGTCCCCGGATATCCGGTCCCGCAGCTCCGCGCCCGTGACCCGGCCCCGGGTGAAGCGCAGGCCGGTGACCTCGGCGTGGTTCAGCACGACCGCGCCCGACTCGACGGCCGCGCGGACCGTCATCAGCGCCATGCGCGCGTCGTTCATCTGGTCGTCGCCGTACACGGCCACGGCCTTCAGGTTCTCGGTGCGCAGCTCGGGCACGTCCTGCGCCGCCTTGGCGGGGGAGAGCAGGTGGCCGACGCCGTCACCGAACGCGGAGAGCGCGGAGTAGGCGAAGACGCCCGCGCCCAGCTTCGCCGCGCCGTGCGGCCCGCCCTTGTACACGGGGAGGTAGAACGTGAGCGGGTTCGCCAGGTGGGGGGCCACCTGCCGGGAGACCGCACGGCGCTCGAAGTGGTTCTCCGCCACCAGCTTCACCGCGCCGGTCTGCAGATAGCGCAGACCGCCGTGGAGCAGCTTGGAGGAGGCGGAGGAGGTGGCGCCGGCGAAGTCGCCGGCGTCGACCAGTGCCACCCGCAGGCCGGACTGCGCGGCATGCCAGGCGGTGGAGATGCCCAGGATGCCGCCGCCGATCACAAGAAGGTCGTACGACGCCTTGGCGAGCTGCTCCCTGGTCTCGGCGCGGCTCGGGTTGGAGCCTGAGGCCGGGTGCGTGCCCAGGGCAGGTACGGACTGCAGGGTGGACTGACTGGTCATGTCGGGTACTTACTCCTCGTCAGAGATGTCCGAGCCGTCTGGCGGCGCTCAGCTCTCGTCCTCGATCCAGCCCATGGTCCGGTCGACGGCCTTGAGCCAGTTCTTGTACTCACGGTCGCGGGTCTCCGCGTCCATGCGGGGGGTCCACTCGGCGGCCCGGCGCCAGTTGGCGCGCAGTTCGTCGGTGCTGGACCAGAAGCCGACGGCGAGGCCGGCGGCGTAGGCGGCGCCGAGGCAGGTGGTCTCGGCGACCATCGGGCGCACCACAGGTGCGTCGAGAACGTCGGCGAGGGTCTGCATCAGCAGGTTGTTGGCGGTCATGCCACCGTCGACCTTGAGGGCCACCAGCTCGTCACCGGAGTCCTTGACCATGGCGTCGGCGATCTCCCGGGTCTGCCAGGCGGTGGCCTCCAGGACGGCGCGCGCGAGGTGCGCCTTGGTGACGTACCGGGTCAGGCCGGCGATCACACCGCGGGCGTCGGAGCGCCAGTGCGGGGCGAACAGACCGGAGAAGGCCGGCACGAAGTAGGCGCCGCCGTTGTCCTCGACGGAGAGCGCGAGCGTCTCGATCTCGGCGGCGGTGGAGATCAGGCCCATCTGGTCACGCATCCACTGCACCAGGGAGCCCGTGACGGCGATCGAGCCCTCCAGGGCGTACACCGTCTGCTGGTCGCCGATCTTGTAGCCGACGGTGGTCAGCAGACCCGCGTACGAGTTGATGATCTTGTCGCCGGTGTTCATCACCATGAAGGTGCCGGTGCCGTAGGTCGACTTGGTCTCGCCCTCGGCGAAGCAGCACTGGCCGAACAGGGCGGCCTGCTGGTCGCCGAGCGCGGAGGCGACCGGGATGCCGCCGAGCAGATCGCCGAGCGCGCCGCCGGTGACCTCGCCGTAGACCTCGGCGGAGGAGCGGATCTCGGGCAGGATCCCCAGCGGCACGCCGATCGACTCGGCGATCTTCTCGTCCCACCGCATCGTGTGCAGGTTCATCAGGAGGGTGCGGGAGGCGTTGGTGACGTCGGTGACGTGCCTGCCGCCGTCCACGCCACCGGTCAGGTTCCAGATGACCCAGGTGTCCATGGTCCCGAAGAGGATGCCGCCCGCCTCGGCGCGCTCCTTGAGGCCCTCGACGTTGTCGAGCAGCCAGCGGGCCTTGGGGCCGGCGAAGTAGGACGCCAGCGGCAGGCCGGTCTCGCGGCGGAAGCGGTCCTGGCCGACGTTGCGGCCCAGCTCCCTGCACAGGGCGTCGGTGCGGGTGTCCTGCCAGACGATCGCGTTGTGGACGGGCTCACCGGTGTTCTTGTCCCACAGCACGGTGGTCTCGCGCTGGTTGGTGATGCCGATGGCCTTGATGTCGTCGCGGGTGATGCCGGCCTTCTGGACGGCTCCGGCGACGACCTCCTGGACGTTGGTCCAGATCTCGTTGGCGTCGTGCTCGACCCAGCCCGGCTTCGGGAAGATCTGCTCGTGCTCCTTCTGGTCGACGGAGACGATACGGCCGTCCTTGTCGAAGACGATGCAGCGCGAGGAGGTCGTTCCCTGGTCGATGGCCGCGATGAACGGGCCTGCGGTGTGGGCGTCGGTCACTGTGTGCTCCTGAGAGGTCCGTGGTGAGGGGCTGTACGTACGGCGCGTACCGGAAGACTCGGCTTGTTCGAGCGGCTTCTCAAGCAAAGGCGACGTTGTAGATGCCCGCAGCGATGGCGCCGCCGATCAGCGGACCGACGACCGGGACCCAGGCGTAGCTCCAGTCGGAGCCCCCCTTGTTGGGCAGCGGCAGCAGCGCGTGCACGATACGCGGGCCCAGGTCACGGGCGGGGTTGATCGCGTACCCCGTGGGGCCGCCGAGCGAGAGACCGATGGAGACGACGACGAGCGCGGTGATCAGGGCGCCCAGGGGGCCCAGGCCGTTGCCGTTGTCGTTCAGGCCCTGGGTGAGGACCGCGAGCACCAGCACCACGGTGCCGATGATCTCCGTGGCGAGGTTCTGCACCGCGTTGCGGATCTCCGGACCGGTGGAGAAGATGCCGAGGACCGGGCCGGCGCCCTTTTCCTCGGCCTCGACGGCCTTGGCCGTCGTGGCCTGTGCGCCCGGACCGCCGACGATCTCCCTGTCGGTGAGGTGCGCCTGGAACTGGCCGTAGTACGCCAGCCAGACCAGGGTGGCGCCGATCATGGCGCCGAGCAGCTGACCGCCCCAGTAGACGGGCAGGTCGCCGAAGTCGTTGTCCTTGATCGCGAGCGCGAGCGTCACGGCCGGGTTCAGGTGGGCGCCGGACAGCGGCGCCGAGGTGTAGACGGCCGTCAGAACGGCGAAACCCCACCCGAAGGCGATGGCGAGCCAACCGGCGTTACGGGCCTTGGAGGCCTTCAGCGTCACGGCGGCACAGACACCGCCGCCGAGCAGGATGAGTATGGCGGTACCGATGGTCTCGCCGATGAAGATGTCGGAGCTGGACACCCGCGACTCCTTTGTCCTTCGTCCAGGGAAACCGAACCCCGGGTCCCTCCGGGGGTTCTGGCGCCCTCGGGGGTGAGAGCGATACCGGTCCTTGGCGTTGTCACACTCTAGCGCGTATTGCCGGTAGGTGTTCGACAATGCCGACCGATGGACGGGAGTCTTGCTTTGGGGTTACGTGCGAGTCAAGAGTTCGGTTATCGAAAACAGGATCGTTATTGATCGCTGTTTCCTATCGCTCTCCGTGGATGGGCGGGTGATATCGCCTTATATGTCTATTTCAGGGTATGGCGAGAGCCAGGGCGCCGCTTCGCGTCCCGGTCGTTGGCTGGTACATCGGTTGTCGTTCGCGGATGAATCGGTCGTGCCGCGGGCGAATCGGGGTCGGTCATGCCGCTGGACGGTCGGAATCAGCCACGCGGCGGACGCGCTGGAATCGGCCACGGTGTGGGGGAGGTGGGGGTCGGACGCGGCGGGGGTGAGCCGGGGGCGGTCACGGTGAGCGAGGCTGGGGCGGTCATGGTGTGAGTGAGCCGGAGTGGGGCACGTGTGGCTGAGGCGGGGTCGGTCGTGCCACGGCTGGGCCGACCGCGACGGGGTACGGGCGGTCAGTCCGTCGCTACTCGCCGGGCATCGTTACTGGCTGGCCAGCGCTACTCGCCGGGCCACTGCTGCTCGTGGGTCAGCGCTGCTCGCCGGCCGGCGCTGCTCGCCGCCCACCGTCCGCCGCCCGACCTTCAGAAGCGGCCCGCGCCCAGGTCCCGGGAGACCGCTCGGGCGCAGTCCCGTACCGCCGCGATCAGTTCCGGGCGCACCTCGTGACGGACCTCGCCGTCCCGGCACACCCGCTCCACGGCGCCCGTGATCCCCACCGCGCCCACCGGCATGCGCCGCCGGTCGTGGATCGGCGCGGCGATCGACGCCACGCCCTCCCAGGTCTCCTCCACGTCCGCCGCGTACCCACGCGCGCGCGTGACGTCCAGGAGGTGCTCGAAGTCCTCCGCCGCGCACACCGTGCGGTCCGTGAAGGGCTTGCGGTCGGCCTCCAGCGCCTCGCTGTGCGCCACCGGGTCGTACGCGGAGAGCACCTTGCCCAGCGCCGTGGAGTGCAGCGGCTGCATCGCCCCGATCTCCAGCACCTGCCGGCTGTCGTCCGGCCGGAAGACGTGGTGCACGATCAGGACGCCCTGCTGGTGCAGGACGCCCAGGTACACGCTCTCGCCGCTGGACCGGGCCAGGTCGTCCGTCCACACCAGGGCCCGGGCGCGCAGTTCGTGCACATCCAGATAGGTGGTGCCCAGGCGCAGCAGCTCCGCGCCCAGTTGGTAGCGGCCGGAGGCGTCGTCCTGCTCGACGAATCCCTCCGCCTGCAGGGTGCGCAGGATGCCGTGGGCGGTGCCCTTGGCGAGGCCCAGCGACGAGGCGATGTCCGAAAGACCGAGCCGCCGCTCGCCGCCCGCGAGCAGCCGCAGCATGGCCGCCGCCCGTTCGAGCGACTGGATGTTCCGTGCCATCGCCGTCCTGCCTCCGTCCCCTTCGATCACCACCGAACCGGCTCGATCTCATGCCGTTCGGCAATGCCGAACACTACCGGTCCATGCCGACCTCCCGCCAATGGCCGGACGGTGCCTGTCCCTTCGCACGGCACCTTGCCGCTCGCGCGACACCTTTCCGCTCACACAACGCCGTGCCGCTCACACAACGCCGTGCCGCTCACACAACGCCGTGCCGCTCACACAACGCCGTGCCCCTCACACGACACCGTGCCGCTCGCACAACGCCGTGCCGCTCACACAACGCCGTGCCCCTCACACAACGCCGTGCCCCTCACACGACACCGTGCCGCTCGCACAACGCCGTGCCGCCCATACGACACCGTGCCGCGAGACGACCCGGGCCCGCGTCAGGCGCCCCGGCCCCCCGCTCCCCCCGATCCGCCCGGGTTCCGCCATCCGCGTCCGCCTCGTGGACGCCGGTGCCCATCCAAGCCCACACCCGGTTACCCTGACGCCGTGCCCCTCGCCAGGTCCTTTGGGAGAGGGCGCATAGCCGACAGCCGTCGCATCCCAGGGAGCCCCTTCATGGCCTCGTCGCCAACGACCCCTTCCGCCGACAGCCGGACCCGTGTGTCCGCGCTCCGAGAGGCGCTCGCCACCCGTGTGGTGGTCGCCGACGGAGCCATGGGCACCATGCTCCAGGCGCAGGACCCCACCCTTGAGGACTTCCAGAACCTCGAGGGTTGCAACGAGATCCTCAATGTCACCCGCCCCGACATCGTCCGCTCCGTCCACGAGGCGTACTTCGCCGTGGGCGTCGACTGCGTCGAGACGAACACCTTCGGGGCCAACCACTCCGCGCTCGCCGAGTACGACATCCCCGGCCGGGTGTACGAGCTGTCCGAGTCCGGCGCCCGGGTGGCCCGCGAGGTCGCCGACGAGTTCACCGCCAAGGACGGCCGAGCCCGCTGGGTGCTCGGCTCCATCGGCCCCGGCACCAAGCTGCCCACCCTCGGCCACGCCCCCTACACCACCCTGCGCGACGCCTACCAGCGCAACGCCGAGGGCCTGGTCGCCGGCGGCGCCGACGCCCTCCTGGTGGAGACCACCCAGGACCTGCTGCAGACCAAGGCCGCCGTGCTCGGTGCCCGCCGGGGCCTGGACGCCCTCGGCCTGGACGTGCCGGTGATCGTGTCGGTCACCGTCGAGACCACCGGCACCATGCTCCTCGGCTCCGAGATCGGCGCGGCCCTGACCGCCCTGGAGCCGCTCGGCATCGACATGATCGGCCTGAACTGCGCCACCGGCCCGGCCGAGATGAGCGAGCACCTGCGCTACCTCGCCCGCAACTCGCGCATCCCGCTGTCCTGCATGCCCAACGCGGGCCTGCCCGTCCTCGGCAAGAACGGCGCCCACTACCCGCTGACCGCTCCGGAGCTGGCCGACGCCCAGGAGACCTTCGTCCGCGAGTACGGCCTCTCCCTCGTCGGCGGCTGCTGCGGCACCACCCCCGAGCACCTGCGCCAGGTCGTCGAGCGCGTCCGGGACCTGACCCCCGGCGAGAGGCAGCCGCGCCCCGAGCCCGGCGCCGCCTCCCTCTACCAGACCGTCCCCTTCCGCCAGGACACCTCCTACCTGGCCATCGGCGAGCGGACCAACGCCAACGGCTCCAAGAAGTTCCGCGAGGCCATGCTGGCCGGCCGCTGGGACGACTGCGTGGAGATGGCGCGCGAGCAGATCCGCGAGGGCGCGCACATGCTCGACCTGTGCGTGGACTACGTGGGCCGCGACGGGGTCACCGACATGGAGGAGCTGGCCGGCCGCTTCGCCACCGCCTCCACCCTGCCGATCGTGCTCGACTCCACCGAGGTCGACGTCCTCCAGGCCGGCCTGGAGAAGCTCGGCGGTCGCGCGGTCATCAACTCGGTCAACTACGAGGACGGCGACGGCCCCGAGTCCCGCTTCGCGAAGGTCACCCGGCTCGCCCGCGAGCACGGCGCCGCGCTGATCGCGCTGACCATCGACGAGGAGGGCCAGGCCCGCACCCCCGAGAAGAAGGTCGAGATCGCCGAACGCCTCATCGACGACCTGACCGGGAACTGGGGCATCCTCGAGGACGACATCCTCATCGACACCCTCACCTTCACCATCTGCACCGGCCAGGAGGAGTCCCGCGGGGACGGCATCGCCACCATCGAGGCGATCCGCGAGCTGAAGAAGCGGCACCCGGCCGTGCAGACCACGCTGGGCCTGTCCAACATCTCCTTCGGCCTCAACCCGGCCGCCCGTATCCTGCTGAACTCCGTCTTCCTCGACGAATGCGTCAAGGCGGGCCTGGACTCGGCGATCGTGCACGCCTCCAAGATCCTGCCGATCGCCCGCTTCAGCGAGGAAGAGGTGCAGACCGCCCTCGACCTCATCCACGACCGCCGCAGCGAGGGCTACGACCCTCTCCAGAAGCTCATGCAGCTCTTCGAGGGCGCCACCGCCAAGTCCCTCAAGGCCGGCAAGGCCGAGGAACTCGCCGCCCTCCCGCTGGAGGAGCGCCTCAAGCGCCGCATCATCGACGGCGAGCGCAACGGCCTGGAGGCCGACCTCGACCTCGCGCTGAGCGAGCGCCCCGCCCTCGACATCGTCAACGAGACCCTCCTGGACGGCATGAAGGTCGTCGGCGAACTCTTCGGCTCCGGCCAGATGCAGCTGCCGTTCGTGCTCCAGTCCGCCGAGGTCATGAAGACGGCCGTCGCCTACCTCGAACCGCACATGGAGAAGTCGGACTCCGAGGGCAAGGGCACCATCGTGCTGGCCACCGTGCGCGGCGACGTGCACGACATCGGCAAGAACCTCGTCGACATCATCCTGTCCAACAACGGCTACAACGTCGTCAACCTGGGCATCAAGCAGCCCGTCTCCGCGATCCTGGAGGCCGCCGAGGAACACCGGGCCGACGTCATCGGCATGTCCGGCCTCCTCGTCAAGTCCACCGTGATCATGAAGGAGAACCTGGAGGAGCTGAACCAGCGCGGCCTCGCCGTCCGCTTCCCGGTCATCCTCGGCGGCGCCGCCCTCACCCGCGCGTACGTCGAACAGGACCTGCACGAGATCTACGAGGGCGAGGTCCGCTACGCCCGCGACGCCTTCGAGGGACTGCGCCTCATGGACGCCCTCATCGGCGTCAAGCGCGGCGTGCCCGGGGCGCAACTGCCGGAACTGAAGCAGCGCAGGGTGCGGCCCGCGGCGGCCGTCGAGGTCACCGAGCGCCCCGAGGAGGGCCACGTCCGCTCCGACGTCGCCACCGACAACCCGGTGCCCGCCCCGCCGTTCTGGGACACCCGCGTCATCAAGGGCATCCAGCTCAAGGAGTACGCGAGCTGGCTGGACGAGGGCGCCCTGTTCAAGGGGCAGTGGGGCCTCAAGCAGGCCCGCACCGGCGACGGGCCGACGTACGAGGAACTCGCGGAGACCGAGGGCCGCCCCCGGCTGCGCGGCCTGCTCGACCGGCTCCAGACGGAGAACCTCCTGGAAGCGGCCGTCGTCTACGGCTACTTCCCGTGCGTGTCCAAGGACGACGACCTGATCATCCTGGACGAGCAGGGCAACGAACGCACCCGCTTCACCTTCCCGCGCCAGCGCCGTGGCCGCCGGCTGTGCCTGGCCGACTTCTTCCGCCCGGAGGAGTCGGGGGAGACCGACGTCGTCGGCCTCCAGGTCGTCACCGTCGGCTCACGCATCGGCGAGGAGACCGCGAAGCTCTTCGCGTCGGACTCCTACCGCGACTACCTCGAACTGCACGGCCTGTCCGTGCAGTTGGCGGAGGCACTGGCCGAGTACTGGCACGCACGCGTCCGCACCGAACTCGGCTTCGGCGGGGAGGACCCCGCCGACATCGAGGACATGTTCGCCCTGAAGTACCGCGGCGCCCGCTTCTCGCTCGGCTACGGCGCCTGCCCCGACCTGGAGGACCGGGCGAAGATCGCCGAGCTGCTCCGGCCGGAACGGATCGGTGTCCACCTGTCCGAGGAGTTCCAGCTGCACCCCGAGCAGTCCACGGACGCGATCGTGATCCATCATCCGGAGGCGAAGTACTTCAACGCCCGCTGAGCCCTCCGGGGGTTCGGCAGGGGTGCGGTGTCGCCGGGTGCGGGTCTGTGGGGGCTGGTCGCGCAGTTCCCCGCGCCCCTTTGGGGTGACGGCCCTGGGGGTGAGATGGGCTTGTGCCTCTTGAGGGTGCCCAGGCGCCGGGGTGGGGGAGGCCTGTGCGCGGGTGCGGGTGAGTGGGGGCTCGTCGCGCAGTTCCCCGCGCCCCTTTGGGGCGCCTCGGTGCGGGCATGCTGCATGGCCTCTGGCCTGGGCCGGGGGTGATGGGAGGGGTACCCCCGTGGCGGAGGGGTAAACGAGGCGTTTCGGTCGTGGGGGACGTACACTGGTCGGTCCACTGCAGGCCGGTTCCCTGTCCGGGAACCGGCCTGGTCGTCCCTCAAGGAGGTGCGCCGGATGACCAGCACGGTCCCCGCGCTCGGAACCCGAACAGCCGAAGGCTCCGCCCTGCAGGCGGTGCTCCTCGACATGGACGGCACCCTGGTGGACACCGAGGGCTTCTGGTGGGAGGTCGAGGCCGAGGTCTTCGCCGCGCTCGGCCACACCCTCGACGAGTCCTGGCGGCACGTCGTGGTCGGCGGCCCCATGACCCGCAGCGCCGGCTTCCTCATCGAGGCCACCGGCGCCGACATCACCCTCCCCGAACTCTCCGTCCTGCTCAACGAGGGCTTCGAGA
This sequence comes from Streptomyces sp. NPDC048297, assembly GCF_043201585.1. Taxonomy (NCBI): domain Bacteria; kingdom Bacillati; phylum Actinomycetota; class Actinomycetes; order Kitasatosporales; family Streptomycetaceae; genus Streptomyces; species Streptomyces sp. NPDC048297. The sequence goes on from NZ_JBICZA010000001.1 coordinate 121,668, forward strand.
AGCGCATCGGCAGCGGCCTGCCGCTGATGCCCGGCGCCGCCGAACTGCTCGCCGAACTCCATGAGCACGCCGTCCCCACCGCGCTGGTCTCCGCCTCCCACCGGCGCATCATCGACCGCGTGCTCACCATCCTCGGCCCGCAGTACTTCTCCCTCTCCGTCGCCGGCGACGAGGTCACCCGCACCAAGCCCTACCCGGACCCCTACCTGCTCGCCGCCGCCGGACTCGGCGCGGACCCGGCCCGTTGCGCCGTCGTGGAGGACACCGCCACCGGCGTCGCCGCGGCCGAGGCCGCGGGCTGTGTGGTGGTCGCCGTCCCCTCCGTCGCCCCCATCGCCCCGGCCGAACGGCGCACCGTCGTCACTTCCCTGGAGAAGGTCGACCTGTCATTCCTGCGCGCACTGATGACGGACACGCGCTGACCACCGAGGTGACGCCGACCGCCGAAGTGACGCCGACCGCCGAAGTCACGCCGACCACCGAAGTGACGCCGACCGCCGAAGTGACGCCGACCGCCGAAGTGACGCCGACCGCCGAAGTCACGCCGACCACCGAATTCGCGCCGGACCGCTGAATTCCACTCCCTGCCAGCACAGTTGCAATTGTGACGTTCGCCACTCCGGCCGGTCTCGACAAGGGTCACTCTGTGTGCCGACCGTCCGGCATGCGGGCACACTGGCACACCCTTGTGTCCCGATTGGTGGATCACTGCACGAATCATGCCGCTGTCGGGTTTTCGGTGTGTCCGCACCCGGTTTCACTGCGTGATGGGACCTCAACTCACGCTCCTGCGAACGCTCCTGCGGGCGCGGTCTAATCTCGTCGCGAGAACATCGCAGCTACCCCCCGAGACCCCGCCGCACCACCCTCGCATGCCGGGCGCTCGGGCACGAACGCTCTGGAGAAATTCCCGCATGAACCGCAAGACTCTGGTGCTGCCGGCCGTGGCCGGCCTGCTCACCCCGGTTCTCGCCGCCTGCGGCGGGGCCGACGGCAGCAGCAAGAGCGGCGACGCCATCGTCGTCGGCACCACGGACCGGTTCGCGGCCACGAGTGACGACCCCGCGCCGCTCGACCCCGCCTCCGCCTACGACGTCGGCACCTGGAACATCCTGCGCCAGACCCAGCAGACCCTCATGGCCCAGCCCAAGGGCGACGGCAACCCGGTGCCCGAGGCAGCCGAGAACTGCCGCTTCACCGACAGCGGCAGCGAGCGCTACGCCTGCACCCTGCGGGACGGCCTGACCTTCGCCGACGGCGACAAGGTCACCGCGGCCGACGTCAAGTACTCCATCGAGCGCGTGCTGCGCATCAACGCGGACAGTGGTGTCTCCGGCCTGCTCAACACGATCGACACCGTCGAGACCCAGGGCGAGCGGGACGTCGTCTTCCACCTCAAGACCGCCGACGCCACCTTCCCGTTCAAGCTGTCCACCCCGGTCGCCGGCATCGTCGACCCCAAGGACTACCCCAAGGACAAGCTGCGCGACGGCTTCGGCGTCACCGGCTCCGGCCCCTACACGTTCAAGGCCGACGTCCAGGGCGACGAGATCACCACCGCCACGTTCACCAAGAACCCCTCCTACAAGGGCAGCGTCCCGGTGAACAACGACAAGGTCGTGATGCGCTCCTACGCGTCCGCGGACGCCATGGGCACCGCGATCGACAAGGGCGACATCGACGTCATGACCCGCAACATGTCGCCCACCCAGATCCAGAACCTCGACGCGGGCTCCGACAAGAACGCCGACCTCGTCGACATGCCGGGCATGGAGATCCGCTACCTGGCCTTCAACACGAACGCGCCCGTGGTCAGCGGCAAGGCGGTCCGCCAGGCGATCGCCCAGATCATCGACCGCGGCGAAATCGTCTCCAAGGTCTACGGCAGCCAGGCCGAGCCCCTGTACTCGCTCGTCCCGGCCACCCTCACCGGCCACTCCAACTCGTTCTTCAACAAGTACGGCACGCCCAGCGTCGCCAAGGCCAGGACCCTGCTCGCCAAGGCCGGCATCGACACCCCGGTGAAGCTGACCCTGCACTACACCACCGACCACTACGGCTCGGCCACCAAGCAGGAGTTCGAGATCCTGCGAAAGCAGCTCAACAGCAGCGGCCTGTTCCGCGTCACCATCCAGGGCCACCCCTGGGACACCTTCCGGCCCGCCGAACTCAAGGGCGAGTACGACGTCTACGGCATGGGCTGGTTCCCCGACTTCCCGGACGCCGACAACTTCCTCGCCCCGTTCCTCGACAAGGACAACGTCCTCAAGTCGCCCTACACGAACGCGGCGATCCAGCGCTCCCTGATCCCCCAGTCCCGGCGCGAGGCGGACCGCCTCAACGCCGCCAAGAGCCTGACCGAGATCCAGGACACCGTCGCCGAGGACGTGCCCGTCCTGCCCCTGTGGCAGGGCAAGCAGTACGTCGCCGCCCGCGACGACATCACCGGCGTCTCGTACGCCCTGAACTCCACCTCCATGCTTCAGCTGTGGGAACTCGGCCGTGGTGTGAGCGGCTGACGTCTCTGTTGGGCCCGGGGCCAGGGACGGTGGCCCCGGGGTGACGATTCGACGACAAGGCACATGCAGTGAACATGCGCAACCAGTGGCCGGCCCTGACGATCGCGGCGGGGCTGGCCTCCGGCCTGTTGACCGGCTGCGGATCCGACGACGGCGGCTCCGGCGGTACCGGCTCCTCGGTGGTGGTGGGGATGTCCGACGACGTCCTCGCCACGGACCCGGCCTCCGGCTACGACCCCGGCTCCTGGCTGCTGTTCAACAACGTGTTCCAGTCACTGCTCAGCTTCCCCAGGGGCAGCACACAGCCCGAACCCGAGGCCGCCAAGCAGTGCACCTTCACCGACTCCCAGGCCACCGTCTACCGGTGCGAGCTCAAGCCCGGCCTGAAGTTCAGCAACGGTGACGACCTCACCTCCGAGGACGTCAAGTTCTCCTTCGACCGCATGCTGAAGATCAACGACGCGGCCGGACCGGCGATCATGTTCTCGTCGCTGGACAAGGTCGAGGCCCTCGACCCCAAGACCGTCGTCTTCCGGCTCAAGGTCCCCGACGCCACCTTCCCCAGCAAGATCGCCTCCGGCGCGGGCTCCATCGTCGACCACCGCCAGTACGAGGCCGGCGCACTGCGCACCGACGCCAAGGCCGTCGGCTCGGGCCCCTACGCGCTGGACTCCTTCGACAAGGGCAAGGCCGTCTTCTCGGTCAACCCCCACTACCAGGGCACCGCCAAGGTCAAGAACTCCGGCGTCACCCTCACGTTCTTCCACGGCGACCGCGCCGCCCTCAAGCAGGCCCTCCTCAAGGGCGACGCCGACGTCGCCTACCGGGGCCTGACCGCCACCGACATCGCCGGCCTCGACATGCAGGGCGACAGCAAGGGCGTCGACGTCATCGAGGGCAGTAGCGCCGAGGTCCAGCACCTGGTGTTCAACATGAAGGACCCGGTCGCCGGAAAGCTCGGTGTCCGCAAGGCCATGGCCTACCTGATCGACCGCGACGCCCTGATCCACGACGTCTACCAGGGCACCGCCACCCCGCTCTACTCGATCATCCCGGCCGGTATCGCCGGCCACAACACCGCGTTCTTCGACACCTACGGCGCCCGTCCCTCCAAGGAGAAGGCCACCCAGGCGCTGCACTCCGCCGGCATCACCGGCAAGGTCAAACTGACCCTGTGGTCCACGCCGTCCCGCTACGGCCCCGCCACCGACGCCGAACTCAAGGCCATCGCCGGCCAGCTCAACGCCAGCGGCCTGTTCGACGCCGACGTCAAGTCCGTCACCTTCGGCCAGTACGAGAAGGACATCGCCGCCGGCAAGTACGGCGTCTACGTCAAGGGCTGGGTGCCCGACTACCCGGACGCCGACAACTTCACCGCACCCTTCTTCGGCAAGGGCAACGTCCTCGACAACAACTACACCAACAACAGGATCACCGGCACCCTCATCCCCGACACCGCCGCACAGTCCGACCGCACCACCACCGACAAGGACTTCGGCACGCTCCAGAACATCGTCGCCGACGAACTGCCCGTCCTGCCCGTCTGGCAGGCCAAGCAGTACGCCGTCGTCCGTGACGGCGTCTACGGCATCGAGTACTGCCTGGACGCCTCCACCGTGTTCCGCTTCTGGGAACTCAGCAAGATCTGAGCGGGCCGCCCGCAGAACCAGACAGAGGGCGGTGCTTCCCCAGGGAAGCACCGCCCTCCGCCGTCGACCGCAGCCTCTACGACATCCCGCGAGCCTCTACGACATCCCGCGCCCGACCGCGCGCGTACCGCCCTGCCGCGCGCCTACTGCGCTCCGGGGCGCACCAGACCGCTCTCGTACGCGTACACCGCCGCCTGCACACGGTCCCGCAGCCCCAGCTTGGTCAGCACATGCCCCACATGCGTCTTCACCGTCGTCTCGCTGACGAACAGATCGGCGGCGATCTCGGCGTTGGACAGACCGCGCGCCACCAGCTTCAGCACCTCGACCTCACGGTCGGTGAGCGTGTGCAGCGTGTCGGGCACCGGCTCCTCGCCCGACGGCAGATGAGTGGCGTACTTGTCCAGCAGACGCCGCGTGATGCTGGGCGCCAGCATCGCCTCGCCGCCCGCCACCACCCGGATCGCCTGCACCAGCTCGTTCGCCGGCGCGTCCTTCAGCAGGAAGCCACTGGCACCCGCGCGCAGCGCCTCCACCACGTACTCGTCCAGATCGAACGTGGTCAGCACCAGCACCTTCGCCGGACCGTCCCGCCCCGGCCCGGTGATCTGCCGGGTCGCCTCCACCCCGTCCATCCGGGGCATACGGATGTCCATCAGCACGACGTCCGGCTGGAGGGCACGCACCTGGTCGAGGGCCTGCAGACCGTCACCGGCCTCGCCGACGACCGCGAGGTCCTGTTCGGCCTCCAGGATCATCCGGAAGCCGGTACGCAGCAGCGGCTGGTCGTCGACCAGTAGGACACGGATGGCCACGGTGACACTCCTTAGCTAGTCCGGCCCCATTCTGCCCTGGGCCCCGGCCCCCGACTCGCCCGCCCTCACCGGCAGCGGATACGGCGGGGGAGTGCCACCGAACTCCGGACAGTGCGCCTGGTGATCGCACCAGCCGCACAGCTTCGTCGGCCGAGGCCGCCACTCACCCGTCCGCGTCGCCTCCCGGATCGCCTCCCACAGCGCGAGCAGCTTGCGCTCCACCCGCTCCAGATCGGCGAGCACCGGATCGTACGTCAGCACGTCCCCACTGCCCAGATACACCAGCTGCAGCCGTCGGGGGACCACGTTCTTCAGCCGCCACACCACCAGCGCGTAGAACTTCATCTGGAACAGCGCGCCCTCGGCGTACTCCGGCCGCGGCGCCTTGCCCGTCTTGTAGTCGACGATGCGCACCTCACCGGTCGGCGCCACGTCCACCCGGTCGATGATCCCGCGCAGCCGCAGCCCCGAATCCAGCTCCGCCTCGACGAACAGCTCCCGCTCGGCCGGCTCCAGCCGCGTCGGATCCTCCAGCGAGAACCACCGCTCCACCAGCCGCTCCGCCTCACCGAGCCAGCGGGCCAGCCGCTCGCCCTCCGCGTCGTCCGCGAACAGCTCGGTGATCTCCGGACGGCTCTCCCGCAGCCGGTCCCACTGCCCCGGAATCAACGCCTTGGCCCGCGGCGCCGTCCGCTCCACCGCCGGCGCGTCGAACAACCGCTCCAGCACCGCGTGCACCAGCGTGCCCCGCGTCGCCGCCTCGCTCGGCTTCTCCGGCAGCCGGTCGATCACCCGGAACCGGTACAGCAGCGGACACTGCATGAAATCACTGGCCCGCGACGGAGACAGCGACGACGGCGCGACGACGACACGCTCGGCGCGCTCGGCACCCGGCCCGCCCGAACCCCCGCCGGCGGCACCCGCCGCCCCCTCGCCCGCACCACCCGGCAGGCCCCCCGTGTCTCCGCTGCTGCTGTCCATGTCCACAGACCATACGGCCCACCACTGACAGTCACGCCCCGCGGCCCGCATCCGCCCGGCGTCCCCCGGGAAAACACAAGGGGTGCCGGGGCGGAACGCGTCACCACAGCCGCATACCATCAACCCGAGACCCTTCCGTCCCTCCAGGCGCGGAAGATGCTTCGAACGAGGGGACACCGTGGACGTGAGCGGCGGCAGCGGGCGACCGCGGTCCGGCAACGACGAGCCGACCGACCAGCCCGCGGGCGCACCGACCCCGACGACCGACCCCGCCGCCGACACCGCCCAGGAGCGCGGCACGGCGGGTCCGGCCCCGAAGGACGAAGCGGAGAGCGTCGTCACGAGCCCACAGCCCAAGGCTCAGGGGGACAACGACGCGCCGAGCACGGAGCCGATCACGGCCGTCGGCAGCGACGCGCCGAACCCGGAGCCGACGTCCCCGAAGGCCACCCCGGCCGGGAATCCGCAGCCGGCCCACGACCAGGACCCGGCAGCCGACCCTTCCGAACCTGCGAAGGCCGCACGGCCCGAGAACCCCAGGGACCCCGAGGACCCGGAGAGTCCCGAGAACTCCGAGAACTCCGAGAACCCCGAGAACTCCGTGAGCCCCGAGGGCACGCCCGCGCGTGACGGCCGGGTCGGCAACGAGACGTCCGCAACCGGCCGCGACGACGAGCGGGCCCCCGGCGCCCTCGCCGCAGGCGCCCAGCGCCGCACACCCGCGCACTCCGGCATCGCCAGGCAGGAACCGCCGCAGCCCCGGCCCAAGGAACCCGGCGGGGGCATCCTCATGGGCAGGCCCTTCGGCGTGCCCGTCTACGTCGCACCCAGCTGGTTCCTCGTCGCCGCCCTGATCACCTGGGTCTTCGGCGGCCAGCTCGACCGCGTCCTGCCCGAACTCGGCGCCGCCCGCTACCTGGTCTCCCTGTTCTTCGCCGTCGCCTTCTACGCCTCCGTCCTCGTCCACGAACTCGCCCACACGGTCGCCGCGATCCGCTTCAAGCTCCCCGTCCGCCGCATCCAGCTCCAGTTCTTCGGCGGCGTCTCCGAGATCGAGAAAGAGGCCGAGACCCCCGGACGCGAATTCGTCCTGGCCTTCGTCGGCCCCCTCCTCTCCCTCGTCCTCGCCGGAGTCTTCTACCTGGCCCTCAAACCGGTCACGCCCGACAGCGTCCCCGGCGTCCTGCTGGCCGGACTGATGATCTCCAACCTCATCGTCGCCGTCTTCAACCTGCTGCCCGGCCTGCCCCTCGACGGCGGCCGCATGCTCCGAGCCGTCGTCTGGAAGATCACCGGCAGACCCATGAGCGGCACCGTCGCCGCCGCCTGGGTCGGCCGCGCCCTCGCCCTCTGCGTCCTCGTCGGCCTCCCGCTGCTCAACCAGTCCGACGCCTTCGGCGGCGGCACAGACCTGCGCGGCATGGACACCGTCACCGACGCCCTGCTCGCCGCCATCCTCGCCGCCATCATCTGGACCGGCGCCGGCAACAGCCTGCGCATGGCCCGCCTGCGCGAACACCTCCCCGAACTGCGCGCCCGCACCCTCACCCGGCGCGCCGTACCCGTCGAGACCGACACCCCCCTCTCCGAGGCCCTGCGCCGCGCCAACGCCGCCGGCGCCCGCGCCCTGGTCGTCGTCGACGCCCACGGCAACCCCCTCTCCCTCGTCCGCGAGGCCGCCATCGTCGGCGTACCCGAACACCGCCGCCCCTGGGTCCCCGTCAGCGGCCTCGCCCAGGACCTCACCGACGGCATGCGCGTCTCCGCCGAGCTGGCCGGCGAGGAACTCCTCGACACCCTCCGCGCCACCCCCGCCACCGAATACCTCGTGGTCGAGGAGAGCGGCGAGATCTACGGCGTCCTGTCCGCCGCCGACGTCGAGCGGGCCTTCGTCAAAGCCATGGCCAGACCCTCCTAGAAGGCACCGCACACATGGTCGGCGGCCCCCGCAAACCCCGGTAGGCTGGTCACATGTCCGAACCGACCGGTGCCGCCCGCAGGCGCGGGCCCTTCAAGGTCGGGGACCAGGTTCAGCTGACCGACCCCAAGGGCCGCCACTACACGTTCACGCTCGAAGCCGGGAAGAACTTCCACACCCACAAGGGCTCCTTCCCGCACGACGAACTGATCGGCGCTCCCGAGGGCAGCGTTGTCCGCACCACCGGCAACGTCGCCTACCTCGCGCTGCGCCCCCTGCTCCCCGACTACGTCCTGTCCATGCCCCGCGGGGCAGCCGTCGTCTACCCGAAGGACGCGGGGCAGATCCTCGCCTTCGCCGACATCTTCCCCGGCGCCCGCGTCGTGGAGGCCGGCGTCGGCTCCGGCTCGCTCAGCAGCTTCCTGCTGCGCGCCATCGGCGACCAGGGCATGCTGCACTCCTACGAGCGCCGCGAGGACTTCGCCGAGATCGCCCAGCAGAACGTGGAGCGCTACTTCGGCGGCCCCCACCCCGCCTGGCAGCTCACCGTCGGCGACCTCCAGGACAACCTCTCCGACACCGACGTCGACCGCGTCATCCTCGACATGCTCGCCCCCTGGGAGTGCCTGGAGGCCGTCTCCAAGGCCCTCGTCCCCGGCGGCATCCTGTGCTGCTACGTGGCCACCACCACCCAGCTCGCCCGGACCGTCGAGTCCATCCGGGAGATCGGCTCCTTCAACGAGCCGACCGCCTGGGAGACCATGATCCGCAACTGGCACATCGAGGGCCTCGCCGTCCGCCCCGACCACCGGATGATCGGCCACACCGGCTTCCTGCTCACCGCCCGCCGCCTCGCCGACGGCGTCGAGCCCCCCATGCGCCGCCGCCGCCCCGCCAAGGGCGCCTACGGCGAGGACTACGCCGGCCCCAACGCCGACGGCGGCGCCGGCCGCTGACCGGACTCGCACCAGCACCTGCAACCGCACAACGTCAGGGCGCCGTGCCCGAGTTCCCCGCCCAGATCGGGAACTCGGCCACGGCGCCCACGCGTTGACCCGGCACCGGGTCACGAACGACCTCGCGCGCGAAACCGTTGCCCGTGCGAAGCAAGGACCGACCCCGCTGTTCCCCCGCACTGTGACGTGTGGCACCATGCAGCCACCCCCTCACCGGCACAGCCCTCACAGGAGACACTCCTCGTGCAGCAATCCGCCGTCCCGGAGCTCGCCCACACGTACACCCGGCCCATCCACTGGGTCGGCACCGCCACCGCGGTCGCCGGCGTGATCGCCCTGACCTCGCTGGTACAGCCCGGGTCCGCCACGGCCGCCCAGTCCACCCCCGGAACCCAGGCCAAGGCCGCCCCCACCACCGTCGCCCCGCCCAGCACCACCGGCGTGACCTTCCCGCTCCAGTGCGGCCCGGTGAAGGCGGTGGTCGCCAAGAAAGCCACCGGCGACCTCGACGGGGACGGCAGACCCGAAACCGTCGCCGTGGTGCACTGCGACTCCGCGATGGGCACCCCACCGGACGCCGTCTACGTCCTCACCCGTACCACCGGCGGCACCGCCGCCCGCGTGGTCGCCACACTCGTCGACCCCAAGGACCGGCTCACCGTGACCGACTTCGCCCTGCGCGAACGGGCGGTCACCGCCACCCTGCTCGGCTACTCCACCGACGACGTGCCCAGTTGCTGCCCCGACGTGAAGACCCAGGCCAAGTGGCAGTGGAACGGCAGCGCGTTCCTCCGCTCCACCCCCGCCGAAGCCCACAGCGTGTGACACACCGGGCCCGGCCCGGACTCAGTCCGCGTCGGGCCCGTACACCTCGACCCTGTCCGAAACCCGGCGCACATGGATGCAGTCCCCCGGACACTCCTTCGCGGAGTCCACGACATCCGTGAGCAGCGCGAGCGGCACCGGCGTCGTCGCGCCCACGTCCTGGAGCAGCTCGTCGTCCGCGCCCTTCACATAGGCCAGCCCGTCGATGTCCAGCTCGAACACCTCAGGGGCGTACTGGGCGCAGATCCCGTCGCCGGTACACAGGTCCTGGTCGATCCAGACCTCCAGCGCCTCGCCGCCCGGGGCCTCCTGCTGCACGGTCACCTCTCCTGCCGTCGGTTCGCCGGGCGGCGACCGGGGCACGAAGGCCAGCCGGGTCCGCTCCAGCGGCTGTTGAACACCCCCGACCCTACCTCCGCCCGCTTTCCCGCCGTGTCCGACAGGGTGCCGGGGTTTCCTCCCCCACCCCCTCGGGTAGAGGCGCACGACCGGGGACGACGGCCCCGCACCGCCCGAGCGATCACTTCAGGCCACCCCGGACGTGACATCGACCGCCCTCACCGTCGCTCTGCGTGATGACCGCGCGAGCGCCCCCGCGCATGCCCGCACACCGGCCGACCGGCCCGGAACGGACAACTCCAGCCAGTCACGAAGGGTTTTGACCATCCCGAGCCAGGAACAAGTCGCTTCCGAATCACGTTGAGTGGGTATCCCCTCCGTGCGAGAGGGAGCGCACCGGGTGACCGACGACACACCTTGACAGTCTTTGTGATCTAGGGGTTTCAATCGACACCCACCCAGGTAGGGTCTGGAAGCGTCCAGCTCCCCTTGGAGGAGGTGAGGACCGTGGCAGCCCACGACGACGACATGAACCGCGGCATCCGCCCGGGACGAGGGTCCGACGACCCGTCCGGGCAGATTGCCTACCTTGAGCAGGAGATCGCCGTCCTGCGCCGCAAGCTCGCCGACTCTCCGCGACACACGAGGATTCTCGAAGAGCGGATCGTCGAGCTGCAGACCAACCTGGCCGGCGTCTCCGCCCAGAACGAACGACTGGCCAACACCCTCCGCGAGGCCCGCGACCAGATCGTCGCCCTCAAAGAGGAAGTCGACCGGCTCGCCCAGCCGCCGGCCGGCTTCGGAGTCTTCCTCCAGGCCAACGAGGACGGCACCGCCGACATCTTCACCGGCGGCCGCAAACTCCGCGTCAACGTCAGCCCGAGCGTCGAACTCGAAGACCTCAGGCGCGGCCAGGAAGTCATGCTCAACGAAGCCCTCAACGTGGTCGAAGCCATGGAATACGAGAGCGTCGGCGACATCGTCACCCTCAAGGAGATCCTCGAGGACGGCGAACGCGCCCTCGTGCTCGGGCACACCGACGAGGAACGGGTGGTACGGCTCGCCGAGCCGCTGCTTGACGTCACCATCCGCCCCGGCGACGCCCTCCTCCTCGAACCCCGCTCCGGCTACGTCTACGAAGTCGTGCCCAAGAGCGAGGTCGAAGAACTCGTCCTCGAAGAGGTCCCCGACATCGGCTACGAGCAGATCGGCGGCCTCGGCAACCAGATCGAAGCCATCCGCGACGCGGTCGAGCTGCCCTACCTCTACCCCGACCTGTTCAAGGAGCACGAGCTGCGCCCGCCCAAGGGCGTCCTGCTCTACGGCCCCCCCGGCTGCGGCAAGACACTGATCGCCAAAGCCGTCGCCAACTCCCTCGCCAAGAAGGTCGCCGAAGTCACCGGCCAGGCCGCCGGCAAGAGCTTCTTCCTCAACATCAAGGGCCCGGAGCTCCTCAACAAGTACGTCGGCGAGACCGAGCGGCAGATCCGCCTCGTCTTCCAGCGCGCACGCGAGAAGGCCAGCGAGGGCACCCCCGTCATCGTCTTCTTCGACGAGATGGAATCCCTCTTCCGCACCCGCGGCTCCGGCGTCAGCTCGGACGTGGAGAACACCATCGTCCCCCAGCTCCTCGCCGAGATCGACGGCGTCGAAGGCCTGCAGAACGTGGTCGTCATCGGCGCCTCCAACCGCGAGGACATGATCGACCCCGCCATCCTGCGCCCCGGCCGGCTCGACGTGAAGATCAAGATCGAGCGACCCGACGCCGAGGCCGCCAAGGACATCTTCGGCAAGTACCTCACCGAGCGCCTCCCCCTGCACGCCGACGACCTCGGCGAACACGGCGGCAGCAAGGAAACGACCGTCCAGAGCATGATCCAGGCGGCCGTCGAGCACATGTACGCCGAATCCGAGGAAAACCGCTTCCTGGAAGTCACCTACGCCAACGGCGACAAGGAAGTCCTCTACTTCAAGGACTTCAACTCCGGCGCCATGATCGAGAACATCGTGGGCCGCGCCAAGAAAATGGCCATCAAGGACTTCCTCGACAAGAGCCAGAAGGGCCTCCGCGTCTCCCACCTCCTCCAGGCCTGCGTGGACGAGTTCAAGGAGAACGAAGACCTCCCCAACACCACCAACCCCGACGACTGGGCCCGAATCTCCGGCAAGAAGGGCGAACGGATCGTCTACATCCGCACCCTCATCACCGGAAAGCAGGGCGCGGACACCGGACGCTCCATCGACACAGTGGCCAATACTGGTCAGTACCTGTAAAGACAGGGCGGCTGCGGGTGCCCTCGCCGGGCACCCGCAGCCTCCTGCTTTTCCGGCCACGACCGAAGCAGGCAATGACGCAAATGATCTCCCCACCAGCGCAAAGGCGTTCTAGGCTCTTTCCTACCGCCGAGTCGCGCAGTGCGGGGACGGGCACCGCACACGCACCGGAGCGCCAGCGGTACGTGAGCGGCCCCCTCGACCGAGGGTGCCGCCGGGCAAGGAGGGCCGCATGACCGTACGGCGAGTAATGGGCATCGAGACGGAGTACGGGATCTCCGTCCCCGGCCACCCCAACGCCAATGCCATGCTCACCTCGTCCCAGATCGTCAACGCCTACGCGGCGGCGATGCACCGGGCCCGCCGAGCCCGCTGGGACTTCGAGGAAGAGAACCCGCTGCGAGACGCCCGGGGCTTCGACCTCGCCCGCGAGGCCGCCGACTCCAGCCAGCTCACCGACGAGGACATCGGCCTCGCCAACGTGATCCTCACCAACGGCGCCCGCCTCTACGTCGACCACGCCCACCCCGAATACAGCGCCCCCGAGGTCACCAACCCCCGCGACGCCGTCCTGTGGGACAAAGCCGGCGAACGCATCATGGCCGAGGCCGCCGAACGAGCAGCCCAGCTCCCCGGCGCCCAGCCCATCCACCTCTACAAGAACAACACCGACAACAAGGGCGCCAGCTACGGCACGCACGAGAACTACCTGATGAAGCGGGAAACCGCCTTCTCCGACATCGTGCGCCACCTCACCCCCTTCTTCGTCTCCCGCCAGGTCTTCGCCGGAGCCGGCCGCGTCGGCATCGGCCAGGACGGCCACGAACACGGCTTCCAGCTCAGCCAGCGCGCCGACTACTTCGAGGTCGAGGTCGGTCTTGAGACCACCCTCAAACGCCCCATCATCAACACCCGCGACGAACCCCACGCCGACGCCGAGAAATACCGCCGCCTGCACGTGATCATCGGCGACGCGAACCTCTCCGAGATCTCCACCTACCTCAAACTCGGCACGACCGCCCTGGTCCTCTCCATGATCGAGGACGGCTTCATCGCCGTCGACCTCGCTGTCGACCAGCCCGTGCGCACCCTCCACCAGGTCTCCCACGACCCCTCTCTCAAGCACCTCGTCACCCTCCGCAGCGGCCGCACACTCACCGCCGTCCAACTGCAGATGGAGTACTTCGAGCTCTCCCGCAAGTACGTCGAGGAACGCTTCGGAGCCGACGCCGACGACCAGACCAAGGACGTCCTCTCCCGCTGGGAGGACACCCTCAACCGACTCGAGAACGACCCCATGAGCCTCGCCGGCGAACTCGACTGGGTCGCCAAACGCGAACTCATGGAGGGCTACCGCCGCCGCGACGGCCTCGACTGGGACGCCGCCAGGCTCCACCTCGTCGACCTCCAGTACGCCGACGTACGCGCCGAGAAGGGCCTCTACAACCGCCTGGCCGCCCGGGGACGCATGAAGCGGCTCCTGGACGAGTCCGAGGTCGACAGGGCCCGCACGAAGCCCCCGGAGGACACCCGCGCCTACTTCCGCGGCCGCTGCCTGGAGCAGTACGCCGACGACGTGGCCGCCGCCTCCTGGGACTCGGTCATCTTCGACCTGCCCGGACGCGACTCGCTCCAGCGGGTCCCAACCCTCGAACCACTACGCGGAACGCGAAATCACGTCAAGGAACTGCTGGACCGCTGCCGCACGGCGGAAGACCTGGTCAGGGTCCTGTCAGGCGGCTGAGCGGTACCAGCGGGAACACGTATCACCCCGGGCGGACGGGGTGGAAATCCCACCGCCCGGGAATCATCGAGGTGGCCCCCGTACGTTGTCGAAACTGCGGGGCCGATGTCGGACCCGGCTTGTAGGGTCTGATCATCACCGATCGGCAGGAAAGCCGACCCGTCGATCATGTCGGGCGAACTGAGCGGGGTGAGGGTTATGGCAACCAAGGACACCGGCGGCGGCCAGCAGAAGGCCACACGCTCCACCGAGGAGGTCGAGGAGCAGGCGCAGGACGCGCAGGCCTCCAAGGACCGCCAGGAGCAGTACGACAAGCTGAGCGACGACGTGGACTCCGTCCTGGACGAGATCGACGATGTCCTCGAGGAGAATGCAGAGGACTTCGTTCGAAGTTTCGTTCAGAAGGGCGGCGAGTAGCCTTCGAATCGAAGGTTGCCGGGGGCTCCTCGGATGGCAAGCGAAGGAAGAGTGAAGCGCTGCGTGCGGTGTGGCGAGTACAAGTCGCACGCAGCGTTCGCCCGTAAGCGGTCGAATTTGGATGGCTTGCAGCGCCATTGCCGCGACTGTGCGACCAACTATCACTGCCGGGCTCCGGAGCCTCCGGTACTCGGGCCCGCAGACCACGTGCCCGAGGGGCACAAACGCTGTCGCGGGTGCGGTGAAGTGAAGCCGCACAGCGAGTGGCATCGACAGGGCAACGGCCTGGCAAGCCGCTGCAAGGCCTGTAGGGCGGCGGTGGCTCCTGCGCAGCATCTGCGGCGCAAGTACGGTCTCACCGAAGATCGGCGAGACCAGTTGGTCGCCTCTCAAGGGGGAGTCTGTTGCATCTGTCTGTTCGCCCCTGCAACGCATGTGGATCACTGCCATGAGACGGGTAGGGTCCGTGGCGTACTGTGCTTCAACTGCAATTCCGGCCTCGGCCTGTTGAGGGACGACCCCGAAGCGATGAACCGAGCTGCCGATTACTTGGAAGGAAACGCGTGGAAGCCAACACTCGTAGCACCGGGCGTCTACCAGCTGCCTTCCTGACGCCTGGGTCCTCGTCGTTCATGGACTTTCTCTCGGACCACCAGCCCGAGCTGCTGCCCGGCAAGCGGCAGCTGCCCACGCAGGGCGTGATCGAGGCCCCGCACGGCACGACGATCGTGGCGGTGACGTTCCCCGGTGGCGTGGTGCTCGCGGGTGACCGCCGGGCCACGATGGGCAATGTCATCGCGCAGCGGGACATCGAGAAGGTGTTCCCGGCGGACGAGTACTCGGCCGTCGGTATCGCCGGCACCGCCGGTCTCGCCGTGGAGATGGTGAAGCTCTTCCAGCTGGAGCTGGAGCACTTCGAGAAGGTCGAGGGTGCGCAGCTGTCGCTGGAGGGCAAGGCGAACCGGTTGTCGACGATGATCCGTTCGAATCTCGGCATGGCGATGCAGGGTCTGGCCGTGGTGCCGTTGTTCGCGGGGTACGACGTGGACCGGGAGAAGGGGCGCGTCTTCTCCTACGACGTCACGGGTGGGCGTTCCGAGGAGCACAACTTCGCGGCGACGGGTTCGGGCTCGTTGTTCGCGCGGGGTGCGATGAAGAAGCTGTTCCGTGACGACCTGTCCGAGGAGCAGGCCACGACGCTGGTGGTGCAGGCTCTGTACGACGCGGCTGACGACGACTCGGCGACCGGTGGTCCCGATGTCGCCCGCCGGATCTACCCGATCATCACCGTGATCACGGAGGACGGTTTCCGCCGGCTGACCGAGGCGGAGTCCTCGGAGCTTTCCCGCGCGGTGCTCCAGCGGCGTCTGGAGGAGCCGGACGGCCCCAAGGCCGCCCTGCTCTGAGTGCGGGCCGGGTTGTTTTCCAGGTGATCCAGTGACCATGACAGAAAGGGACGGATAACCGGTGTCGACGCCGTTCTATGTCTCACCTCAGCAGGCCATGGCCGACCGGGCGGAGTACGCCCGTAAGGGCATCGCGCGTGGCCGCAGCCTGGTTGTGCTGCAGTATGCCGACGGCATTGTGTTCGTCGGTGAGAACCCGTCCCGTGCGCTGCACAAGTTCAGCGAGATCTATGACCGGATCGGTTTCGCGGCCGCCGGTAAGTACAACGAGTACGAGAATCTGCGCATCGGTGGTGTGCGCTATGCGGATCTGCGTGGTTACACCTATGACCGTGACGATGTGACGGCGCGTGGTCTGGCGAACGTGTACGCGCAGACGCTGGGCACGATCTTCTCTTCGGCGGCGGAGAAGCCGTACGAGGTGGAGCTGGTGGTCGCGGAGGTCGGTGAGACTCCGGAGGGTGACCAGATCTACCGGCTGCCGCATGACGGTTCGATCGTGGATGAGCACGGTTCGGTCGCGGTGGGTGGCAATGCGGAGCAGATCAGCAGTTTCCTGGATCAGCAGCACCGTGACGGTATGAGTCTGGCGGAGGCGCTGAAGCTGGCTGTGCAGGCGCTGTCCCGTGACACCAACGGCAGTGAGCGGGAGATCCCCGCGGAGCGCCTGGAGGTGGCGGTGCTGGACCGTACGCGTCCGCAGAAGCGGAAGTTCAAGCGGATCGTGGGGCGTCAGCTGTCCCGTCTGCTGGAGGCGGACGGTGCGGCGACGGAGGCGGAGAGTTCCGACGAGGAGTGATTCACGTCGTGCGGTGGTGCCCCGGTCGGGTTTCCGGCCGGGGCACCACTGTTTTCAGGGGTGGCGTGCCGGTGCTGTGGAGCCGCGGACGACGAGTTCGACGGGGATGTCTCCGCTTTCGGGTTCCCGGCCGTCGAGGACGGCGAGGAGGGCTTGCATTCCGCGTTCTCCGAAGAGTTCGGCGTCCAGTCGTACGGTGGTGAGTTCGGGGTCGATGGCGGTGGCGAGGGCGAGGTCGTCGAGGCCGGTGACGGAGACGTCGTCGGGGACTTTGAGGCCGAGGCGGCGCAGGGCTTTGTAGGCGCCGGCGGCGAGTTTGTCGTCGTCGCAGATGATGGCGGTGGGGCGGGGGCCGGGTGCGGTGAGGGCGGTTTCGGTGGCGGTGCGGGCGCCTTCGATGGAGATGGGGGCGGCGGCGGTTCGCAGGTGTGTGCCCGGTACGGCGGCGAGGCGGGCCGTGAGTTCCTGTGCGCGGACGTCGAAGGTCCAGGAGGGGACGTCGGCGGCGAGGTGGAGGATGTGGCGGTGGCCGAGGCCGAGGAGGTGGTCGGTGATCTGGCGGACGCCGTCGGCGATGTCGAGGTTGACGGTGGCGGCGCCGAGGCTGCCGTGGGGGTCGCTGTCGAGCATGACGAGGGGGAGTTGGTCGCCGCGGATGGCGGTGAGGGCGTCGGCGGCCATGGAGGAGGCGATGACGCCGTCGAGGGCGGCTTGTGCGGAGGCGAAGGGGTCGCGTGCGGGGCCGATGCCTTGGGGGGAGGGGTAGAGGACGACGCCGAAGCCGTGCTGGGCGGCGATGCGGGCGGCGCCGGTGTAGACGCCGGCGAAGAATTCGGTGGTGAGGGCGGGGACGACGAGCAGGACGGTGCGGGTGTGGCCGAGGCGGAGGTTGCGGGCGGCGAGGTTGGGCCGGTAGCCGAGGTCGCGTGCGGCTTCGCGGACGCGTTCGGCGGTGGTCTCGGAGACGCGGCCGCGCCATTTGTCGCCGAGGACGAGTGAGACGGCGGCTTGGGAGACTCCGGCTGCCTGGGCGACGTCACGGCTGGTCGGTCGCGTGTTGCTGCGTGCCACCGTGTGCCTGCTCCTTCGTCTGGACGGGTGAACAGCGCACATGGTACGTATGGGAGACGACGTTATACGTAACACTTCGGAGCTTCGGCGTTCCGGGGCGGTTGGTGAGGGGCAGGGCATGGCCACGGGTTATCTGGAGATCCTCAGGGCGAGACACGCGCTGCGGCTGCTCACCGGAACCCTGGTGGGCCGGCTGCCCAACGCGACGGCGGCGATCGCCCTGGTGCTGTTCGTGCGGGCCCAGGGTGGCACGTACAGCCTGGCGGGTGCTCTGGCGGCGGTGTACGGCGTGGCGAACGCGGTCGGTCAGCCGGTTCTGGGCCGGCTGGTGGATGTGTACGGGCAGCCGCGTGTGCAGTTGCCCGCGGCGGTGGTGTCGGCGTTCGCCATGTCGGTGTTCGCGTTCTCGGGTATCGAGCCGTTGCCGTCGGCGTACGTGGC
This sequence comes from Streptomyces sp. NPDC048297, assembly GCF_043201585.1. NCBI lineage: Bacteria > Bacillati > Actinomycetota > Actinomycetes > Kitasatosporales > Streptomycetaceae > Streptomyces > Streptomyces sp. NPDC048297. The sequence goes on from NZ_JBICZA010000001.1 coordinate 139,822, forward strand.
CGTCGCGGCGGCGGGTCTGTTCGCGCCGCCTCTGGAGGGCGGGCTGCGTGCGCTGTGGCCGTCGGTGCTGCGCCGTGAGGAGCAGGTGCACACGGCGTACGCGATGGACGCGATCGCGCAGGAGGTGATGTTCACGGTGGGCCCGTTGCTGGTGACCGTGTGCGCGTCGCTGTGGTCGGAGCGGGCCGCCCTGCTGGTGCTGAACGCGGTGGGGGTGCTGGGGGCCCTGTCGGTGGTGGTGTCGGGGCCTTCGCGTGCGTGGCGTTCGGCGCCGCGGGAGGCGCATTGGCTGGGTGCGCTGCGTTCGCCGGGGCTGCTGGCGTTGCTGGGTGCCTTCTTCTTCGTGGGGATCGCGTTGGGTTCGATCACGGTGGCTTCGGTGTCGTACGCCGACGGCCATGGTGGTGACGCGGTGTACGGCTGGCTGATGGCGGGGCTGGGGCTGGGTGCGCTGTTCGGGGGTGTGGTGTACGGGGCGCGGCAGTGGGGTGGTGTGCCGGAGCGGCGACTGCGGGTGCTGGTGGCGCTTTTGGCGGTGTGTTATCTGCCGTTGACGCTGATGCCTGGGGTGGTGGCCATGGTGGGGTTGTCGGTGGTGTCGGGGGTGTTCCTGGCGCCGTGCATCGCGTGTGCGTTCATCATCGTGGACCGGCATGCGCCGGGCGGGACGGTCACCGAGGCTTTCTCGTGGCTGGTGACGACGTTCACGGTGGGCGCTTCGGTGGGAACGGGCCTGGCGGGGCCGGTGGTGGAGGCGGGCGGGGCGGTGTGGGGGTTCGCGCTGCCGGGTGTGGCGGGGGCGGTGTCGTTGCTGGTCCTGCTGGCGACGGGGAGGGTCCTCGCAGCTCCCGTGCGGGACGGGGTTGTTGCGGCGTCATCGGAAAATGATCCAAATCGTGCTGCCGAACCCCGTTTCAGCTCAGGGGATCGGGCGTAATGTTCAGTCATGGACCGCCGCATTTTCGGGCTGGAGAACGAGTACGGCGTCACGTGCACGTTCAGGGGACAGCGCCGCCTGTCTCCTGACGAGGTGGCGCGGTACCTCTTCCGCCGTGTCGTGTCATGGGGCCGAAGCAGCAATGTTTTTCTGCGCAACGGTGCCCGGCTTTATCTCGACGTGGGCTCACATCCGGAATACGCGACACCCGAATGTGACAATGTGACCGAACTGGTCACCCACGACAAGGCCGGCGAGCGCATTCTCGAGGGACTCCTGGTGGACGCGGAGCGACGCCTGCACGAGGAGGGAATCGCGGGCGACGTCTACCTCTTCAAGAACAACACGGACTCGGCGGGCAACTCCTACGGTTGCCACGAGAACTATCTGGTGGCGCGGCACGGGGAGTTCTCCCGTCTCGCGGACATTCTCATTCCGTTCCTGGTGACCAGGCAGTTGCTGTGCGGCGCGGGCAAGGTGCTGCAGACGCCGCGTGGTGCCGTGTACTGCGTGAGCCAGCGTGCGGAGCACATCTGGGAGGGCGTCTCCTCGGCGACGACCCGTTCGCGTCCGATCATCAACACGCGCGACGAACCGCACGCGGACGCCGAGCGTTACCGCCGTCTGCATGTCATCGTGGGCGACTCGAACATGTCGGAGACGACGATGCTGCTGAAGGTCGGGGCGACCGACCTGGTGCTGCGCATGATCGAGGCGGGCACGGTGATGCGTGATCTGACGCTGGAGAACCCGATCCGGGCGATCCGTGAGGTCAGCCACGACATCACGGGCCGGCGCAAGGTGCGTCTGGCCAGTGGCCGGGAGGCGTCGGCGCTTGAGGTGCAGCGCGAGTACTTCGACAAGGCCGTGGACTTCTGTGACCGCCGTGGCATCCGCACGGGTACGGTCGCGCAGGTCCTGGAGTTGTGGGGCCGTACGCTGGACGCGATCGAGACCGAGGAGCTCGACCGGATCGGCACCGAGATCGACTGGGTCATGAAGTACAAGCTGATCGAGCGGTACCGGGCGAAGAACAACATGACGATGTCGCATCCGCGGGTCGCCCAGATAGACCTCGCGTATCACGACATCCACCGTCGTCGTGGTCTCTACTATCTGCTGGAGCGCAGGGGCCAGGCCACGCGGATCTGCAACGACATGAAGATCTTCGAGGCCAAGTCGGTTCCGCCGCAGACCACTCGGGCCAGGCTGCGTGGTGACTTCATCCGGCGGGCGCAGGAGCAGCGCCGGGACTTCACGGTCGACTGGGTGCATCTGAAGCTGAACGACCAGGCGCAGCGCACTGTGTTGTGCAAGGACCCGTTCCGTTCGGTGGACGACCGGGTGGAGAAGCTGATCGCCGGAATGTGACGAGAGAGGGTGTGTCAAGCGTTCGGGCGGGTCGTCGCCGGAACGCCACACGGGCGCCGTACGTTTCCCGTACGGCGCTCTTCTCGCGTCGTAGAGTTGCGCGCACGCCATTCCGCAAGATCGACCGATTACGAGGCATCTCCGTGCGCCGACGTTCACTTCTCCTGGCCGCAGTACCCGCAGGTCTGGTCACGCTCGCCGCGTGCGGTGACGGAAAGTCGGGCTCCGACAAGGCGGGTGCGTCGCCGTCGCCGTCGGTGTCCGCGGCGCCCCCGCCGAAGATCGTGGAGGGGCCGCTGCCGGCGATCACGGCGGGTACGAAGTTCGGTGAGAAGCCGACGGTCGCCAAGGGGACGGGTGATCCGTCCGCAGACCTGGCGGTCAAGGCGGTGATCGTGGGCGGTGGCCGGACGATCGCGGAGAACGACTTCATCCAGGCGAACTACCTGGGTCAGATCTGGAGCACCGGGAAGGTCTTCGACAACTCCTACGACCGGCACCGGCCCTTGGTGATGCAGCTCGCGCAGGGCAGCATCATCGACGGCTGGCGGTATGCGCTGGCGGGGAAGAAGACGGGCAGCCGGGTGCAGATCGCGGTGCCGCCGACCTGGGGTTACGGCAAGTCGGGTAATCCGCAGGCCGGTATCAAGGGCACCGACACGCTGGTGTTCGTGATCGATGTGATCGACTCGTTCAACTCGAAGAGTTCGGTGAAGGGGACGGAGGTTCCGCAGACCGACGCGGCGCTGCCGAAGGTGGGGACGAACACCGACGGCAAGGTGCCCTCGGTCACCGTCCCGAAGACGGACCCGCCGAAGCGGCTGGTGTCGGACTACGTCCTGGAGGGTGACGGCGAGGAGGTCAAGGCGGACCAGACGATCCTGTGCCAGTTCCAGGGGCTGGTGTGGGACGGCGGCAAGACGTTCCAGCGGACGTACGGCTCGGGCCGGCTGAGCCAGTTCCCGGTGGAGCAGATGCAGCAGATCGTCAAGGGTCTGGCGCAGGGGGTGACCGGCAAGAAGGTGGGCAGCCGGGTCCTGGTCGTCGTGCCGCCGGATCTGGGGTACGGCGACACGCCGCCGACCGGTGGTGTCATCAAGAAGGGGTCGACGCTGGTGTTCACGGTGGACATCCTGGCGGCGATGTGACGCTCCGCTGTGGCGGGGTGGCCCAGGGCGGGCGGGGGGCCTGCGGGGATGACAGACTGTCCGTGATTCGTGTCGTACACAAGCAGGAGCTTTTGACGTGAACATCGATAAGCCCGAGATCGACTTCCCGGGCGGAGAGCCCCCGGCGGACCTCGAGATCAAGGACATCTGGGAGGGTGACGGCGAGGTCGCAGCGGCCGGCGACTTCGTCAAGGTTCACTACGTCGGTGTCGCGTTCTCCACGGGCGAGGAGTTCGACGCCTCCTGGAACCGGGGCACCCCGCTGGACTTCCAGCTCGGTGTCGGCCAGGTCATCCAGGGCTGGGACAAGGGTGTGCAGGGCATGAAGGTCGGCGGTCGCCGCCAGCTGGTCATCCCGGCGCACCTCGCCTACGGCGACCGTGGTGCCGGCGGCCGTATCGCCCCGGGCGAGACGCTGATCTTCGTCTGCGACCTGGTGGGCGTCGGCAAGCGCTGACCGGACTTGGCGGTAGCCGACCGGACATGGCAGTGAAGGGGTCCGTGCTGTTCGCACGGGCCCCTTCGCCGTGCTCTTCGCGGTCCGTGACCGGTCGCCTTCCCGGCTTCGGCTTTTGCCGCGACACTCCGGAGCGGTACGGTCGTTGATCGGGACCACTTCAGGGAGGCGAAGGGCGTCGATGGCCATTGCCAAGGCCGAGCGGCTGATGAACCTCGCGCTGTGTCTGCTCGGCACACGGCGGCCGCTCAGCAAGCGTGAGCTGCGCGGTTCGATCGAGGCGTACCTCGAGGCGGGTGGCGACGACTCCTTCAACCGGATGTTCGAGCGGGACAAGGACGACCTGCGCGAGCTGGGGCTGGTCATCGAGACCGTCGAGAACCTCGACGGCGAGGTCGGCTATCTCGCCCGCCGTGACAGCAACCGGCTGCCGCCGATCACCCTGGACGCCGAGGAGGCCGCCGCTCTGGGCCTGGCCGCCAAGGTGTGGCAGCAGGCGCGTCTGGCCGGTGCGGCCAGCGGCGCCCTGCAGAAGCTGCGCGCGGCCGGTCTGCCCGAGGACGTCGACCCGTACGAGGCGCACGGCGCGCTGGAGCCGCGCATCCCGGTGCACGAGGCCGCCTTCGAGCCGCTGATGCTGGCCTGCCGCGACCGGCGCACGGTCGTCTTCGACTACCGCAAGGCCTCCGCCGCCCGCCCCGAGCCCCGGCATGTCGAGCCGTGGGCGCTGGAGTGCTGGCGCGGCCACTGGTACCTGGCCGGCTGGGACCGCGACCGGGGCGCCGAGCGCGTCTTCCGGCTGTCCCGGATCACCGGCAAGGTCCGCTCGCGCGGTACGGGCTTCACCGCTGCCGTGCCCGATGTCGTCACCGTGCGCGAGACCGTCGCCGGCTGGGCGGGCGAGATCGCCGACCGGTCGGCGCTGATCCGGCTGCGCGCCGGTGCCGGTTACCCCCTTCGGGCGAAGGCCACCCGGGTCCGGGAACTCGGCGACGGGTGGGACGAGTTGGAGATTCCGTACGGGCACGGCCTGGACGCCTGGCTGGTGGAGTTCGGCCCGGACGTCGTGGTGCTGGAGCCGGCCGAGCTGCGCGCGGACGTGGTTGACCGGCTGCGTGCCGTGGCCAAGGGCTGAGGGGGAGCGGAAGAACCATGGCAGGAAAACCGGTCAGGCCCGCGAGTGCCATCGACCAGACCCGGCGGATGCTCTCCCTGGTGACGTATCTGCGTGAGCGTCCCGGTGCCCGGATCGCGGACGTCGCGCGCGCCTTCGGGATCACCGAGGACGAGCTGGTCTCCGACCTGGATCTGCTGCCCATGTGCGGCACCAGCTTCCGCGGCGGCGATCTGCTGGACATCGACACGGACGGCGAGCGGATCTGGTGGCACAACCCGGCCGCGCTCGGCGAGGAGGCGGCCGAGCCGCTGCGCCTTGCGGCCGACGAGGCCACCGCCCTGCTGGTCGCCGCCCGCGCGGTCTCCACGCTGCCCGGACTGCGGGAGAGCGACCGCCAGGCGCTGCTGCGGGCGACCGCCAAGGTGGAGGGGGCGGCCGGTGAGGCGGCCGGTGCCAGCGCCCGACTGTCGGTGACGTTCGAGTCCGAGGGCGGTGTCTTCGCCGACGTCGACCGGGCGATCTCCGAGCGCCGCCGGCTGTGGATCCGCTACTACTCGCCGGCCCGTGACGAGGTCACCGAGCGGGAGATCGACCCGATCCGCCTGGTCAGCGTCGGCCACACCTATGTGGAGGCGTGGTGCCGGCGCTCCGAGGCGCGGCGCACCTTCCGGCTCGACCGGGTCGCGGAGATCCGGGTCCTGGACGAGCCGTCCGCGCCGCCCGAGATAGAACTGCGCGACCTGTCCGAGGCCCTGGTACAGCCCGCGGCGGAGGACCCGGAGGTCGTGATCGAGGTGGCCCCGGGCGGCCGGTGGGTCGCCGAGTACTACCCGCACGACAGCGCCGACGAACTGCCCGACGGCGGGCTGCGGATCACCCTGCGTACCCCCGACCCGGCCTCGCTGCGGCGCCTCGCGCTGCGGCTGGGCCGCGACGGCCGGATCGTCTCGCCGCCCGAGCTGGCCGACAGCGCCCGGCAGGCGGCCGGCGGGGCGCTGGAGGCCTACGACAGCGCGCCCGTGGCGGCGCACGCGGTTCATGACGGGTCGTACGAGAGGCAGGAGCGAGGGCTTTGAACGAGTCTGCGATGCCGGGTGCGGGTGACGTGGGTCAGATGTCGGTGGCGGCGGCCTTCGCCGGGATGCGCAGAGTGGTCCCCGTGGTGTTCAGGGCGGGCTGCCCGGACTGCCGGGGCCGCTTCGAGCTCGCCGCGAGTGCTCTGCGCCTGGCGATCGGCGCGAGCAGCCGGACGACGTTCTACTCCTTCACCTGCCCCGACTGCGGTGCCTCGGTGCGCAAGCCCGCGGGAGAGCGGATCGTCGAGCTGCTCACCGGCGGCGGTGTCAGCACCCTGCGGCTGCACTCCACCGTGTAGGACGGTCTAGGCTCGGTGTCATGTTCTGGCCGATGTTCGCGGTAGCCGTGGGTTTCCTGGGTCTCGCCGTCCTGGGGGTGCTCGCCGTCCGGGTGTTCCTGGAGGCCCGGCGCCTGGGCGCGCAGGTCGCGGACTCCGCGCGCCGTATCAACAGGGCGGCCGAGGACCTGGAGCGCGCGGCGGTCGGCGCGGCCCGCACCGCCGACACTCTGTGACACGTACAGTGACGGCCTGGGCTGCGGTGATGCACGCGTTTTGTATCGCTTCGCCCTGTCACGCCGCCCACCGGGCCAGGTACGCTGCATTTCGCGGTGCGAAGAGCGAGGCGCGTACCGCTGACCGGGAGTACGCACGGGGATTGCCCGCCGTTTACCCCTGAGCGTTACGATCGCTGCCAGCACGATCGCTCGGACGGATGTCCGAAAGGTCGGACAGCACCCACCCAGTCGCCTCGGTGAGAAGGTAAACACTCATGATCGGAAGGCTCGGTCCTACCGAGATCATTCTCATCCTCGTCGTCGTCTTTCTTCTCTTCGGCGCGAAGAAGCTTCCGGACATGGCCCGCTCGCTGGGCAAGTCCGCACGCATCCTCAAGAGCGAGGCCAAGGCGATGAAGGAGGAGGGCAACACCTCCGCCCCGGCCGCCCAGCCGAGCACCAAGGAGGAGCCCCCGGCCCAGCGCACCATCCAGGCGGCCCCCGGCGACGTGAGCAGCTCGCGCCCGGTCAACGAGCCGACGGACACCACCCAGCGCTGACACGCGGCCGGATCCCCCGGCCTGCCGCACGAGATGAGGACGTGGGTTGCTCAAGTCTGCCCGCAAGAAAGAGAAGGACCCCGAGGGGCGGATGCCCCTGGTGGAGCACCTCCGGGAGCTGCGCAACCGGCTCGCGAAGGGCATGCTGGCGATCACGGTGGTCTCCGTGGTGGTCGCCTTCTACAGCCAGGACCTGATGTCCTTCCTCATGCATCCGGTCCCGCGCTGCACCAAGGGCCTCGGTGAGTCCACGGGCGGCCACTGCGCCGTCATCGCCTACACCGACCTGCTGTCCCCCTTCACCACCACGGTGAAGGTCTGCTTCATGGCGGGCGTGATCATCTCCAGCCCCGTCTGGCTGTACCAGCTGTGGGCGTTCATCGCGCCGGGCCTGCACAAGCACGAGCGCAAGTACACGTACGCGTTCGTCGCCGCGGCCGCGCCGCTCTTCCTGGCCGGTGCCTGGCTGGCCTACACGATCCTGCCCATCAGCATGCGCGTGCTGCTCGGGATCACGCCCGAGGGCTCGGCGAACATCCTGCCGATGGACAAGATCCTGGACTTCATCGTCCGGATGATCCTCATCTTCGGCGGCGCCTTCGAACTGCCCCTGCTGCTGATCATGCTGAACTTCGTCGGCATCGTGTCCGGACGCCGCATGCTCGGCTGGTGGCGCGGAGTCGTCATGGGCGTCTTCGTCTTCGGTGCCGTGGCGACCCCCACCACCGACCCCTTCGGCATGATCGCGCTCGCGGGCCCCATCGTGGTGCTGTACTTCATCGCGGTCGGCATCTCCATCCTCAACGACCGCCGCCGCGGACGCGCCAACCCCGACGCGGAGCTGGACGACGACGAGGCCTCCTCCCTCGACCTGACCCCGCAGGCGCTCGACGACGTGGAACCCGTCCCGGCCGCCTCGGCCCTGCCCGAAGGCGCGGGCGTCGACGGCACGCACTCGGGCAAGTACAACGGCTACGACGACATCACCTGAGCCGCCCGGCACGGCACACAGGTCACGGCATGCGTGAGGGGCCGGACGGGAACTTCGGAACTCCCGTCCGGCCCCTCACGCATGTGCGCGGGCCCGCACGGGACCGGGACGGATAATGATCGTCCTGTTGTCAGTGCGGCCCGGTACGCTCGAAAGACGATGACAGAGGACCTCTCACCCGCCGAGCGGTACGCGGCAGCCCGCCTGCGGGCAGCCGAGCAGGCCACCGCGCTCGCGTCCTTCCGCGAGATGTACGACTTCGGACTCGACGCCTTCCAGGTCGAGGCCTGTCAGGCACTCGAGGACGGCAAGGGCGTACTGGTCGCCGCCCCCACCGGATCCGGCAAGACGATCGTGGGCGAGTTCGCCGTCCACCTCGCCCTGAGACAGGGCAAGAAGTGCTTCTACACGACACCCATCAAGGCGCTGTCGAACCAGAAGTACGCCGACCTGTGCCGTCGCTACGGCAGCGACAAGGTCGGCCTGCTCACCGGTGACAACAGCGTCAACTCCGACGCCCCGGTGGTCGTGATGACCACCGAGGTGCTGCGGAACATGCTCTACGCCGGCTCCCAGACCCTCCTCGGCCTCGGCTACGTGGTCATGGACGAGGTGCACTACCTCTCCGACCGCTTCCGCGGCGCCGTCTGGGAGGAAGTGATCATCCACCTGCCCGAGTCGGTGACCCTGGTGTCACTGTCGGCGACCGTGTCCAACGCCGAGGAGTTCGGTGACTGGCTGGACACCGTCCGCGGCGACACGGAGGTGATCGTCTCCGAGCACCGGCCCGTGCCGCTGTTCCAGCACGTGCTCGCCGGACGCCGGATGTACGACCTGTTCGAGGAGGGCGAGGGCCACAAGAGGGCCGTCAACCCCGACCTCGTCCGCCTCGCCCGGATGGAGGCCAGCCGGCCCTCCTACCAGGACCGCCGGCGCGGACGTGCGATGCGCGAGGCCGACCGCGAGCGCGAACGCAGACAGCGCTCGCGGGTGTGGACCCCCGGGCGTCCCGAGGTCATCGAGCGCCTCGACTCCGAGGGCCTGCTGCCCGCGATCACGTTCATCTTCAGCCGGGCCGGCTGCGAGGCGGCCGTCCAGCAGTGCCTGTACGCGGGCCTCAGGCTCAACGACGAGGACGAGCGGGAGAAGGTCCGCTCCCTCGTCGAGGAGCGCACCGCCTCCATCCCCACGGAGGACCTGCACGTCCTCGGCTACTACGAGTGGCTGGAGGGCCTGGAGCGCGGCATCGCCGCCCACCACGCCGGCATGCTGCCGACCTTCAAGGAGGTCGTCGAGGAGCTGTTCGTGCGCGGCCTGGTCAAGGCCGTGTTCGCCACCGAGACCCTCGCGCTCGGCATCAACATGCCCGCCCGCTCCGTCGTGCTGGAAAAGCTCGTCAAGTGGAACGGCGAGCAGCACGCCGACATCACGCCCGGCGAGTACACGCAGCTCACCGGCCGTGCGGGACGGCGCGGCATCGATGTCGAGGGACACGCGGTCGTGCTGTGGCAGCGGGCCACCAGCCCCGAGCACCTCGCCGGCCTCGCGGGCACCCGCACCTATCCGCTGCGCTCCAGCTTCAAGCCGTCGTACAACATGGCGGTCAACCTGGTCGAGCAGTTCGGCCGCCACCGCTCCCGCGAGCTGCTGGAGACCTCCTTCGCGCAGTTCCAGGCCGACAAGTCGGTCGTCGGCATCTCCCGGCAGGTGCAGCGCAACGAGGAGGGCCTGGAGGGCTACAAGGCCTCCATGACCTGCCATCTCGGCGACTTCGAGGAGTACGCGCGGCTGCGCCGCGAACTGAAGGACCGCGAGACCGAACTGGCCCGCCAGGGCGCCGACGAGCGGCGCGCCGAGGCCGCCGTCGCCCTGGAGAAGCTCAAGCCCGGCGACGTCATCCACGTGCCGACGGGCAAGTACGCGGGCCTCGCCCTCGTACTGGACCCGGGCCTGCCCGCCGGCCGCTCCAACGGACACCGCGGCTTGGAGCACCACGACGGCCCGCGCCCCCTGGTGCTCACCGCCGAGCGGCAGGTCAAGCGGCTGGCATCCATGGACTTCCCGGTGCCGGTCGAGGCCCTGGACCGGATGCGGATCCCGAAGTCCTTCAACCCGCGCTCCCCGCAGTCCCGCCGCGACCTGGCCTCCGCGCTGCGCACCAAGGCCGGGCACATCCCGCCGGAGCGGGCCCGCAAGAAGCGCTCACAGGCCGCCGACGACCGCGAGATCGCCCGGCTGCGCACCGCGATCCGCGCGCACCCCTGCCACGGGTGCGACGACCGCGAGGACCACGCGCGCTGGGCCGAGCGCTACCACCGGCTGATGCGCGACACCTCCCAGCTGGAGCGGCGCATCGAGGGCCGTACGAACACCATCGCGCGGACCTTCGACCGCATCGTCGCCCTGCTGACCGAGCTGGACTACCTGCGCGGCGACGAGGTCACCGAGCACGGCAAGCGGCTCGCCCGGCTCTACGGCGAACTCGACCTGCTCGCCAGCGAATGCCTGCGCGAGGGCGTCTGGGAAGGGCTCGGCCCGGCCGAACTCGCCGCCTGCGTCTCGGCGTTGGTGTACGAGTCCCGGGTCGGCGACGACGCCATGGCGCCGAAGCTGCCCTCCGGCAGGGCGAAGGCCGCGCTCAGCGAGATGGTGCGGATCTGGGGACGGCTGGACGCCCTGGAGGAGGACTTCCGGATCAACCAGACCGAGGGCGTCGGCCAGCGCGAGCCGGATCTCGGGTTCGCCTGGGCCGCGTACATGTGGGCCTCGGGGGCGGGCCTGGACGAGGTGCTGCGCGAGGCGGAGATGCCCGCGGGCGACTTCGTGCGGTGGTCCAAGCAGGTGATCGACGTGCTGGGGCAGATCTCGGCGGCTTCTCCTGCGGAGGGCTCGACGGTGGCGAAGGCCGCGCGGAAGGCTGTTGATCAGCTGCTGAGGGGGGTTGTGGCCTACTCGTCGGTGGGGTGAGGCAGCGCCGGGCGGGTGCGGGTGCGGGTGCGGGTGCGGGTGATCGGTGGCTTGTCGCGCCCACGCGGCGGAGCCACACATCAGACACAGCCCCGCGCCCCTTTGGCTTGCTGTCGTGCTCGGTGATCTCAGGGACTGAGGTCCCTTTTCGTCTTCACAGCGAGTTACTTTCGCATACCCACGTGCCATTACTGTGTGTGTTCGAATGGATGCCTTGCGTGTAAATGGGACGAGGCTACTCCTGTCCCGAGGGTGATTTCAGGTGCTTGCCGAATATGACACGGCGATGATCCGGTCGGACTAAGCTCGCCCGCGGTGCACCGAGTTGAGGTAATTCGCGCGCCTGTTCCCAAATGTGCGGAAGATACCGACAGTTCCATGAACCTTCCCCCCACAAGCACCCCGACACCCAGCCGATCCGTCTCAGAAGGCATCCATGGTGAGTGTTCAGAAGCCTCCCGGTGGCCGTGAACGACCCCTTGCGCGGGTGCTGTTGCTGCCCGCCGTCCTGATGGCCGCGGCGACCGGTGCCGCCGTCGCCCTGGTGGCGGCCCCGGCCCGGGTCGCCGTCGGCTGCAGCGGGGCCGTGGCCACCGTCCTCGTCCTCGTCACCGCGGCGGAGGTCGTCCGCCGCGGGCGCAGGCTCCGGGAGGCCCAGGCCGAGCACGCCCGTCACACCGCGTACCTGGAGCACCGCCTCGCGATCCACGACGCCGAGATCGTCCGGCTCGGCAGCGAGATCCTGCCCACCGCGCTGTACCGGCTGCGGGCGGGCGAGTCGATGCGCGACGTGCTCATCAACGTCATCGACAAGGACCCCCAACTGCGGGACCTCCCGGAGTCCCAGCGCACCCTGCTGCGCACCGCCCTCAAGGGCGCGGACGACGAGATCTCGATGCGTGACGCCACCGAGCGTGCCTTCGTCGCCATCGCCCGGCGCGTCCAGGCCATCGTCCACCAGCAGGCCAAGGAACTGCGCGAGATGGAGGAGGACCACGGCCGCAACCCCGAGGTCTTCGACGACCTGCTGCGCCTGGACCACGGCACCTCGCTGATCGGCCGGCTCGCCGACTCCATCTCCGTCCTCGGCGGTGGCCGCCCCGGGCGTCAGTGGCCCCTGCCCGTGTCGCTCTACAGCGTGCTGCGCGGCGCCATGTCCCGGATCCTGGAGTACCGGCGCATCGACCTCAGCTCCATCGTCAACATCAACATCAAGGGCACCTCCGTCGAGCCGCTCATCCACGCTGCCGCCGAACTCCTCGACAACGCCACCCGCTACTCGCCGCCCTCGACCAAGGTGCACGTCACCGCCGTCGAGGTGCAGACCGGTATCGCCATCGAGATCGAGGACTCCGGCGTCAGCCTCAACGAGGAGTCCCGCGCACGCGTCGAGAAGATGATCGAGGACGCCAAGAGGCTCGACGACGCCCAGAACCTCGGCGACAACCCGCGTCTCGGCCTCGCCGTCGTCGGCAGGCTGTGCCGGCAGTTCGACATGGAGGTCTCGCTGCGCGCCTCCGCCTACGGTGGCGTGCGCGCGATCCTCGTCGTACCGCGCGTCATGACCACCACCGAGCCCGGCGTCGGAGCGGCCCACGGCATCGGCGCCACCGGCATTCCGATGCCCGAACTCGGCGCCGTGGAAGGCCCGAAGCGCCCGCCGAAGAAGCGCCGCCCCACCAGCCCCCGCATCCCCGCCGGCATCTCCATGGAGGACGACGTCCCCGTCGTCACCGAGTGGACCGCGGGCGGGCTGCCGCAGCGCCGCAGCCGGATGAAGACCCCGCTCAGCCAGCGGCTGCGCGAACAGGCCGAGATCGAGCGCGCCGAGCGCGAGGGCAGGCCGACCATCTGGTCGCAGCCCAAGCCCGAACCCGAGCCCGAGCCGGAGATCGACCCCGAGCGCAAGAAGCTGATGGAGCGTCCGCCCGGCATGTGGGTCGACGCGTTCTGGGACGGCCTGCGCAAGGGCATGCCCGCGGACGCCACCGCGCCCGAACTCACCGACTTCACGCGGCATCCGGAAAAGTACGTCCACCTGCTCGACGATTCGGACTTCACACCCGAGGCCGCCACCGGCGCCGACGACGAGGGGGACTTCAAGTGATCCAGCAGCGAGGCAACATCGACTGGATGCTCAAGCAGCTCAACGACGGTGTGCCGGGCATCCAGATGATCGTGGTCCTCTCCGCCGACGGCCTGCGCATCGCCCGCTACGGCGGCGAACCCGACGCCGCCGACCGCGTGGCCGCCGCCTGCGCGGGCGTGCAGAGCCTGGCCGGCGCCATCATCCAGGAGATCCACGGCACCGGCGACATGAAGCTCGTCGTCATCGAGATCGAGGGCGGCTACTTCTATCTGATGAACGCGGGAGACAACGCCTTTCTCGCCGTGCTCGCCGACGTCACCTGCGAACCCGGCCGGATGAGCGGCATGATGCGCGACCTCGTCGTCCGGATCGGCGCGCATCTCACCAGTCCGCCCCGGCGGAACGGGCAGACCGTATGACTCCTCCACGACGCAAACGGCGCCGCCCCGACGACCTGCCGCCCCCTCCGCCGCCGCCACGCCCGCAGCAGGCGGACGGCGAGCGTCCGCCGAAGAACCCCGAGCGGCTCTACGCCGTCACCGGCCTCGCGGACGGGGCACGGGCGGAACTCGACCTGGTCACCCTGATCGTCTCCCGCTCCGCACCGCAGCCCTCCGCCACCCCCGAGCAGGCCGCGGTGCTGCGGCTCTGCACCGCCCCCCTGTCCGTGGCCGAACTGTCCGCCTACCTGAGCCTGCCGTTCAGCGCGATGACCGTACTGATCACCGAGCTGATCACGGCTGAACTGGTGCAGGCGCGCGCCCCGATCGTCCGCCAGGCGCTCCCCGACCGTTCACTCCTCGAAGCGGTGATGCATGGACTTCAACGGCTCTGACACCCTCCCAGGTCCACGGACCGAGGACCAGCTCCCGCACACGGCCCAGGCCGCCGTGAAGATCGTGATCGTGGGCGGGTTCGGTGTCGGCAAGACCACCATGGTCGGTTCCGTCAGCGACATCAGGCCGCTGACCACCGAGGAGACCATGACCCAGGCCGGCATCGGGGTGGACGACGACTACGGCTCCGAGTCCAAGACGGCCACCACCGTCGCCATGGACTTCGGCCGGATCAGCATCACCGAACAACTGGTGCTCTACCTCTTCGGCACCCCCGGCCAGGAGCGCTTCTGGTTCCTGTGGAACGGCCTGTTCGAAGGCGCGCTCGGCGCGGTCGTCCTGGCGGACACCCGGCGCCTGGAGGTCAGCTTCGACGTGATGGGCCGGCTGGAGGAGCGCGGAGTCCCCTTCATCGTCGCCGTCAACTCCTTCCCGGACGCGCCCCGTTTCCCGGTCGAGGAACTGCGCACCGCGCTGGACCTGTCCGAGGAGATCCCGATCGTCGAGTGCGACGTACGCCGACGCGCCTCCAGCAAGGAGGCGCTGATGACGCTCATGCACTTCCTGCACTCCCTCGCCATGTCAGGCGCCCTCACCTGACCCGGTGTCCATCCGACCCACCCCCACCCCATCCGTTCCGGAGCGACCACTGTGACGCCAGAATCCCGATCCCTGACCGGAACCCACGAACCCGCCCACGAACCCGGTTATGAACCCGGCTATGAACCCACCCCGGGCCCGCCGCCCGGCTGCCCGGCGCACGGCCTCGGCCCCGGGGCACTGCACCGCCTCTACGGCCCCGACGCCGAGGTCCTGGACGACCTCTACGAGCGGCTGCGCGAACAGCACGGCCCGGTGGCGCCCGTCCTGCTCCACGACGACGTGCCGATGTGGGTGGTCCTCGGGCACGCCGAGAACCTCCACATGGTGCGCAGCCCCTCGCAGTACACCCGCGACAGCCGCGTCTGGACGCCCCTGCTGGAGGGCATGGTCAAGCCCGACCACCCGCTCATGCCGCACATCGCCTGGCAGCCCATCTGCTCGCACGCCGAGGGCGACGAGCAGCAGCGGCTGCGCTCCGCCGTCACGGCCGCCATGGCGACCATCGACCAGCGCGCCCTGCGCCGCCACATCGGCCGCTCCACCCAGGAACTGGTCAACGGCTTCTGCGAGCGGGGCCGGGCCGACCTGGTCTCCCAGTTCGCCGAGCACCTGCCGATGGCCGTCATGTGCGAGGTCCTCGGCATGCCCGAGGAGTACAACGACCGGATGGTGCAGGCCGCCCGCGACGCGCTCAAGGGCACCGAGACCGCCATCCAGAGCCACGCCTACGTCATGGACGCGCTCAGCCGGCTCACCGCCCGCCGCCGCGCCCGCCCCGAGGACGACATCACCAGCCACCTGGTCATCCACCCGGTGGGCCTGACCGACGACGAGGTCCGCGAACACCTGCGGCTCGTCCTCTTCGCCGCCTACGAGGCCACCGCGAACCTGCTCGCCAACGCGCTGCGCATGGTGCTCACCGAACCGGGTTTCCGCGCCCAGCTCAACGGCGGCCAGATGACCGTGCCGGAGGCGATCGAGCAGTCGCTGTGGGACGAGCCGCCGTTCAGCACGGTGTTCGGCTACTACGCCAAGCAGGACACCGAGCTGGGCGGACAGCGCATCCGCAAGGGCGACGGGCTGCTGTTCGCCCCCGCCCCGGGCAACGTCGACCCGCGTGTGCGCCCCGAGCCCAGGGCCAACATGATGGGCAACCGCTCCCACCTCGCCTTCGGTGGCGGGCCGCACGAGTGCCCCGGCCAGGACATCGGCCGGGCCATCGCCGACGTGGGTGTGGACGCCCTGCTGACCCGGCTCCCGGACATCGGGCTCGACTGCCACGAGAATGAGCTGACCTGGCGCTCCTCGATCGCCTCACGGCATCTGGTGTCCCTGCCGGTGCGTTTCGAGGCCCAGCCCAAGCAGGACGTCTCCCACTCCCCGAGCCTCTCGGCCATCCCGCCGCAGCGGGCCGCCTGGCAGGTCGGCAGCCTCAGCACGGACCCGGCACCGGCCCCCGAGCCGCCCAGCCAGGCACCCACGCTCGCCGCACCACGGCCCGCCCCCGAGTGGCCCCCGCCCACCCCCATGGCCGCCCCGGAACCGGCCCGCCGCCCGAACGCGTGGCGGCGCGTACTGCGTTGGTGGCGCGGAGAGTGAGGAAGCGGAGAGTGAGGGTGCGGAGAGCGAGGGTGCGGAGAGCGAGGAAGCGGGGAGTCAGGACGCGGTGAGGAAGTGAGCGGCGGCGGAGAGCGCGGAGTGTGTGTCCGCTACGGCTCTCCGTCGGCCTACTTCTGCGGGTCGGTCCACGCCTGGAGTGTGCGGCCGCTGACGAACCGGTGTTCCGTTCCCGTGACCGGATCGGTGAACTCCAGCCTGCGCGCGAGCAGTTGCAGCGGGCGCCGGAAGTCGCCCGGCGGCACGGGGGCGGTCACTTCGGGGTACAGCGGGTCGCCGAGGACGGGGATGCCGAGCGCGTTCAGATGGACCCGCAGCTGATGGGTCTGACCGGTGCGGGGGAGCAGCCGGTACCGGGCCAGGCCGCCCCGCCGTTCGGCCAGTTCCACGTGGGTCACCGCGTTCGGCTCGCCCTCGACCTCCCGCGCGGCCCGCACCCCGCGCTCCTTCAGGATCCGGCTGCGCACGGTCCGGGGCAGGGCGAGCGTCGGGTCGTACGGCGCGAGGGCCTCGTACTCCTTGCGCACCAGGCGGTCCCCGAACAGCGTCTGGTAGGCGCCCCGTTCCTCGGGCCGCACCGTGAACAGCACCAGCCCGGCGGTGAGTCGGTCGAGACGGTGTGCGGCGGTCAGCGTCGGCAGGCCCAGTTCGCGGCGCAGCCTCGCCAGCGCGGTCTCGGTGACATGGGAGCCGCGCGGGGTGGTGGCCAGGAAGTGCGGCTTGTCGGCGACGACGATGTGCGCGTCCCGGTACACCACGTCGAGCGGGAACGGCACCGGCACCTCCGGGGCCCGCTCCCGGTGGAACCACACGAACATCCCCGGCTCGTACGGCGCGTCCGGCGCCACCGCCCGGCCGTCGGCGCCCACGATCAGACCCGAGCCGAACATCGCCTCGACCACGCCGGGCCCGGCGCCGGTGAGCCGCTCCACGAGATGCTCCCGCACCGTGGCCCACGCCCCGTCGAACGGCAGCCGCACCCGCACGGGGTCGACACCGTCGCGCTGGGGGAGCGGGGCGGGCGGGGGAGGCGTACGGCGGCTCATCAGGACACAAGGGTACGGCGGCGGGAAAGCGCCGGGGTGCGGGCCGCCGCCTTGGCAGGATGCGGATCATGCCGTATCTCACCGCACCGGTGCTGGCCGCCGGAACCCTCGCCCGTGCCCCGCAGCCCGTGCTTTTGACGGGTGACGGTCTGGTCCTGCGCCCCTGGCGGGCCGGGGACGCGCCCGCCGTCCACGCCGCCTTCCAGGACCCGGTGCTGCACCAGTGGCACATCCGCTCCTGCGACTCCGAGGAGGAGGCCGCGAGCTGGATCGAGGAGTGGCGCACGGCCTGGGAGGGTGAGGACAACGCCCAGTGGGCCGTCGCCGACGCGGACACGGACGAACTGCTGGGCAGGGTCGCGCTGCGCGAGATCGCGCTCGGCGACGGCGTGGCCGAGGTGGCGTACTGGACCGTGCCGGGGGCCCGGGGCCGGGGTGTCGCCGCCCGTGCCACGACCACCGTGACCCGCTGGGCCTTCGAGGAGGTCGGCCTGATGCGCCTGGAGCTCCTGCACTCCACCGCCAACCCGGCCTCCTGCCGCGTCGCCGCGAAGACCGGCTTCGCCCTGGAGGGCACCAAGCGCAACGGATTCCTGCACCGGGACGGCTGGCACGACATGCATCTGCACGCACGCCTGCGCACGGACTGATTCCGCGCGGACCGATTCCCGCGTGGGCTGATCGCGCGCTGGCTGATTCCCGCGTGGACTGATTCCCGCACGGGCTGATCCCGCGCTATCACCGATCCTGCACGGTCACTGACCCTTGACGGACTGATCACGGACGGGCTGATTCCCGCGCGGTCAGCGGTCCAGCTCTCTCAGCGATCCCGCGCGGTCACCGCTCCCACCCTGTAAGCAGTCCTGCCCTCCCCGCAGTCCCGCACCGTGACCGATCCCGCGCCGTGACCGATCCCGCACCGTGACCGATCCCGCGCCGTGACCGATCCCGCGCCGTGACCGATCCCGCGCCGTGACCGATCCCGCGCCGTGACCGATCCCGCGCCGTCACCGATCCCGCGCCGTCACCGATCCCGCACCGTCACTGATCCCGCACCGTCACTGATCCCGCACCGTCACCGATCCCGCGCCGTCAGCCCAATCCGCCCGGTGCCGTTCAGGCGGCCGCCGCGCCGTCGGTCGCCCGGCCGCCGCTCTCCTGTTCGGCCTCGATACGGGCGTTCCAGTCCCGCTTGGAGGCCTGCCAGCCGTCCTCGTCGTGGCCGAGGCGCCAGTACCCGGAGACGGACAGGTCCTCGCGCGGGATCGACAGGTCGACCCGCAGCATCCGGCGCAGCTCCTTCACGAAGCTCGCCTCGCCGTGCACGAACGCCTGCAGCCGGCCCTCCGGGAACTCCAGGGCTCGTACGGCCTCCAGCAGGGCCTCGCCCACCCGCCGGTCCCCGCGGTGCAGCCAGACGACCTTCACATCGGAGTCGATCTTCTGCTCCTCCTCGGGCCCGGACACCTCCACGAAGGCGTGCGCACGGGCACCCGAGGGCAGCGTCTCCAGGGCGCGGGCGATCGCGGGCAGCGCGCTCTCGTCGCCGACGAGCAGATGCCAGTCGGCACCGGGGTCGGGCGCGTAGGCGCCGCCGGGTCCCATGAAGCGCACGGTCTCACCCGGCCGTACCCGGGTGGCCCAGGGGCCGGCCAGCCCCTCGTCGCCGTGGATCACGAAGTCCAGGGTCAGTTCGAGGTGCTCGGGATCCCAGCCGCGCACGGTGTACGTCCGGGTCACCGGCCACTGCTCGCGCGGGAACTCGGCGCGGATCCGCTCCAGGTCGAAGGGCTCGGGGTAGGTGACGCCCGCGGGCCCGAACAGCAGCTTCACATAGTGGTCGGTGCAGGTGTCCGCCGTGAATCCGGCCAGTCCGTCACCGCCGAGCACCACGCGCTGCATGTGCGGGGTCAGCCGCTCGGTGCGCACCACGTGTGCGGTGTGCGGCTTGCGCGGCTTTCGTCCCGGACGCTCTGCCATGGCGGCCTCCTGCTGCACTGCTGCGGTATTGGTTAGGTTTGCCTAAGTTAGCATCTTGATTCGGTCAACAGCCTTTCCCGGGTGGGGAATGAGATCCCTTTGCCGGAATATTCCCGTGGAATCGGCACCGAAGCGTCCGGCGCCGGGTCCCAGGGTTCCTGATCCGCCGCTCGATCGTGATCGGCTTCACCGCTCGGGCATGATCGGCTTCACCGTTCCAGCGTGGTCAGCAGCCGCTGCAGGGAGCCGCCCAGCCCCCAGCGGGCCGCCAGCGCGTCCAGCCCGGCCGGGTCGCGCGGTGCGTGCGGCAGCGCGGTGTCCACGTCCGGCAGCGGGACGTCGTCGGCGACCCGCACCACCTTCGGCGCGACGGCCAGATACGGTCCCGCCTCGGTGAGCCGCTTGCGCTGCGTCGGGGTGAGCTTCGCCTCCGGGTCCTCGGCCGCCGCGACGATCCCGGCCAGGTCCCCGAACTCGGCCAGCAGCTTGGCGGCCGTCTTCTCGCCGATCCCGGGCACGCCCGGCAGGCCGTCGCTCGGGTCGCCGCGCAACAGGGCCAGGTCCGCGTACCCGCGCCCGCCGGTCCCGTACTTCTCGCGCAGCACCGCCTCGTCGGTCAGCTGCAGCGTGCCCACGCCCTTGAGCGGGTACAGCACCCGGATCCCGCGCTCGTCGTCGACCAGCTGGTACAGATCGCGGTCGCCGGTGACGATGTCCACCGGGCCGTCCGCGCGCGCGGTGAACGTGCCGATCACGTCGTCGGCCTCGTACCCCTCGACCCCGACGCGGGCGATGCCGACCGCGTCCAGCACCTCCTCGATGACCGGCACCTGCGGGGCCAGGGTGTCCGGCACCTCCTCCGCGTCCGGTCCCGCCTCGTGCTCCTCGGCGACGCGGTGCGCCTTGTAGGAGGGGATGAGGTCCACCCGCCACTGGGGCCGCCAGTCGGCGTCCATGCAGGCCACCAGGCGGTCCGGACGGTGGTCCTTGACCAGCCGGTCGATGAAGTCCAGCAGTCCGCGCACGGCGTTCACCGGCGTGCCGTCGGGCGCCCGCACGGAGTCCGGCACGCCGAAGTAGGCGCGGAAGTAGAGCGAGGCGGTGTCGAGAAGCATCAGTCGTCCGGTCACGCTCGCATCATGCCGCACGGCACCGACAGCGGGCCCCCGCGCCGGGACGCACCGGAACGCGTTGCGGTATGCGCATCGCCGTGAGGCGGCCCACTTGTGCGTTTGTGGTGAAGGAACCCGGGCAGGCGCGGCCTCGGAGCGATGCCGGTTGCCTGTTCAACTGTTGGTGGCCGGTCGCTCCCTTTCTGTCGGCAGAGACGAGAGGTACGCGTGTCATCCAGGCTTGAGGCCGAGCACCTGTTCAAGGTGTTCGGCAGACGACCGGACCAGGCGGTGGAGCGGCTGAAACAGGGCGCCGACCGGGAGGAGCTGCGCTCCGACGGCACCACCGCGGCGGTGATCGACGCCTCCTTCACCGTGGAGCCGGGCCAGATCTTCGTGGTCATGGGCCTGTCCGGCTCGGGCAAGTCCACCCTGCTGCGCATGCTCAACGGCCTGCTGGAGCCGACGGACGGCCGGGTCCGCTTCGACGGCCAGGACCTGACCGCGCTCAGCGACCGCGAGCTGCGCGAGGTCCGCTCCAGGAAGATCAGCATGGTCTTCCAGCACTTCGCGCTCTTCCCGCACCGCAGTGTCCGCGACAACGCCGCCTACGGCCTGGCCGTGCAGGGCGTGCCCCGCGCCGAGCGCGAACGCCGCGCCGACGAGGCGCTCGCTCTGTGCGGCCTGGCCGGCTGGGAGAAGTCCTGGCCCGACGAGCTGTCCGGCGGCATGCAGCAGCGCGTGGGCCTCGCCCGCGCCCTCGCCACCGACGCCGACCTGCTGCTGATGGACGAGTCCTTCAGCGCCCTGGACCCGCTGATCCGCCGCGACATGCAGGACCAGCTCCTGGAACTCCAGAAGAGCCTGAAGAAGACCATCGTCTTCATCACCCACGACCTCAACGAGGCCATGCGCCTGGGCGACCGCATCGCCGTCATGCGCGACGGCCGCATCGTGCAGGACGGCACCGCCGAGGACATCCTGCTGCGCCCGGCCAACGACTACGTCGCCTCCTTCATCCAGGACGTCGACCGCTCCCGCGTGCTGACCGCCACCGCCGTCATGGACACCGAGGTGCGCGGCGACGAGGCCGACTGCGCCTGTGCGACGGCCACCCCCGACACGCCGTTCAACGAGCTGTGCGCCCTCAGCGCCCGGCTGACCCACCCGGTCGCCGTGCTCGACGCCGACGGCGCCCTCGTGGGCGTCGTGCCCCGCGGCCGTCTGGTCGGTTTCCTCGGCGACGAGGAGAGCGAGCCGACCGCCTGCGACCACCCGGAGAACGACGGGGAGAAGGTGATCGCCCGTGCCTAGGCTGCACATCGGCGACTGGGTCGACTCGGGTGTCGACTGGCTGGTCGCCCACATGTCCTGGCTGTTCGACGCGATCCGCGCGGTGGTCGAGGGCCTGTACGACGGCATCGACGCCGTTCTCACCGCGCCGGCCCCGCTGGTCATGGCCGGCATCCTCGCCGTCGTCGCCTGGTGGCTGCGAGGCCTGGTCGCGGGCGTCCTGGCCTTCGCCGGGTTCGCCCTCGTGGACTCGCTCGACCTGTGGGACCGGGCCATGTCCACGCTGGCGCTCGTCCTCGTCGCCACGGTCATCGCCCTGGTGATCTCGATCCCGCTCGGCATCTGGGCCGCCCGCTCCAAGGCCGTCAGCGCCGCCGTACGGCCCGCTCTGGACCTGCTCCAGACCATGCCGTCGATGGTCCTGCTGATCCCCGCCATCCTCTTCTTCGGCCTGGGCACGGCGGCGGGCGTCATCGCGACCCTGATCTTCGCGCTGGCCCCCGGCGTCCGCATGACCGAGCTGGGGATCCGCCAGGTCGAAGCGGAACTGGTCGAGGCCGCCGAGGCGTTCGGCACCACCCCGCGCGACACCCTGTTCCGCGTCCAGCTGCCGCTCGCCCTGCCGACCATCATGGCCGGCGTCAACCAGGTGATCATGCTGGGCCTGTCCATGGTCGTCATCGCCGGCATGGTCGGCACCGGCGGTCTCGGGGGCGCGGTCAACGAGGCCATCGGGCAGCTCGACATCGGCTTCGGCTTCGAGGCGGGCGTCGGCATCGTCGTCCTCGCCATCTACCTCGACCGCATGACCGGCGCGCTCGGCGCCCAGCTGTCCCCGCTGGGCCGCAGGGCCGCCGCCAAGGCCCGCACCCGCGCGTGGTCGTACCGGCCGCGCCCGGCGGTCGCGGTCGTCGGCATCGTCGTCCTCGCGCTCGTCGCGGGCGGCATGAACGTCTTCGGGTCCTCCGCCGGCTCCTCCGTGGCCTCCGGCACGAACGTCGGCAGGGGCAAGGAGATCAGGCTCGGCTACATCGCCTGGGACGAGGGCATCGCCTCCACCTTCCTGTGGAAGGAACTGCTGGAGCGGCGCGGCTTCAAGGTGACCACCACCACCTACGCCGCCGGCCCCCTCTACACCGGCCTCGCGAACGGCCAGCTCGACTTCGAGACCGACTCCTGGCTGCCCACCACGCACGCCGAGTACTGGAAGAAGTACGGCAAGCGGCTCGACGACCTCGGCAGCTGGTACGGCCCCACCTCCCTGGAGCTGACCGTCCCCTCCTATGTGAAGGACGTGAACTCCCTGGAGGACCTCAAGGCCCACTCCTCCGAGTTCGGCGGCAAGATCGTCGGCATCGAGCCCAGCGCGGGCATGATGAGCATGCTCAAGACCAAGGTCCTCAAGGAGTACGGCCTCGACGGCACGTACGACGTCGTCGACGGCTCCACGCCCGCGATGCTGGCCGAGCTGAAACGCGCCTACGCGAAGAAGGAGCCCGTCGTCGTCACCCTCTGGTCGCCGCACTGGGCGTACAGCGACTACGGGCTGAAGAAGCTGAAGGACCCCAAGGGCGCCTGGGGCAAGGGCGACGGCGTGCACACCCTCGCCCGCAAGGGCTTCGCCGCCGACAACCCCGAGGTCGGCACCTGGCTGAAGAACTTCTCGATGACCGAGAAGCAGCTCACCGGCCTGGAGGCGCAGATCCAGAAGGCGGGCAAGGGCAAGGAGCAGGACGCCGTGCGCACCTGGCTGCAGCAGAACCCGGGCCTGGTCGACACGTGGGCGCCGGTCGCCGGCAAGGACGCCGCCGGCAAGGACGCCGTCGGCAAGGACGCCGGGAGCCGGGCGGCCGGGTGACCTGACCCGTCCCGACCGCCACCCGAGGGGTGGGCGGCGCCGCACGTCCCGTTGACGTACGGCCGCCGCCCACCCCTCGCGGTGTACGGGGCCACGGACCGGATCCAACCAACCACGCGGCGCCACGAACCTCGCCCACCGGGAACACCGGCTCCCGTTCGCGCCTTGAACCAGGGGGCATGCCCTCCGCTCGGCGGCCACGCACTGGCGCGAACCGTGAGGTCGGGGCTCCGCCGGCGTGACAGGGATGTGACAGGCGCGTGAAACGGTTTGCCGAACATGCATAGGGTGCAGAGAACTCATCAGGAGGAGTGCGCCCGATCAGGGGCACCCGGCAGACGGCACGACGCGTGAAGGAGGGAGCCGGAGCGATGGGCGACCACAAGGAGCAGCAGTCCGTGCGGGTGGGCGCGGCCGTCCGGCGGCGCCGTCGCACGCTGGAACTCACGCTCGCCGTCGTGGCCGAGCGCACCGGCCTTTCGGTGCCCTTCCTCAGCCAGGTCGAGAACGACCGCGCCCGGCCGAGCCGCACCTCCCTGGAGAAACTGGCCGACGCCCTGCGCACCACGGCCGTGGAACTGCTCGCCGCCGCCGACCCCGCGTGCAGCGTGGACGTCGTACGCGCCGAGCCCCGCGTCGACGGCGACTTCGACCCGCGCACCCGCTCCCTGGTCCGCGGCCACCACCAGCTGCACGCCTCCGAGTTCACCGGCGACCACGACCCCGGCCGCGAGTTCCAGCACCGCAACGACGAGCTGATGTACGTCGTCGAGGGCGCCGTCGAGATCGAGGCCGAGGGCCGCGCGTACCGTCTCGGCCGCGGTGACACCCTCTACCTGACCGGCGGGGTCCGGCACCGCTGGCGGGCCACGGTCCCGGAGACCCGGGTGATCGTGGTGGCGGTCGCCGAACACATCGAGGCCGTGCAGGACCGGTCCCGCTAGGTGTCGCGCGAGATGCGGATCGTCTCGCTCGTTCCCTCCCTCACCGAGGCGGTCGCGGTGAGCCTGCCCGGCAGGCTCATCGGCGCGACGGACTGGTGCGGCCATCCGGTAGACCTGGAGGTCACCCGTATCGGCGGCACCAAGAATCCCCGGGTGGACCGGATCGTCGCCCTCGCGCCCGACCTGGTGATCGCCAACGAGGAGGAGAACCGCGCCCCCGACCTGGACGCGCTGCGCGCGGCGGGCCTTGAGGTGCTGGTCACCGAGGTGCGGACGGTGCCGGGGGCGTTCTTTGAGCTGGAACGGGTGCTGACCGCGTGCGGCGCGCCGGTCCGGCCCCACTGGCTGGAGGAGGCGGAGGCGGCGTGGGCGGCGCTGCCGGGGCCCGCGAGTTCTACGACGGCGGTCGTGCCGATCTGGCGCCGGCCCTGGATGGTTCTCGGCCGGGACACCTTCGCCGGTGACGTCCTCGCCCGGCTCGGCGTGCACCACCTGTACGCGGCCCACCCCGACCGCTATCCGCGCGTGCCCCTGGAGGAGCTGCGCGCGGCGGAGCCGGACCTCGTCGTCCTGCCCGACGAGCCCTACCGCTTCACCGCCGACGACGGCCCCGAGGCCTTCCCGGGCCTGCCCTGTGCCCTGGTCAGCGGGCGGCACCTCACCTGGTACGGGCCGTCGCTGGCCGAGGCGCCGCGGGTGCTGGGGCGGGCCCTCGGAGCAGCTCGCCGCTGAGCAGCCCCCGCACGGTCCCGGCCGACGCCGTGAGCCACCCGGCGAGCAGCGCGGCGTACAGGCCGAGGGCCAGGGCGTCGTACACGTCGAGTCCCGTGTGCCGGGCGAGGGCGGACGCGCCGGTGACACAGGTGCCCAGCGGGAAGGTGAACGCCCACCAGGTCATGGCGAACCCCATGCCCTGCCGCCGGGCCCGCACCACGTGCGCGACGGAGAACGCCAGCCACAGCAGCGCGAACCCCATCACCGGCACCCCGTAGAGCACGGCGAACACCTCCAGGCCGCGGGCGTAGGGAGCCGGTACGACCCCGGGGGCGTCGTCCGCGATCAGACCGAGCGCGGTGGTCGACTGGCCGAGCGGGCCGAGGACGAGGAACAGGGTCGGGGTGAGCGCGAGCGGCAGCGGGCCGCCGGTGATCAGCCGGGCGAAGACCAGCGGCAGCATCAGGAGCGTGGCCAGCAGGCTCACCCCGAACAGCGCGAGGCACGCCAGCAGCAGGGTCTCCCGGGGCTGTCCGGGCGGCAGATGCGGTACGAGCAGCGGACCGACCGCGGCCGACACCATCGGCGCGACGAGCGGCAGCAGCCAGACCGGAGTGGCCTCGGCGGGCGCGACGCGGTGCCGCACCGCCATCAGGTACGGCACGGCGATGGCGGAGAGGAGCCCGATCGCGGTGCCGGTGGTGAACAGGACCGTGGCGACGGCGACGGCAGGGCCGGTGCCGATCCAGTCCCGTCCGACGGTCACGGTGCCGCCGCCGACCGCGAGCAGGGCCATCGCCAGGCAGCCGTAGAAGGGGGCCATGGCGGGGTCGAGGAGGTGGACGCGGGCCTGGTCGCGGTGGTGGGTCCAGTGCAGGGCGCGGGCGGCCAGCAGCGTCGCCAGCAGCAGGGAGGCCAGCGCCCAGACGACCGTGCAGGGCCCGCGCAGTGCGTCGGCGTGCACGGGGAGCGTGGCGCCGGCCGTGCCGACGACGGACGTGCCCATGACCGCGGCGTACCAGTTGGGGCCGAGGTGCCGCACGCGCGCGGCGCGTACGGCGGGAAGCGAATGTACTGCGGTGACCATGGCTCCACCCTCGCGCGGCCGATCACCCCTGACCAGGGAGTTCGCTTCTATGGGGGCATAAGGTGGTCTTATGAGCGAGGGATTTGCGACCGACGACGCACGGCCCGGCGGCTCGCTGTCGCACCGGGTGCCCGACCTCGGCGCGCTGGAGCTGCTGCTGGCCGTGGCGCGGCTGGGCAGCCTCGGGGCGGCGGCGCGGGAGGTCGGCATCACGCAGCCGGCCGCCAGCAGCCGTATCCGCTCCATGGAACGGCAGCTCGGCGTGGCCCTGGTCGACCGCTCGCCGCGCGGCTCCCGGCTCACGGACGCGGGTGCCCTGGTGACCGACTGGGCCCGCCGGGTCGTGGAGGCGGCGGAGGCGTTCGACGCGGGTGCGCAGGCGCTGCGGGACCGGAGGGACTCGCGGCTGAGGGTCGCCGCGAGCATGACGATCGCCGAGTACCTGCTGCCCGGCTGGCTCCTCGCGCTGCGCGCCGAGCGCCCCGACACGGCCGTGTCCCTCCTCGCCGGCAACTCGGCGAAGGTCGCGGAACTCCTGCTGGCCGACGAGGCCGACGTCGGTTTCGTGGAGGGCGTGGCGGTCCCCTCGGGCCTGGACTCGACCGTCATCGCCCACGACCGCCTGATCGTCGTCACGGCCCCCGCCCACCCCTGGGCCCGCCGCCGGCGCCCCGTGACCGCCGAGGAACTCGCGGCCACCCCCCTGATCCTGCGGGAACGCGGATCCGGCACCCGCCAGGTCCTGGACACCGCCCTCGGCGGCCTCGCCCGCCCCCTCATCGAACTCTCCTCCACGACCGCGGTGAAGGCCTCCGCCGTGAGCGGCGCCGGCCCCTCGGTCCTCAGCGAACTCGCCGTGCGGGAGGAACTCGCGATGCGCCGTCTGGTGAGCATCCCCGTGGAGGGCGTGGCCCTGCACCGGGACCTGCGCGCGGTCTGGCCGACCGGCCACCGGCCCACGGGACCGGCACGGGAACTGCTGTCGCTGACACGGGGGTGAGGGGGCGTCCCGCCGGGGGCGGGGACGAGGCCGGGCCGGGGCTGGGGACGGGGTCAGGACCGGGGCAGTGTCACCGTGCCGTGCCTCGGTCACGTGGCCGCCACCAACCGCCCGCAGGCGCCGCCGACCAGCCTTCGGCACGACAACCGCCCCCGGAGGGGAGTGTCCGGCGCTGTCGTGAGCCGCTGCCGCCTTGCCGCGTTCCGGGGCTGAGGCCGACTGGTCGTGGAGGGTGTGTCCGGCGCTGTCGTGAGCCGCTTCCGGCTTGCCGGCTCGCCGTGTTCCGCGGTCGTGGTCTACCGCCCACAGGGGCGCGTACCCGGTGCCGCCACGCGAGCTGCCACCGGCTCGCTTTCACGGCGCGCGGGAATTCGTCGGCAGCCCAGCTCGTCGGCCCGCCACGCATGGTTAGCGTGACCCGCACCGCACCGCACCGCACCACATCGCCCCGCCGCAGGCGTCCGCCCGGTCTGCGCCCCTTCCAGCGGGCCCAGGTCGACGTGGCGACGGCCTGGTTCAGGCACCGGCCGCGGTGACCAAGGATCGCATCACCCGCAGGTCCTCGGCCATCTCCGGATGCCACTGCACGCCCAGCACCCACGCCGTGGCCGACGGTGCTTCGATGGCCTCCACGGTTCCGTCCTGGGCGTACGCCGATGCCACCAGGCCCTCGCCGAGCCGGTCCACCGCCTGGTGGTGGTAGGTCGGCACCGACGTCTGCTCCGGGACGATCCCGCCGTACAGGGTCCCCGGCACCGGCTTCACCGCGTGGTCCCCGAAGGCGCCGACCACCTCGGCGTGCCCGTCCAGGTGCTGCACCAGCGTGCCGCCGAGCGCCACGTTCAGCAGTTGCATCCCCCGGCAGATCCCCAGCAGCGGCTTGCCCGCCGCCAACGCCGCCCGGATCAGGGCGAGTTCCCAGGCGTCCCGCTGGGGTGCGGGCGGCCCCGTGCGCGGTGAGCGCTCCGCGCCGTACCGGGACGGATCCACGTCGGGGCCGCCCGCGATCACCACCCCGTCCAGCCGGTCCACCACCGAGGCGGCCCGCTCGGGCGCGTCCGGCGGCAGCAGGAGCGCGAGCCCTCCGGCCCGCTGCACCAGCCGCGGATAGCCGGCCGGCACCAGCGCCGCGGCCAGCTCCCACACGCCCCAGCGCACACCGGCCTCCAGATACGTACTCACACCGATCAGCGGTCGTGCGGTCACGCTGTCCTCCGAGAGAGTCAAAGGTTGTGTCGCGTACCTTTGCAGAAGCGGCTCACGCCAGGAAGCCCCGCAGCAGTGCCGCCGTCCCCGCGCAGTGCTCGCGCATCATCTCCCGCGCGCCGTCCGCGTCCCCGTCCAGCACCGCCTCCACCAGCGCGGTGTGCTGGCGCTGCGAGTGCTCCAGGTTGCGCACCAGCAGCGGGATGCAGTCCAGCAGGTCGTTCACGGTCGCCCGTACCGCGGCGTACCGCGCGGCCAGGGAGGGCGAGCCGCACAGCTCGGCCAGGGTCAGATGGAGCAGCGTGTCCAGGCGCCGGTACTCGGTGAGCGGGGCCTCGTGGGTGCGGTCGAGCGCCTCCCGCAGCCGGACCGCCTGCGCGCCGGTCAGCCCGTGCGCCGCGCACAGCCCGGCCGCGCCCACCTCCAGCACCTCGCGGAAGCGCAGCACGTCCTCGATGTCGACCGACGCGATCCGCCGCCGCAGTTCGTCCTCGCCGCCCGCGTCCGCGCGCGGCAGGACGAACGTTCCGCCGTAGCGCCCGCGCCGCGCCTGGACCAGGCCCTGGTCCTGGAGCACCTTCAGCACCTCGCGCAGCGTCACCCGGCTGATCCCGAGCCGCTCCGCCAACTCCCGCTCCGCGGGCAGCCGTTCACCGCCCGGCACCAGCCCGAGGCGCACCACCTGAAGGATCTGCTCCAGCGCCTCCTCGAAGCCGTTGCCGGCCCGCACCGGCCGCAGGACCGCCGTGAGCCGGTCGTCCTCCGGCCGCCGCTGCTCGCGCGGTCCCCTCGGATCCGCGTCCCGATCCGCGTCCCGATCCACGTTCCGATCCGCGCCCCGATCCACGTCCCGCGACATCCGGCCCTGCCCCCTTCCCAAGCAATGGTTCTCCGCAATACCTTATGGCTCCCGGCCCGGCCGCAACACGCGAAGAAGCCGAAGGAGGCCCTCCCGTGGCAGAGCGCACCGCCCCGCTGAGCGTCGAGGAGCTGCACACCCTCGTCGCCGGCGGTGAGATCGACACTGTCGTCCTGGCCTTCCCCGACATGCAAGGGCGGCTCCAGGGCAAGCGGTTCGCCGCCCGGTTCTTCCTCGACGAGGTCCTGCGGCACGGCAGCGAGGGCTGCAACTACCTGCTCGCCGTCGACACCGAGATGAACACGGTCGACGGCTACGCGATGTCCTCCTGGGACCGCGGCTACGGCGACTTCGCCATGCGCCCCGACCTCGCCACCCTGCGCCGCATCCCCTGGCACCCCGGCACCGCCCTGCTCGTCGCCGACCTCGCCTGGGAGGACGGCTCCCCGGTCGTCGCCGCCCCGCGCCAGATCCTGCGCCGCCAGCTGGAGCGGCTCGCCGGGCTCGGCTACACCGCCCAGGTCGGCACCGAGCTGGAGTTCATCGTCTTCAAGGACAGCTACGAACAGGCCTGGGACGCGAACTACCGCGGCCTGACCCCGGCCAACCAGTACAACATCGACTACTCCATCCTCGGCACCGGCCGCATCGAGCCCCTGCTGCGCCGCCTGCGCAACGACATGGCCGGCGCCGGCCTCACCGTCGAGTCCGCCAAGGGCGAGTGCAACCCCGGCCAGCACGAGATCACCTTCCGCTACGACGAGGCCCTCGTCACCTGCGACCAGCACGCCCTGTACAAGACCGGCGCCAAGGAGATCGCCGCCCAGGAAGGCGTCTCGATCACCTTCATGGCCAAGTACAACGAGCGCGAGGGCAACTCCTGCCACATCCACCTCTCGCTCGCCGACGCCGACGGCCGCAACGCCATGGCGGGCTCCCACGACGACCCCGGCGGGATGTCGGCCGTCATGCGGCACTTCCTCGCCGGACAGCTCGCCGCCCTGCGCGACTTCTCCCTCCTGTACGCCCCCAACATCAACTCCTACAAGCGGTTCCAGCCCGGCTCGTTCGCCCCCACCGCCGTCGCCTGGGGCCACGACAACCGCACCTGCGCCCTGCGCGTCGTCGGCCACGGCCGCTCCCTGCGCTTCGAGAACCGCCTCCCCGGCGGTGACGTCAACCCCTACCTCGCCGTCGCCGGACTCGTCGCGGCCGGCCTGTACGGCGTCGAGCAGCGCCTCGAACTGCCCGAGCCCTGCCCCGGGAACGCCTACACCGCCGACTTCGCGCACGTCCCGACCACCCTGCGCGAGGCCGCCGAACTCTGGGAGACCAGCCCGATCGCCAAGGCGGCCTTCGGCGACGAGGTCGTCGCCCACTACCGCAACATGGCACGCGTCGAACTCGACGCCTTCGACGCCGCGGTCACCGACTGGGAACTGCGCCGCTCCTTCGAACGCCTGTGAGCCCCGCCGCCGACGCACGCCCGTGAAAGGCCGATTCGTGTCCGACTCAGACGAGTTGAAGATCCTCAACCCCGCCACGGAGGAGGTCGTCGCCACCGTCCCCGCCGCGAGCGAGGAGGACGTGGCCGCCGCCGTCGTACGGGCCGCGCGCGCCCAGACCGGATGGGCCGCCCTCGCGCCCGCCGACCGTGCCCGCCTGCTGCGCCGGTTCGCCGACGTCGTCGACGCGCATGTCGAGGAACTCGCCCAGCTGGAGGTCCGCGAGGCCGGCCACACCGTGGGCAACGCCCGCTGGGAGGCCGGCAACGCCCGCGACCTGCTGCTCTACGCGGCCGGCGGCGCCGAACGCCTCCTCGGCCGGCAGATCCCCGCCCCCGGCGGCTGGAACGTCACCTTCCATGAACCCCTCGGCGTCATCGGCGTGATCGCCCCCTGGAACTTCCCCATGCCGATCGCCGCCTGGGGCTCCTTCCCGGCGCTCGCGGCCGGCAACGCGGTCGTCCTCAAGCCCGCCGAGACCACCCCGCTCACCGCGCTCCGCCTCGCCGAACTCGCCCTGGAAGCGGGCCTGCCCGAGCACGTCCTCCAGGTACTGCCCGGCCACGGCCGTATCACCGGGCGCGCCCTGGTCGACCACCCGGACGTCGCCAAGATCGTGTTCACCGGCTCCACCCGCACCGGCCGCGAGATCATGGAGCGCTGCGCCCGCCTGGTCAAGCCGGTCACCCTCGAACTCGGCGGCAAGAGCCCCAACATCGTCTTCGCCGACGCCGACCTCAAGGCCGCCCTCGACCCGTTCTCCTTCCTGGACAACTCCGGCCAGGACTGCTGCGCCCGCACCCGCGTCCTCGTCCACGAGGACGTGTACGACGAGGCCCGCGCCTTCCTCGCCGACGCGCTCGCCGCCGTCGTCGTGGGCGACCCGGCCGACGAGAAGACCCAGATGGGCCCGCTGATCTCCCGTCAGCAGCTGGAGCGCGTAAGGTCGTACGTCCCCGAAGGCGCCCAGGCCCTGCGCGGCAGCGCCCCCGACGGGCCCGGCTTCTGGTTCCCGCCGACCGTCCTCACGGGGGAGCGGCCGGACGGCGCGGCGGCCCGCGAGGAGATCTTCGGCCCCGTCGCCGTCCTCCTCCCCTTCACCGACGAGGCCGACGCCGTCCGGCTCGCCAACGACACCCCCTATGGCCTCTCCGGCTCCATCTGGACCCGGGACGTCGGCCGCGCCCTGCGCGTCTCGGGGGCCGTGCGCGCCGGCAACCTGTCCGTCAACTCCCACTCCAGCGTCCGCTATTGGACCCCGTTCGGCGGCTTCAAGCAGTCCGGCCTCGGCCGCGAACTCGGCCCCGACGCCCTGACCGCCTTCACCGAGACCAAGAACGTCTTCATCAGCACGGAGGGCCCCGCACAGTGACCGAATCCCTTGTCTGCCGCCGCCTGGTCGGCCGTACCGCCGTCGTCACCGGAGCCGGCAGCGGCATCGGTCTCGCCACCGCGCGCCGGCTCGCCTCCGAAGGCGCGAACGTGGTCTGCGCCGATGTCGACGAAACCCGCGGCAAGATCGCCGCCGACGAGGTCGGCGGACTCTTCGTCAAGGTCGACGTCACCGACCCCGAGCAGGTCGAGGCGCTGTTCAAGACCGCCTACGACACCTACGGCAGCGTCGACATCGCCTTCAACAACGCCGGCATCTCCCCGCCCGACGACGACTCCATCCTGGAGACCGGCCTGGAGGCCTGGAAGCGCGTCCAGGAGGTCAACCTCACCTCCGTCTACCTGTGCTGCAAGGCCGCCCTCCCCTACATGCGCCGCCAGGGCAAGGGGTCCATCATCAACACGGCGTCCTTCGTGGCCCGGATGGGCGCGGCCACCTCCCAGATCTCCTACACCGCCTCCAAGGGCGGCGTCCTGGCCATGTCCCGGGAACTGGGCGTGCAGTTCGCCCGTGAGGGCATCCGGGTCAACGCCCTGTGCCCCGGGCCCGTGAACACCCCGCTCCTTCAGGAGCTGTTCGCCAAGGACCCGGAGCGGGCCGCCCGCCGCCTCGTCCACATCCCGCTCGGCCGGTTCGCCGAGGCGGACGAGATCGCCGCCGCCGTCGCCTTCCTGGCCAGCGACGACTCCTCCTTCGTCAACGCCACCGACTTCCTTGTGGACGGCGGAATCTCCGGCGCCTACGTCACCCCCCTGTAGACGCCTTGGGCCGGCGCCGGGCGGAACCGCTCTCCGGGGCGCCGGTCACAGGAAGGTCCGTCCCTCGCCCCGGTAGGTGGGCACGGTCGCCGTGACCGTGTCCCCCTCGATCAGGTGCAGGGCGTCGAACCGCTCGCACAGCTCGCCCGCCTTCGCGTGCCGGAACCACACCCGGTCCCCGACGAGGAGATCGTCGGCGGGCGAGCCGAGCAGCGGGGTCTGCACCTCACCGGGCCCCTCCTGGGAGTCGTACGACAGCCCCTGCGGCAGGTACGGCACGGGCAGCCGGTCGGTTCCCGCGGCACCGGAGGCCGGATAGCCGCCGCCCAGCACGGTCACGACCCCGACGCCGGGCCGCCGTACGACGGGCAGCGCGAACAGGGCCGCGGGACGCCCCCTGAAGGACGTGTAGTTGTCGAAGAGCCGAGGCACGTACAGTCCCGAACCGGCCGCGATCTCGGTCACCGCGTCCTCGGCGGCCGTGTGCTGCACACTGCCCGTGCCGCCGCCGTTCACGAACTCCAGGTCCGGCGCCACGGCCCGCACGGCACGCACCACCGCGGCGCGCCGCGCGGCCAGTTCACGGCGGGCGGCGGCCTGCATCAGCCGGATCGCCCGCGAGCGCAGCGGCCGTCCGGCCACCGCGTCCCCGACCCCGGCGACGTGCCCCTCGTACGCCATGATCCCCACCAGCCGGAAACCGGGCCGACGGGCCACGGCGCGGGCCAGCTCGGCCAGTTGGGCGGGGGAGTGCAGCGGGGAGCGCCGGGCCCCCACCCGCACCCGGCCGCCCAGCAGCTTCAGCGCGGTGTCCAACTCCAGGCAGACCCGCACGAGTTCGCGCCCACCGTCCCGGGCCGCGTCGATGAGGTCGAGCTGCGCGACGTCGTCGACCATCACCGTGACCGCACCGGCGAGCTTCGGATCGCCGGCCAGCTCCGCGAACCCCGCCCGGTCGGCGGACGGATACGCCAGCAGGATGTCGTCGAACCCGGAGCGCGCCAGCCACAGCGACTCGGCCAGGGTGAACGACATGATCCCCCGGAAACCGTCCCGGGCGAGGACGCGTTCCAGCAGGGCCCGGCAGCGGACCGACTTGCTGGCGACCCGCACCGGCTTCCCGGCGGCGCGGTTGACCAAGTCGTCCGCGTTGGCGTCGAACGCCTCCAGGTCCACGATCGCGAGAGGGGCGTCGAGATGGGCGGTGGCCCGGTCGTAACGGGACCGGTCGGCGGCGCGCGCAGTCATGCCGGAAGCGTGCCAGACGTGATTACCGCAGGGTAGGGGGACGTTCCGGGCAGATGCCCCGGCTGTGCGAACTGGTTCTGTTTCTCC
This sequence comes from Streptomyces sp. NPDC048297, assembly GCF_043201585.1. NCBI lineage: Bacteria > Bacillati > Actinomycetota > Actinomycetes > Kitasatosporales > Streptomycetaceae > Streptomyces > Streptomyces sp. NPDC048297. The sequence goes on from NZ_JBICZA010000001.1 coordinate 174,198, forward strand.
GCCCGACAACCCGTAGAGTGACGCGCACGTACGCGGAGGGCGTCCGGCCGGTTCGCCTGAACCGGGATGCCGGTCCGGCCGTATGGGTATGGTGCCCGGACCGGACTTTCGCCCCGGGCGCGGTCGGTGAGGAGAGGGCCCGTATACGAGGAGACGGCCCTGGGCACGAGGAAACGGGGGGTGCATTGAGCACAGAAGCGCGCCGCGCCCCGATCCCGCCGCGTCCCCCGTCCCAGCCGCGGGACGGCACCCGGTTCGAGCCCCAGGACGCTCCCGCCGGCCCCGAGGAACCGACCGGCCCCACGGCCACCGGATCCGGGTCCGGGTCTGGTCCGGCGGGCGGCGGATCCGACGCCGTCCCCGGGACCGCCACCGGAGCCGCCCCCGCGCCGACGGACGACGGCTACGGCTACGCCGACAGCGCCGACGAACCCTCGGTCTTCACGCCCTCTGCCTCCACCGTGTCGCGTCCCCCTGCCGCCCGGTCCGGTACGGGTGCCGGTACCGATACCGGCTCTGGTTCCGCCGTGCCCGGCGTCACCGGCCCCGTGACTCCACCCCCGCCCCGCGCCTCGGCGCGCTTCCCCGACGCCCCGCCGAGCACGGGCCACGCCCCTCGCCGCGACAACGCCGGTACGGCCGTACCCCCACGCCCCGACCAGCGCCCGCCCTTTAGGCCGGGCCGCCCGGCAGCCCCGGCGGAAACCCCGTCGGAGACGACAGCCTCCCTCCGCCCGATCCCGCCGGTGTCCGGCGCGCGGCCGGATGGTCCCGCCGGACGCACCTCGGCGACGACGGGCCGGACCCGGCCGGCGCCGTCCATGCCCGCAGCACAGCCCGTCGTCCCGGCCGTACCGCCCCGCCGCCCCGGCGCTCCCGCCGCGCCGACGTCGCAGCCGACGGCCCAGCCGTGGTCGACGCCGCAGGCCAGGACCGCCCTGGGCACGACCCGTGCCGGGTGGGGTACGAGCGATCCCGCCCGCGCCGTCGGACCCGCGTCGGTCGCGCCCGGTCCCACCCTGTCCTGGGGAGCCACCGCGGCCACTCGGCCCGTCGTGTCGTTCGGGGAGCCGGAGGGGTACGACGAGCGGGGGCGGGCATGGCCGCTGGGCGCGCGGGTGCGCGGCGGCACCGTCGCCGCCGCCGCCTGCCTCGTGCTCGGCCTCGGTCTCATCGGCGGTGCCGTGACCGGGAGTTGGCTCACCGTCGACGGAGGGGACGGCCCGCCCGGAACCGGGTTCACCGCGGCCGGCCGGCTGTGGCACAGCGTCCTCGTGGACCAGCTGTTCCCGCCCGTCGTGCAGGGCACCGGCGCCGGACCCGGCGGAGCCGACCGCACCTGGACCCGGATCGCGGTCGCCCCCGACAGCGGCTGCGCCGACGCCTTCGACCCGCTGCTGCACAAGGTTCTCGCCCCCGCCGGCTGCCAGCGTCTGCTGCGCGCCACCTACACGGACGCGACCCAGAGCTACGTCACCACCGTCGGGCTGCTGTTCACCAAGGCCGACGCCGCCGGCATGTCCGCGCTCGCCGCCCGTTTCCGGGACGAGCACCTGGACCTGCGCACCGACCTCATGCCCCGCCCGTACGCCGCCCGGGGCACCGCCGCGGCCCGCTTCGGCAACGAGCAGCGTGCCAGCTGGACCGTCGCCGTCCTCACCGACGCCCCCGTCGTCGCCTTCGCCGTCTCCGGCTGGGCGGACGGCCGCCGCGTCGACGAGCCCCAGCCCGCAGCGAGCGCCGTCGACTCCGGGGCCACCTCCGCACCCGCCCAGGCCGGCCTCGGCAACGAGGCCCAGGGCCTGTCGGACCGTATCGAACGCCGGCTGCGCGCGACCGTCAGACCGGCCACGGGGAGATCCTCTTGAGCCGATCGACGAGCGCCCGCCGCCGCACGCGCGTCACCGGGGCGGCGACGAGCCTCCTGCTCGCCGGCTCCCTCGCCCTGCTGCCCGCCACCGCCGCCCACGCCGACGGCATCCGTGCCCAGCAGTGGGCCCTGACCGCGCTCAATCTCGACGAGGTCTGGCACACCACCAAGGGGAAGGGCGTCACCGTCGCCGTCCTGGACACCGGCGTCGAGGGCGACCACCCGGACCTGACCGGCAACGTCCTGCCCACCAAGGACCTGATCGGCTTCGGCGCCGAGCCCGGTGACCGCACCTGGGCGCGGCACGGCACCGCCATGGCCGGCATCATCGCCGGACACGGCCACGGGTACCTCCGGAGTTCCGGGATCATGGGCGTCGCCCCGGAGGCGAAGATCCTGCCCGTGCGGGTCATCCTGGAGGACGGCGACCCCGCCCGCGCCAAGGCCCGCACCACCCGGGGCAACGCCCTCGCCGACGGCATCCGCTGGGCCGCCGACCACGGCGCCGACGTCATCAACCTCTCCCTCGGCGACGACTCGAACTCCGCGCACCCCGAGCCCGGCGAGGACGAGGCCGTGCAGTACGCCCTCAAGAAGGGCGTGGTCGTCGTCGCCTCCGCGGGCAACGGCGGCGACAAGGGGGACCACGTCTCCTACCCGGCCGCCTACCCGGGCGTCATCGCCGTCACCGCCGTCGACCGCTACGGCACCCGCGCCGCCTTCTCCACCCGCCGCTGGTACGCCGCGGTCAGCGCGCCCGGCGTGAACGTCGTCATCGCCGACCCCGATCACAAGTACTACGAGGGCTGGGGCACCTCAGCCGCCTCCGCGTTCGTCTCCGGCGCCGCCGCCCTGATCAAGGCGGCCCACCCCGACCTGGCCCCGGCCCAGATCAAGAAGCTCATCGAGTCCACGGCCCGCGACGCCCCGGCAGGCGGCCGTGACGACTCCCGGGGCTTCGGCATGATCGACCCGGCCGCGGCCATGAGAGCGGCGGCGAAGCTGAAGCCCGAGGGGCTCCACCCGGCGTCGTACGACAAGAAGTACTTCGGCAGCGGCCCGGACGCCCCCAAGGCCCCGGACCGGACGGCCGACTGGGCGAGCCCCCTGGCGGGCAGCGTCGGCGGCGTACTGCTCGTGGCGGCAGTGGTCCTCTGGAGAAACCGCAAGGCGACTCACTGAGGGGCGCGGGGCGACTCGCTGAGGGGCGCGGGGGACCGCGCGACGAGCCACGGCGAGCCGGCGCACGCGCATGCCCTGCCTCGGCCTCCTGCGGTGCGCACGCGCATGCCCTGCCTCGGCTTCCTGCGGTGCGCACGCGCATGCCCTGCCTCGGCTTCCTGCGGTGCGCACGCGCATGCCCTGCCTCGGCTTCCTGCGGTGCGCACGCGCACGCCCTGCCTCGGCCTCCTGCGGTGCGCACGCGCACGCCCCGCCTCGGCCTCCTGCGGCGCGACCGCGCACGCCCCCGCCTCCGCCTCTGTGCCTTACGGCGCGGAGGCGACCGCGGACACCGCCGCCCTCGCGGCGGCCTCCACCAGCGCGCGGCCCTCCGCCTGGCTCACCGTCCCCTCGGACAGCACGGCCACCAGATACGCGGTCCCGTCCACCCTCACGCGCCCGATGCTGTTCACGTCCCACAGCCCGGTCGTGCTCCGCGGCAGCCACCCGTTCTTCAACGCGCAGGAGCCCCCGTCGGCCGCAGCCGAGATCCCCCACCGCTGATCGGCCTCCACCCGCTCCATCAAGCCCTGGACGTACGCCCGGGACGCCGCGTCCAGGACCGAGTCCTGCCCGAACACCTGCCGCAGCAGAACCAGTTGGTCCGCGGCCGTGGTCTGCGTCAGCCCCCACAGCTCACCGTCGCCCCCCGACGTCGCCGTGAGCCCGAACCGCTCGTTCGCCGCGTCGAGGCCCGCGGCCCGCCCGATCGCCCGCCACAGCGCCGAGGCGGAGGCGTTGTCGCTGCTCTCGATCATCTTCGCGGCGTACGCCTTCTCCGCCTCCGTCAGCCGCCGCCCCGCGTCCTGCGCCCGCAGCAGCAGCGCGGCCAGGATGTCGACCTTGACGATGCTCGCCGTGTCGAACGCCGCGTCCCCGAAGACCGCGCCGGCCCCGGAGTCCGGATCCAGCACCGCCACCGACACCCGCGCCCCCGCCGGCACCCGTACCGCCTTCATCGCCTCACTCAGCAGCGCCTGCCGGTCCACCGCCGAAGGCGAGGGCTCCGTCACGGGTTCCACCGATGCCTCCTCGGCCGCCCGGCCCGAGGGGGGTGGCCGACGGCGACGCCGCCGACGATACGGCGTACGCACCGGCGTGCGCGCGGACCCGTCCAGGTCAGGGAATCCTGAGACCGCCGTGAAGGTAGGGTCGGTGACCGTGGCGAACAAGAACATTCCCGACCCCGGCTTCTCCGACGACGACGGCTCCGCGGACCCCCGGCTGAGCGCCGCGCTCGCCGCCTGGGCCGAGGACCGCGGTGCCCTGGGTCCCGTCCTGGAGGCGCTGAAGGGCGCCCGGCTCCTCGTCCCCGTCGTCGCCGTGCTCGGCGAGGTCGAGGAGGACGAGAAGGGGCTGCGCCGCGAGAAGACCAGCGACATGGCCGTCCCCACCCTCAAGGCCGCCGGCCGCACCGCCCTGCCCGCCTTCACCTCCACCGACTCCCTGGCCCGCTGGGACCCGGCGGCCCGGCCCGTCGCCGTACCGCTGCACCAGGCGCTGCAGGCCGCCGCGCACGAGAAGGCGGACACCGTGGTGCTGGACCTGGCCGGGCCGGTGCCCTTCGAGCTGACCGGCCCCGCGCTGCTCGCGCTCGCCGAGGGCCGCACCAGCACCGACCCGCTGACCGACCCGGCCGTCGCCGATGCCGTCCGCCGTGCGGTGGCCGCCGAACCGGCCGTGCTCCGCGCCCACCTGGGCCCCGGCGAGGCCGACGGCATCCTCGCGCTCGTCCTCGACCCGGCCGGCCGGCCCGCCGAGGCCGCCCGCGCGGTCGCCGAGCGCCTGGCCGCCGACGAAACACTGAGGGCCCGCCTGGTGCGCGGCCTCGACCTGGCACTGCTGCCGGCCGGGACCACGCCTCCGGGCGAGCCCTTGTTCGTGCGCGGGTGAGCGGGGGAGCGGCTGAGTCGTGGGGACCGGTCGTAGGACCAGTCGTGGGGACCGGTCACGGGGACCGGTCGTAGGGACTAGCCGTAGACCGGGCCCGTGTACTTCTCGCCGGGGCCGTGGCCCGGCTCGTCCGGGACGATCGAGGCCTCGCGGAACGCCAGCTGCAGCGACTTCAGACCGTCGCGCAGCGGCGCCGCGTGGAAGGAGCTGATCTCGGTCGTGCTCGCGTCCAGCAGACCGGCGAGCGCGGTGATCAGCTTGCGGGCCTCGTCCAGGTCCTTGTACTTCTCGCCCTCCTCGCTCAGCCCGAGTTTCACCGCGGCGGCGCTCATCAGATTGACGGCGACCGTCACGATCACCTCGACGGCGGGGACCTCGGCGATGTCCCGGGTCATCGCGTCGAAGTCGGCGTTCTCAGGAGGGGTCTCACTCATACCGCACACCATAGGCGCCGGGGACGTCCGTGCCCCAGTTGCCCTCGGTTAGCCGTTCCTGCCCGGAGCTGCTAACCTTGTGTGACGACCGGCCGGACCAGCATGCCTCACGGCGAGCGCTCCGGCCCACAAGTGGAGGCTTCGAACTCCCACCTGACCATCCTTAGGGACGGCAGGTCACCGGTCAGACGGATGCGTCGCCCAGGCGGCGGCTGTCCGTCCGAAAGCACGCCCCGCGTCATGCGGCGGTGTTCCGGTAGTTCGAGGAGCCCCGCCTGTGATCGTCCGGGGCATTTTTCATGCTTCGGCGCGGTTAGGTCTCACGAACACAGACGTTACGCGGCTGTCCGCCAGACCGCCGTGTGGTGCTACCGAGGAGGATCCATCAGCGCCGAGCCCCGCATCAACGACCGGATTCGCGTTCCCGAGGTGCGACTTGTCGGTCCCAGTGGCGAGCAGGTGGGCATCGTCCCGCTGGCCAAGGCACTGGAGCTTGCGCAGGAGTACGACCTGGACCTGGTCGAGGTCGCGGCGAACGCCCGTCCGCCCGTGTGCAAGCTCATGGACTACGGGAAGTTCAAGTACGAGTCGGCCATGAAGGCCCGTGAGGCGCGCAAGAACCAGGCGCACACGGTCATCAAGGAGATGAAGCTCCGGCCGAAGATCGACCCGCACGACTATGACACCAAGAAGGGTCACGTCGTCCGGTTCCTCAAGCAGGGCGACAAGGTCAAGATCACGATCATGTTCCGTGGCCGCGAGCAGTCCCGCCCCGAGCTGGGCTACCGACTGCTGCAGCGTCTCGCGGAGGACGTCCAGGACCTCGGCTTCGTGGAGTCGAACCCGAAGCAGGACGGACGCAACATGATCATGGTCCTCGGTCCGCACAAGAAGAAGACCGAGGCGATGGCCGAGGCCCGTCAGGCGCAGGAAGCCCGCAAGGCGGAGGCGAAGGCCAACCCCGGCCGCTCGCAGAACGCCGCGGACGCCGACTACGCCGCGGAGCCCGAGGCCGCCGAGGCCCCTGCCGAGGCTTCCGCCGAGGCGTGATCCCCAGGGACGCGAGTCCCCAAGGATGTAACCGACAAAAGAGCGACGCTCCCCCTGTGCCCGGTTTCACGACCGGGCACCGGAGCGCCACCGACGAGGAGATAACGGCGCTATGCCGAAGAACAAGTCGCACAGCGGTGCCAGCAAGCGCTTCAAGGTCACCGGCTCCGGCAAGGTGCTCCGCGAGCGCGCCGGCAAGCGCCACCTGCTCGAGCACAAGTCGTCCCGCGTGACGCGCCGCCTGACCGGCAACGCCGAGATGGCCCCGGGCGACGCCGCGAAGATCAAGAAGCTTCTCGGCAAGTGACGTGAGCGGTGCTCACCCGTGAGCGCCGAACGTCAGGACCGGGACCCATAACGTTTCCGGGTCGTGTGAGTCTGAGTCCACTCCACGGCCCCGCTACAAGGAGTTAAAAAAGTGGCACGCGTCAAGCGGGCAGTGAACGCCCACAAGAAGCGCCGGGCGATCCTCGAGCAGGCCTCCGGCTACCGCGGTCAGCGTTCGCGCCTGTACCGCAAGGCCAAGGAGCAGGTCACCCACTCGCTGGTCTACAACTACAACGACCGCAAGAAGCGCAAGGGCGACTTCCGTCAGCTGTGGATCCAGCGCATCAACGCCGCTGCCCGCGCCAACGGCATCACGTACAACCGCTTCATCCAGGGTCTGAAGGCCGCGAACATCGAGGTCGACCGCAAGATCCTGGCCGAGCTGGCCGTCAACGACGCCGGTGCCTTCGCGGCGCTGGTCGAGGCCGCGCAGAAGGCGCTGCCGGCGGACGTCAACGCGCCCAAGGCCGCGTGACGCTGCGCTGGGCTTAGGCCGAAGTGATTGAGGACCCGCAGGCTTCATGGCTTGCGGGTCCTGCCGTTGGGGCCCTCGGCTCTCGTTTCGGCTGCGGGCCGGTGGGGGCTGATCGCGCCCACGCGGCGGAGCCGCAAATCGACAGCGCCCCGCGCCCCTGGGGAGCTGTGGTCGCCGGTGTCGGCGAGTGAAACTGTTGTTCGGCCCAAGACATGCACACCGAAATTCTCCTGAAGGTGAAGAAGAGGATGCCCCCCGTCAGCCCCGAGCTGATTTCTCCCCGGTCTACGCGTGTGAGTGCTGCGCGGCGGCTCGCCAAGCGGAACTTCAGGGGGAAGGACCGGCTGTTTCTCGCGGAGGGGCCGCAGGCCGTGCGGGAGGCCGCCGGGCACCGGGTCGAGGACGGCGCCACCCTCGTGGAGCTGTTCGCCACGGTCGAGGCCGCGGAGCGGTACGCCGACATCGTGGGGGAGGCCCGCAGCGCGGGCGCGCGTGTGCACCTCGCCTCCGAGGAGGTCATCGCCGACATCTCCACCACCGTCACCCCGCAGGGGCTCGTCGGGGTCTGCCGGTTCCTGGACACGCCGTTCGAGGACGTCCTCGCCGCCCGGCCCCGGCTGGTCGCCGTGCTCGCCCACGTCCGCGACCCCGGCAACGCCGGCACCGTGCTGCGCTGCGCCGACGCCGCGGGCGCCGAGGCCGTGATCCTCACCGACGCCTCCGTGGACCTGTACAACCCCAAGGCCGTCCGCGCCTCCGTCGGCTCCCTGTTCCATCTGCCCGTCGCCGTGGGCGTGCCCGTCGAGCGGGCCGTGCAAGGTCTGAAGGACGCCGGGGTGCGCATCCTCGCCGCCGACGGCGCCGGTGACCGCGACCTCGACGAGGAACTCGACAAGGGCGCCATGGGCGGGCCGACCGCCTGGGTGTTCGGCAACGAGGCCTGGGGGCTCCCCGAGGAGACCCGCGCCCTCGCCGACGCCGTCGTACGCGTCCCCATCCACGGCAGGGCCGAGAGCCTGAACCTCGCTACCGCCGCCGCCGTATGTCTGTACGCGTCGGCCCGTGCACAGCGCGCCTCCGGAGGGTGCCGCTCCGTCACCGCCAGCTAGTAGGGTGACGAACTCGGGGCCCTGCGCCGGCTGAGAGGTGGGGTACGGGGATGAGTGGCGTCGGCACGAGCACCGCGCCGGACGGACGGGACGTGCGCCGCACACCCGCGCCCCGGCCCGTCGACGCCGCCGGGACCGACCCGGAGAGCAGTCCCGGGAGTGGTTTCGGTTCCGGCCCCGGGACCGATCCGGAGACCAGCCCCGGCACCGGCCCCGGAAGCGGCTTCGCTACCGGCCTCGATACCGGCTTCGGCATCGACCCCGACCAGCTGCCCGACGGCCTTGTCGTCGCCGACGAGCAGGGCCGCGTCGTCTGCTTCAACGCCGCCGCCGCACGCATCACCGCCGTCCCCGCCGCCGACGCCCTCGGCGAGCACCTGGAGAAGGCCCTGCCCCTGGAGGACCTGGAGGGCCGGCGCTGGTGGCAGCTCACCGACCCCTACGGCGGCCTCGCGATCCGGGTACGGCAGCCCGAGCGCAACCTGCTGCTGCCCGGCGGCCGGGAAGTGCTCGTCTCCGCCCGCTACGTGCGCGCCGAACCCCTCGGGCCGGTCGTCCGGGTCGTCGTCACGCTCCGGGACACCGAGGCCCGGCGCCGCACCGAACGCAGCCACGCCGAGCTGATCGCCACCGTCGCCCACGAGTTGCGTTCCCCGCTGACCTCCGTCAAGGGCTTCACCGCCACGCTCCTCGCCAAGTGGGAACGCTTCACCGACGACCAGAAGCGGCTGATGCTGGAGACCGTCGACGCCGACGCCGACCGCGTCACCCGGCTCATCGCCGAGCTGCTCGACATCTCCCGCATCGACAGCGGACGCCTGGAGGTGCGCCGCCAGCCCGTCGACATCGGCGCGGCCGTCGGCCGGCACATCCAGGCCTACGTCGCCGCCGGACAGCCCGCCGACCGCTTCCTGCTGCGCATCGAGCAGCCGCTGCCCGCCCTGTGGGCCGACCCCGACAAGGTCGACCAGGTGCTCAGCAACCTCATGGAAAATGCCGTGCGGCACGGCGAGGGAACGGTCACCATTGACGTCACGCCCTCGGCGTCCCCGCGCGAAGGCGAGGAAACCGGCACATCGGTCACGGTGAGCGACGAAGGGCCCGGCATCCCGGAGGAATCCATGAACCGCGTCTTCACCCGCTTCTGGCGGGGCAGCAAGCGCGGTGGCACGGGGCTCGGGCTGTACATCGTCAAGGGCATCGTCGAGGCCCACAGCGGCGTCATCACGGTCGGCCGCGGCCCCGGCGGCGGCGCCGAGTTCCGGTTCACGCTGCCCGTGGCCGCACCGGCGTTTGAGTTCGAATTGCCCCGAAGGGTCGGGTAGGGCGGCGGCGGGAGACGGGTGGGCCCGACGGCCCGCGGGCTCTGCGCACACCTCCACCCCGTTAGACTCGGCCTTTGGCACCTTTGTGTCCTGCACGCGGCCCGCAGGGAGTCTCAGCGAGTCTCACAGTCGCTGGTGGGGACCTTCAGCCAGCCAGATCGGAAGCACGGGAAGAGATGTCGGCACCGAATAAGTCGTACGACCCTGTAGAGGTCGAGGCGTTGAAACCGGAAGAGATCGAGCGCATGCGGGACGAGGCGCTCGCCGCCTTCGCCGCCGCGGACTCCCTCGACGCGCTCCACGAGGCGAAGGTCGCCCACACCGGCCCGGCCTCCCCGCTGTCGTTGGCCAACCGCGAGATCGGCGCCCTGCCCCCGCACGCCAAGGCCGACGCCGGCAAGCGCGTCGGCATGGCGCGCGGCGCCGTGAACAAGGGCCTCGCCGCCCGCCAGGGCGAGCTGGAGGCCGAGCGGGACGCCCGCGTGCTGGTCGAGGAGGACGTGGACGTCACGCTCCCGTTCGACCGCGTACCGGCCGGCGCCCGCCACCCGCTGACCACGCTCTCGGAGCGCATCGAGGACGTCTTCGTGGCCATGGGCTACGAGGTCGCCGAGGGCCCCGAGGTCGAGGCCGAGTGGTTCAACTTCGACGCCCTCAACATCGGCCCGGACCACCCGGCCCGCGGCGAGGCCGACACGTTCTTCGTGCAGGGCCCCGAGGGCGGCACCGAGTCCGGTGTCGTCCTGCGCACGCACACGTCGCCGGTCCAGATCCGCTCTCTGTTCGACCGTGAGCTGCCGGTCTACGTGATCTGCCCCGGCCGTGTGTACCGCACGGACGAGCTGGACGCCACGCACACCCCGGTCTTCCACCAGGTCGAGCTGCTCGCGGTGGACGAGGGCCTGACCATGGCCGACCTCAAGGGCACCCTGGACCACATGGTCCAGTCGCTGTTCGGCGAGGGCATGAAGACCCGGCTGCGCCCGAACTTCTTCCCCTTCACCGAGCCGTCCGCCGAGATGGACATGGTCTGCTACGTCTGCCGTGGCGAGTCCGTCGGCAACCCCGACCGGCCCTGCCGCACCTGCTCCAGCGAGGGCTGGATCGAGCTGGGCGGCTGCGGCATGGTCAACCCGCGGGTGCTGGCCTCCTGCGGCGTCGACCCGGAGAAGTACAGCGGCTTCGCCTTCGGGTTCGGCATCGAGCGGATGCTGATGTTCCGCCACAACGTCGAAGACATGCGAGACATGGTCGAGGGTGACGTCCGGTTCACCCGGCCGTTCGGGATGGAGATCTGATGCGGGTCCCGCTTTCTTGGCTGCGGGAGTACGTCGACCTGTCGGCGACGGAGACCGGCCGCGACGTCCAGGCCAAGCTCATTTCGGCAGGCCTGGAGGTCGAGACCGTCGAGCAGCTCGGCGCCGACCTCAAGGGCCCGCTGGTCGTCGGCCAGGTGCTGACCATCGAGGAGCTGGAGGGCTTCAAGAAGCCGATCCGCTTCTGCACCGTCGACGTTGGCGAGGCCAACGGCACCGGTGAGCCCCAGGAGATCGTCTGCGGCGCCCGCAACTTCGCGGTCGGCGACAAGGTCGTCGTCGTCCTGCCCGGCGCCACCCTCCCCGGCGGCTTCTCCATCGCCGCCCGCAAGACCTACGGCAAGACGTCCCACGGCATGATCTGCTCGACCGACGAGCTGGGCATGGGCGACGACGGCACCCACGGCATCATCGTGCTGCCGCCGGAGACCGAGGTCGGCAAGGACGCCATCGAGCTGCTGGAGCTGGTCGACGAGGTCCTGGACATCGCCGTCACCGCCAACCGCGGCGACTGCCTGTCCATCCGCGGCGTCGCCCGCGAGACCGCCATCGGCTACGGCCTGCCGCTGCGCGACCCGGCCCTGCTCGACGTGCCCGCCCCGAACGCCTTCGGCTACCCGGTCCAGGTCTTCGACCCGGCCGGCTGCGACCGCTTCACCGCGCGCACCGTCACCGGCCTGAGCCCCGAGGCGCGCTCCCCGATCTGGCTGCAGCGCCGGCTGCAGAAGGTCGGCATGCGCCCGATCTCGCTCGCCGTCGACGTCACGAACTACGTGATGATGGAGCTGGGCCAGCCCCTGCACGCCTACGACCGGAGCCTGGTCCAGGGCACCATCGGCGTGCGCCGGGCCGAGGAGGGCGAGAAGCTCGTCACCCTCGACGGCGTGGAGCGGAAGCTGCACGCCGAGGACCTGGTCATCACCGACGAGCGCGGCCCCATCGGCCTCGCCGGCGTGATGGGCGGTGCCAACACGGAGATCGCCGACCACGACGACACCGGGAACGGGGCGAACGCCACGACCGGCGTGGTCATCGAGGCCGCCCACTTCGACGAGGTCGCGATCGCCCGCACGGCCCGCCGGCACAAGCTGTCCTCCGAGGCCTCCCGCCGCTTCGAGCGGGGCGTCGACCCGCAGGCCGCCGCTGCCGCCGCGCAGCGCACCGTGGACCTGCTGGTCCTGCTCGCGGGTGGCACGGCCGAGGCCGGTGTCACCGAGGTCAGCGCCCCCGCCACGCCGCACACGATCACCGTCCCGGCGAACCACCCGGACAAGGTCGCGGGCGTGGTCTACGGCCGCGAGACCGTCGTCCGCCGGCTGCAGGAGATCGGCTGCGACGTCTACGGGCAGGACGAGCTGATCGTCACCGTCCCGTCGTGGCGCCCCGACCTCCTGGAGGCGAACGACCTCGCCGAAGAGGTCATCCGTCTGGAGGGCTACGAGAACCTGCCCTCCACGCTGCCCAAGCCGCCCTCCGGCCGCGGCCTGACCCACCGCCAGCGGCTGCACCGCCGCGTCGGCCGGGCCCTGGCCGGCGAGGGCTACGTCGAGGCGCTGAACTACCCGTTCGTCGCCGAGCAGGTCTTCGACCAGCTCGTCCTGGAGGCCGACGACCCGGCCCGCCGTGTCGTCAAGCTGACCAACCCGCTGAGCGACGAGGAGCCCGCGCTCCGTACGACCCTGCTGCCGGGCCTGCTGGGCGCCCTGCGCCGCAACGACGGCCGGGGCTCGCACGACCTGGCCCTGTTCGAGACCGGTCTGGTCTTCCAGCCGGGCGAGGAGCGGCGCGTCGCCGGGCACCTGTCCGTCGTCGGCCGTCCCACCGACGAGCAGCTCGCCGAGCTGAACGCCGCGCTGCCCGAGCAGCCGCGCCACGTCGCCGTCGTCCTCACGGGCGCCCGCGAGCAGGCCGGCTGGTGGGGCGCGGGCCGCCCGGCCGACTGGTCCGACGCGGTCGAGGCCGCCCGGGTCGTCGCACGCGAGGCCGGCGCCGAACTGGTCGTGCGCAAGGGCCAGTACGGCCCCTGGCACCCCGGCCGCTGCGCCGAGCTGGTCGTCGTCGCCGACGGGACCGAGAAGGTCGTCGGCCACGCGGGCGAACTGCACCCGCGGGTCGTCAAGGCGCTGAGCCTGCCCGCGCGCACCTGCGCGATGGAGCTGGACCTGGACGCCGTCTCGGCCGTCGGCGACGGTGTCCCGCAGGCGCCGAGCATCTCCACGTTCCCGGTCGCCACGCAGGACGTCGCCCTCGTCGTGGACGGGGCCGTCCCGGCGGCGCGGGTGGAGGCGGCGCTGCGCGAGGGCGCCGGTGAACTGCTGGAGTCCATCAGGCTGTTCGACGTGTACGAGAACGCCGCGCAGCTCGGCGAGGGGAAGAAGTCGCTGGCGTACGCGTTGCGCTTCCGCGCGGGGGACCGGACGCTGACCGTCGACGAGGCTTCGGCCGCTCGGGACGCGGCGGTCGCCCTGGCGGGCGAGCGGACGGGTGCGGTCCTGAGGGGCTGATCGCCGTTCGGGGTTCTGGCTGCGGCCGGCTGCGGGTCTTCCGCGGCCGGCCGCGCCCATGTGGCGGAGCCGCACATGGAACACAGCCCCCGCGCCCCAGGGGCGTCGGACGCGGTGCCCGGCACGGTGTGGACCCGGTGTGGACGCGGTGCCGGGCACGGGTTGGACCCGGTGTGGACGCGGTGTTGGACACGCTCTCAGCTGCATAAATGCGGGGCGGCTCGGGACGGCTCACTCGATCGGGTGGGAAACCCTGGTGATCCGGGCCTTCCGGGCCGTGCCTGTCGACAGAATCGGACCGGCCTTTCGGGGTCGGTCCGTCTGCTCTGTCAGGGCCCGGATGGGGGACCACAGGCATGATCCGCATCAAGGCACGGACACCCACCGCGCGGGGCGCCGTACTGCCCCTGCTCTGGGGGGCCGTGGCGGTCGGCTACAAGGTCGGCTGCCCGCTCGCCCAGCAGAACGGGTTCGGCGCGCGCGTCGCCACCAGCGCCGTGTTCTTCGCGGTCGGCACGGGACTCGTGTGCCACGCCCGGCGCGCCCTGCTGCGTGAACTGCGCCAGGCCCGGCGGGTCGCGGGCGCCGCCCAGAGCGTGCTGCTGCGCCCCCTGCCGCCCCGGCTGGAGTGGCTGAACGTGGCGGCGGCCCAGGTGTCGGCCGAGCGTGGCGCGGTCGTCGGCGGCGATCTGTACGAGGCGGTCGCCACCGAACACGGTGTCCGCGTCGTCATGGGCGATGTGCGCGGCCACGGCCTCGCCGCCTTCGGCACCGTCGCCGCCCTCCTCGGCAGCTTCCGCGAGGCCGCCCACGACGAACCCGAACTCGCCGGTGTACTAAGGCGGTTGGAACGGTCCCACGCCCGCCATCTGCGGGAGCGCTCGCGCGCCGACCATCCGGCGAGCGGACAGGACCCCGGCCCGCCGGTCGCCGAGGAGTTCGTTACCCTCCTGCTGCTGGAGATCGCCCGGGACGGCGAGGTGCGCGCCCTCAACTGCGGTCACCCGTGGCCGTACCTGCTCAGCGGCGCAAGCGTGGCGTCCCTCAGCCGCGACGACCCGCTCCCGCCCCTGGGCCTCTTCCCGCTCCCCGCCGAACTCGAGCCCACAGCGCACGGACAACTGCTCCCGGGCGAGTGCCTGGTCCTCTTCACGGACGGAGCGGAGGAGGCGAGGGACGCCCACGGCCGGTTCTTCTCCCTGCCCGGAGTACTGAGCGCGGCCGTACGGGACCTGCCGGTCTCGCCGCAGTCGATCCTGCGCACGGTCTTCACGGCCCTCCTGCACCACACCTCAGGCAGGCCGACGGACGACATCGCACTACTCGTCCTGCGCAACGACCGCGGCAGGTCCCACACCAACCCCCCAGGAGCACCGGGAACCGCACTCCAGGTCCCCACGGACCCGCAGCCGACGACGCACTGCTAGGGCCTGTCCGCCCGGGCCAAGCCGCCGCTTTCTGAGGGGGAGCCGGCGGCCTGGCCGTCCTCTTGGGAGGCACCTCAGTCAACCGGCCCCGCCACTGTGCGCGACAGTGCGCACACGGTGCGGATGCGCGCACTCCGTTCACACCCCGTGTGAAAGCGGACACACTACGCTGTCGGGACCAGGCGACTTCGGGGGCACCTCATGCAGCCCAACACACTGCTCGACGCGATCCTGGACGAGGCGGGGATCTCGCACGCCGGTCTCGCCGCCCACGTCAACCAGGCGGGCCGTCGGCGGGGCCTCGCGCTGCGGTACGAACACACCGCCGTGGCGCGGTGGCTGAAGGGCCAGCGGCCACGCGGCCAGGTGCCCGACCTGATCTGCGAGGTGCTCGCGGCCCGGCTGCACCGGCCGGTCACCCTGGACGACATCGGCCTCGGGGTGCCCGGCGAGCCGAGCAGCCCGCACGCCGGCTCGCTGTCCGGCTTCGTGGAGCGGGCCACCGCGCTGTGGCGCTCCGACGAGCAGCAGCGCCCGCATGTCCTCGGCGCTCCGACGGTCACCGGCACCCCCGCCGTCATGCCGGTGTGGGAGTGGGAGAACCCGCCCGAGGACGTGGACGTCTCGCGTGGCGGCCGGCACCGGGTCACCACGGCCGACATCGAGATGCTGCGCTCCGCCCGCACCCACTACGAGCAGATGTACCGCAAGACCGGCGGCATCGCGACCCGCATCCGGATCGTCGGCTTCCTGAACGCGGAGGCGGCCCCGCTGCTGCGCGGCAGCTACGCCGACGCCACCGGCCGTCAACTGCACCGCGCGACCGGCGGGTTGGTGGCGATCGCGGGCATCTGCGCCTACGACTCCGACGCGCACGGACTCGCCCAGCGCTACTTCCACCAGGCGCTGCGGCTGGCAAAGGCCAGCGGCGACCGGGGACTTGGGGCGTACGTCATCGCGCTGCTGGTCAACCAGTCGCTGTTCATGCGGGAGTACCGGCAGGCCGTCGCCTTCGCCGAGGCCGCGCTGCGCGCCGCCGGCAAGCACATCACCCCGGCGCTCGCCTCCGACCTGTACGCCATGCAGGCCAAGGCGTACGCCCACCTCGGCGATTCCAGCAGCGCGTTGTCGTGCATCCGGCGCGCGGAGACGGCCGCCGAACACATCCGGCGCGGGTACGAGCCGGACGAGACGGGCTACGTCCAGCCGGGTCTGGTCAACGTGCAGGTGGCCGAGGCGCTGCTGAGCCTCGGAGAACTCGCCGCGGCCCGGGACCACGCGGCGGCCGCCGTCGACAACCCCGCGCACGACCGGGGCCGGGTGCACCGGCTCGCCATGCTCAGCACCATCGAACTGCGTCAGGGCAACGCCGACAAAGCGGTGGTCACGGCCGTGCAGATGGCCGAGCAGGCCCGCGGAATGGAGTCGCGGCGGCTGCGCGACAGACTCCGTGCGGTGCGCGAGTACCTGGTGCGGTGCGGCTCGGCCGGGACCGCCGAGGCCGCGGAACTCATCGACGGGGCACTGCGCGTACCCCTGTAGACCCACTGCGGGTACACAGTCCCTGCTGCGATATTGCCACTTACTCGGCGGAAGGTGGCAGAACCGTGCAGTGGACGAAACAGAACGAACAAACTGTGTATGCAAACCGCTGGTTCAGCGTCAATCTCGCGGACGTCGAACTGCCGGACGGCCGGCACCTCGACCACTTCGTGATCCGGCTGCGGCCCGTGGCCGTCGCCACGGTGGTCAACGAGGCCGACGAGGTACTCCTGTTGTGGCGCCACCGTTTCATCACCGACAGCTGGGGCTGGGAACTGGCCGCCGGAGTCGTGGAGGACGGCGAGGACATCGCGAGCGCTGCCGCCAGAGAGCTGGAGGAGGAGACCGGATGGCGGCCGGGACCCCTGCACCACCTGATGAGCGTCGAGCCGTCCAACGGTCTCACCGACGCCCGGCACCACATCTACTGGTCCGACCGGGGCGAGTACGTCGGCCACCCCGTGGACGACTTCGAGTCGGACCGCCGTGAATGGGTCCCGCTCAAAGTCGTCCCCGACCTGATCGCCCGAGGGGAGGTCCCGGCCGCCAACATGGCAGCCGGGTTACTCCTTCTGCACCACATGAGGCTCGCCGAGGGCCGGCGAGTCGAAGCTCGCCGCGAGACGAGGTGCGCCAAGGGCCGGCGCTAGCGACCCAGTGCCTGCCAGAGCGTCGCGACGAGGGCTCCCAGGGCCGTGAGCGCGGCGACCGAGGGCAGCGGCCAGCGTGTGTGCTCCAGGGAGATCATGCGGGAGTTCAGCTCGTCGAGTTCCTTGACGGTCTCCTCGGTGCGATGGCTGAGCAGCGCCAGTCCCCCCTCGACCCGCACATAGGCGACGTCGAGGCGGCGACGTAACTCTGCGAGTTCTTCGTGAACCACGGGATGCTCCCGATCGGCGGTCACGGGTTCACTCCTTTCCGTAGTCGGACGCGGTGGTTCCGCGTCCGTTGCATGCGCATGGAGAGTCAACTCGCCTGGTGGGCACGAGGGGAGCGTGTGCGAGCGGCATATGCGAGCCCGGGGCGCACACGGTGTGTGAAACAGATGGGCCCGGCACCGGAATCCGGTGCCGGGCCCATGGGGCGTCGCTCTGCGTGGTCAGCTGTAGGTGTAGAAGCCCGACCCGGTCTTCCGTCCGAGCCGGCCCGCCTCGACCATGCGCTGGAGCAGCGGGGGAGCGGCGTACAGCGGCTCCTTGTACTCGGCGTACATCGAGTTGGCGATCGAGACGATGGTGTCCAGGCCGATCAGGTCGGACAGCCGCAGCGGGCCCATCGGGTGGGCGCAGCCCATCTCCATGCCGTTGTCGATGTCCTCGCGGCTCGCGATGCCCGACTCGAACATGCGGATCGCGGAGAGCAGGTAGGGCACCAGCAGCGCGTTGACGACGAAGCCCGAGCGGTCCTGGGCGCGGATGGCGTGCTTGCCGAGCACCTTCTCGGCGAACAGCTGCGCGCGGCTCAGGGTGCCCTCGGAGGTGGTGAGCGCCGGGATCAGCTCGACCAGGTCCTGCACCGGGGCCGGGTTGAAGAAGTGGATGCCGACGACGTGGTCGGGCCGCGAGGTGGTGACCGCGAGCTTGACCAGCGGGATGGAGGAGGTGTTGGAGGCCAGGATCGCGTCCGGGCGGGTCACCACCTGGTCGAGGACCTGGAAGATCTCGGTCTTGACCTGCTCGTTCTCCACGACGGCCTCGATGACCAGATCGCGGTCCGCGAACTCGCCGAGGTCGGTGGTGAAGCTCAGCCGCGCCAGCGTGGAGTCCCGCTCCTCCTCGCTGATCTTGCCGCGCTCGGCGGCCTTGGCCAGGGAGTTGAACAGCCGGGTGCGGCCGATCTCCAGGGCCTCGCCAGTGGTCTCGGCGACCCGCACGTCCAGTCCCGCGCGGGCGCACACCTCGGCGATGCCCGCGCCCATCTGGCCGCAGCCCACGACGCCGACGCGCGTGATGTCTCCCCCTGGGATGCCTGTCACATCGTCCCCTTCGCTGGTTCTCCGGCTCCGGCAGGCCGACCTGGTCCGGCTCCTGCTCCGCACGTGCACGTTACCGCGAAGTATCGATGATCGATCGTCCGGGTGGGAGGGGTCACGGTGCGCGATACGATCCGTGACGGATCGATTCCGGAGCGTATGGGGGGGTGCGGGATGGGGCGGATCTCACGCAGGACGTTCACACTGGCGGCGCTGTCGACACTGGCAACGGCGTCGGGTGCGGCCTCGGGCGCGGTGTCGGCAGCGGCCTCGGGTGCGGTGTCAGGCGCGGCGTCGGGCGCGGCGTCAGCAAAGGCCTCGGGTGCCGCCTCGGTGACGGCCTCGGCCCCAGGTACGGCGTCTGCGGCGGACGCCGCGATGCGGGGCGTGTGGCTGGCCACCGTCTCCAACCGTGACTGGCCCTCGCGTCCCGGCCTCACCGCCGCCGAGCAGCGCGGGGAGCTCACGGCCCACCTCGACACGGCGGTGCGCCACGGGCTCAACACGGTGGTCTTCCAGGTGCGGCCCACGGCGGACGCGCTGTGGCCCTCGCCCTACGAGCCCTGGTCCCAGTACCTCACCGGCACCCAGGGCCAGGATCCCGGCTGGGACCCGCTGGGCACCGCCGTACGGGAGGCCCACGCCCGCGGTCTGCAATTGCACGCCTGGTTCAACCCGTACCGGATCGCGAACCACGCCGACCCGAGCCTGCTGACCCCCTCGCACCCCGCGCGCACGCACCCGGACTGGGTGGTGCCGTACGGCGGCAGGCTCTACTACAACCCCGGCCTGCCGGACGTCCGTGCCTTCGTGCAGCAGGCCATGCTCGACGCCGTCGCCCGCTACCCGGTCGACGCCGTCCACTTCGACGACTACTTCTACCCCTACCCGGTCGCCGGACAGAGCTTCGACGACGACTTTGCCTACGACAGGTACGGCTCGGCGTTCGCCACCCGGGCCGCCTGGCGCCGCGACAACATCGACAAACTGGTCAAGGAGATGGCGGCGGCCGTCAAGAAGGTCCGGCCCGGCACCTTGTTCGGGGTCAGCCCCTTCGGGGTGTGGCGCAACGCCGCCACCGACCCGCGCGGCTCCGACACGCAGGCGGGCGTGCAGACGTACGACGACCTCCACGCGGACACCCGCACCTGGGTCCGCGAGCACTGGATCGACTACCTCGCCCCTCAGCAGTACTGGAACATCGGCTTCGCCCTTGCCGACTACGCGAAGCTCGTCGACTGGTGGGCGGGCGTCGCCCAGGGCACCGCCACCCGCCTGTACATCGGCGAGGCGCTGTACAAGGCGGGGGCTGCCGGGCAGCCGGCGGCCTGGCAGGACCCGGCCGAGCTGTCCCGGCACCTCACGCTCGCCGCCCGCCACCCACAGGTGCGCGGGCACATGTTCTTCGCCGCCGGGGACATGGCGAGGGATCCCGTCGGGGCGATGGCACGGGTGACCGCCGACCACTACCGGCAGCCGGCGAAGCCACCGCTGTGAGCTACGACGGCCGGGTTTCCTTGTGCCGGATCTCGGTGTCGGGCCCGGGGGAGCAGATGCCCTCGTGCCCGTCGTCGAAGCGGACACGGAACGGCGGGTTGCCCTCGGGGCCCATCACCTCGACGATCTCGCCGATCTTGTCGTGCTGTCCGACCACCCGGCCGTGCTGGACGACCTTGTCGCCCTTGGATGCGCGCATCTGGGCCCTCCTCATGGTCACGACCTCTGGGTGACGGCGATGCACACGAGCACGGCGACGGCGGTCAGCGGCGCGGCTGCCGTGAGGTGCTCGCCCAATAGCAGTGCCGACCACACCAGTGTGAGCAGCGGCTGGGCCAACTGCAACTGGCTCGCCCTCGGGATCCCGACGGCCGCCATCCCCCGGTACCAGACGACCAGTCCGAGGAACTGCGAGACCATCGCGACCCACACCAGACCCGTCACCCCGTGCCAGGTGAGGTGCACCGGCTCGTACGCCAGCGCCAGCACGGCACCCGCCGCGGTCAGCGGCAGGCACAGCACCAGCGCCCAGCCGATGACCTGCCAGCCCGGCATGATCCCGGCCAGCCGGCCGCCCTCCGTGTAACCGGCCGCGCACACCAGCAGCGCCGCGAACAGATACACGTCGGCGGCGGTGAGGGCGCCGCCGCTCTGCCCGACGGTGAAGGCGAGCACGGCCGCCGCGCCCGCCAGTGCCGCCGCCCAGAACCGGCGTGAGGGCCGGTGCCCCATGCGCAGCGCCGAGACGACGGCCGTGGTCAACGGGAGCAGACCCACCACGACGGCGGCGTGCGCGGTGGAGGAGGTCCGCAGCGCGAGCGTGGTCAGCAGCGGGAAACCGAGCACCACCCCCGCCGCGACGACGGCCAGCCCCGGCAGATGCCGGCGCTCCGGCAGCGGCACCCGCAGGATCAGCAGAAACCCTCCGGCCACGAGCGCGGCGAGGACGCTGCGCGCGGCCACCAGCGACCACGGGCCGAAACTCTCCAGACCCCAGGCGGTGGACGGGAACGTGAGGGAGAAGGCGATCACGCCGAGGGCGGCCAGCCCGGTGCCGAGGCTCCGGTGCTCGCGGGGAGCGGGGACCGTTATCGCCGTCGCGGTAGTAGCGCTACTCTGTGCTCTCATGCACGAGCGTAGCAGTGTCACTGATCTGGCAGAACAGCTGCGACGAGAGCTGAACCGCTACTCGGTCGGTGGAAAACTCCCGTCGAGCAGGGCCCTGGTCGAGCGGTTCCGGGTGAGCCCGGTGACCGTCTCCCGCGCCCTCGCCCAGCTGGCCGCCGAGGGGCTGGTGGTCACCCGGCCCGGCGCCGGCGCCTTCCGCGCACGGCCGCACGCCACCGCCGCGCCCGCCGGGGACACCTCCTGGCAGGAGGTCGCGCTGAGCGCCGACGGCACGGCCGACCTCGTACCCCGCTCGGTGGACGCGTCCGGAGTCACCGTCTCGCTCACCACCCCGCCCCCGGGCGTGCTGGAGTTCAACGGCGGCTATCTGCACCCCTCCCTGCAGCCCGAGCGGGCCATGGCCGCGGCCCTCGCCCGCGCCGGACGCCGCCCCGGCGCCTGGGGGAGACCACCCTTGGACGGACTGCCGGAACTGCGGGAGTGGTTCGCGCGCGGCATCGGAGGGGCCGTCACGGCGGCGGAAGTGCTGATCGCCGCCGGTGGCCAGGCCGCCCTGGCCACGGCGCTGCGGGCGCTGGCCCCGCCCGGTGCGCCGGTCCTCGTCGAGTCGCCCACCTACCCGGGCATGCTGGCCCTGGCCCGCGCCGCCGGGCTGCGCCCCGTCCCGGTGCCGGTCGACCCCGACGGCGTCCGCCCCGATCTCCTCGCCGACGCCTTCCGGGCCAGCGGTGCCCGGGTGTTCGTCTGCCAGCCCCTGTTCCAGAACCCGACCGGCGCCGTACTGGCCCCCGACCGGCGCGCCGAGGTGCTGCGCATCGCGCGGGCCGCGGGCGCGTTCGTGGTCGAGGACGACTTCGTACGCCGGCTCGTGCACGCCGACGCGGGCCCGCTGCCCCGCCCGCTGGCCGCCGACGACCCGGACGGCGTCGTCGTCCACGTCGGCTCGCTGACCAAGGCGACCTCGCCCAGCTTCCGGGTGAGCGCGCTCGCCGCGCGCGGACCGGTGCTGGAACGCCTGCGCGCCATCCAGATCGTGGACAGCTTCTTCGTCCCGCGCCCGCTGCAGGAGGCCGCCCTCGAACTCGTCGGCTCCCCGGCCTGGCCCCGCCATCTGCGGTCCCTGTCCGCCGAACTGAAGGAGCGGCGCGACGCCATGACCGCCGCGCTCGCCCTGCACCTGCCCGAACTCGCCCTCCCCTACGTCCCGTCCGGCGGCTACCACCTGTGGGTCCGCCTCCCCGACGGCGCCGGCGGCACCACCGAGGCCTTCGGCTCCGGGGGAGAGGCGGCCCTGACCGCGGCGGGCCTGCGCGCGGGCGTCGCCCTCACCCCGGGCCGCCCCTACTTCAGCGCTGAACCCCCCGCCGCCCACCTGCGCCTGAGCTTCGCGGCGGTCGCCGGCACCGGGGAGATCGCGGAGGGGGTACGGCGGCTGCGCACGGCGTACGACGAAGTGTTCTGAGCCGGATCGGTGAAGTCCGGTGCGCAACGGGGCCCCGAGCGGGGCGGGGGGAACTGCGCGAACCGCCCCACAGGCGGCCCCGCCGCTCCCGGCCGGAATCCGCTCGACCCCCGTCCTGCCGCCTGCGAGGATCCCGGCATGAACGAGGATCCCGGCCTGAGTGACGCACCCGGCATGAGCGATGCGCCCGCCCTCCCCGACGCACCCGGCATGAGCGACGCACCCGCCCTCCCCGACGCGCCCGGCATGAGCGACGCGCCCGCCCTCCCCGACGCACCCGGCATGAGCGACGCACCCGCCCTCCCCGACGGCTACGAGTTCTCCGCCGACACCGCCCGCGTCGACGTCGACCGCGTCCACCGCTGGCTGTCGACCGACGCCTACTGGGCGGTCGACCGCCCCCGCGACACGCACGAACGCGCGATGGAGTCCTCGATCAACTTCGGCGTGTACGAGAGCACCGCGGGGGAGCAGGTGGCGTACGCGCGCGTGGTGACCGACCGGGCGCTGTTCGCCTGGCTCGCCGACGTGTACGTGGACCCCTCGGTGCGCGGCAAGGGCGTCGGCACCGCGTTCGTCGGCCGGATCCGCGACCACCTGCGGCCCTACGGGCTACGACGCCTCGTGCTGGCCACGGACGACGCCCACGGCGTGTACGCGAAGCTCGGTTTCCGCCCGCTGGAGCGGCCCGAGCAGTGGATGGCGCACGTCTTCGAGTGAACGATCGCTCACCCTGGGTAGCTCACAGGGAGCAGCTCTTGACCCGCGTAGATCCGCGGCACACCATCACCGCATGCCACTTCGGGTGACTTTCGTGGCGGCCGCACGCAGCTCCCCGTTGCTCGCCGAGCGCTTCGAGGACGACCGGCCGCTGGACCAGGCGGGCTGGGACGAGGTGCTGCACCTCGCCGGGTTCCTGGTGCCGCTGGCCGCCGCCGACCTGCGCTACTGCTCCCCGACCGCGCGCAGCCGCGCCACCGGCGACGCCCTCGGCTACGCGCCGCTGGTTCAGCTCGCCCTGCGTGACTGCGACATGGGCCGCTGGCGCGGGCTGACGCTGGGCGAGGCGATGGCCCGCGAGCCCGCGGCGGTGGACGCCTGGCTCGCCGACCCGCGCTCCACCCCGCACGGCGGCGAATCCCTGCTGGCCTTCATCTCCCGGGTCGGCGGCTGGCTCGACACCCGGCCCGCCGGGGACAGCGGCCAGATCGTCGCCGTCGCCGAGCCCTCGGTGATACGGGCCGCCCTGGTGTACGCCCTGAAGGCGCCGCCCGCCAGCTACTGGAACATCGACGTGCGCCCGTTGTCGACGACCACCGTGACCGGCCGCGCGGGCCGCTGGAACCTCCGCCTCGACGGGGTCTCCGCCCAGCCCTCCCGCGCATAGCCGTCGGTCTTCGCGCGCATAACCGCCAGTCTTCACGTACGAAGCCGTCAGTCTTCACGTACGAAGCCGTCAGTCCTCACGCACGGAGCTGTCAGTCCTCGCGCACGGAGCTGTCAGTCCTCGCGCACGTAGTCCGTCGTGAGCACGAGGTCCTTCGCCGGGCCGCCGACCCGCCAGACCGTACGCCAGTGGTCGGCGTCCCGGACGGTGAACTCGCCCCGGTAGAAGTCGGCCGCGCACGGATGGCCGGCGACGTACCGCCCCGTCGTCAGGTCCAGGTCGTGGAAGGGCCGCCCGTCGGCGAACCGTACGTCCGCCGTGCCCGGCACCCGCCCCGGCAGGAACCGCAGGGTCCGGGTCGCGGGCCGCGCCACCCCCCGCCAGGTGAAGGTGCCGGACTCCTCGTGCAGCAGACCGCCGTCCGGGAGAGGGGCGAAGACCGTGACGCCCTCGAAGCGTCCCTCGTCGCCGCCCGCCAGGTCCCGCACCTCGCGTGTCACCCGCCAACGTCCGGACAGATGGGTCAGGACGTCCGGAACCGGCCAGGACTCACCCGTCACCACATCACTCACCCGTCATCGCGTCCAGGGGGCCGAGCCTACGGCGGCGGACAGGCAAGCCGGTTCACCTCGGCATCACCTCAGGGGAATCCACAGTTTCCCCCGCCGTTCAAAAATTCATCATTCGCTTCCCCCGCTCGGCGCGCGCAACCCTCTTTTTCGATGCGCGCACAACCATGCGCGAATTCGGTCCGTCTAACCCCGCGAAATCACCGAAAAGAATTCGCTGGGGGCCTGCCGAAAAATGGACCGCTCGACCCCGCCCGGTGTACCCCGCTCGGCCGTGCGTGCCGCCGCGCTGCTCGCCGCGGCCCTGGCCGCGGCCGCGTTCTGCGCCGCCGATCTGCTCGCGCGCACGTACCCTTTCGGCCCCCGCACCCGCAGCGTCAACGACCTCGGCAACCAGTACGTGCCCTTGCACGCCCACCTGTGGGACCTGCTGCACGGCAGAGCCGACGGCGGCCTGTTCGTCAACTGGCAGTCGGGGTACGGCTCCAGCTTCCTGCCCGACTTCGGCACCTACCTCAGCAGCCCGTTCGCGCCGCTCGTCGCCCTCTTCCCCCGGGACGAGATCGACCTCGCGGTGTACGCCGTCACCGCCCTGAAGACCGCGTCCGCCGCAGCCGCCATGGCCTGGCTGCTGCTCACCCTGCGCCCCGGCCGCTGGTGGGCGGCGGGCCTGCTCGGCGCCTCCTACGCCCTGTGCGGCTGGAGCGTGGCCGACGCCTCCTACAACCCGATGTGGCTCGACGGCCTCATCGCCCTGCCGCTGCTCTGCCTGGCAGGCGAGTGGACCCTCGCCGGACGCCACCGCGTCCCCGGCGTCCTGATCGTCGCGCTCGCCTGGACCGCCAACTTCTACACCGCCTACATGGCCACCCTCGGCGCCGCCCTGGTCCTGCTGCTCCGTCTCCTGCTGTCCGGGCTGCCGCGCCGGCGGGCGCTCGCCGCCGCGGGCCGCGCGGTCCTCACCACCGCCCTCGGCATCGGCCTCGCCGCCCCGCTCGTCACGGTCGTCTACTTCGGCACCCGGCACGCCTACCCGGGCCGCGCGAGCCCGTTCGTGCCGGTGCCCGGCAAGGACGTGCTGGCCCGGATGCTGCCGGGGACCTACGGCTGGGGTTCGCCCGCCTCGTACGTGGGCGTCACGGCGCTGCTGCTCGCCCTCGCCCTGCCCTTCCACCGGGCCGTGCCCGCACGGGTGCGCGCGGGTTGGACGGTGCTCGTGCTCGCGGTGGCCCTCTCGCTCCAGTGGACGCCGACCCATCTGCTCTGGCACGCCTTCGTCACCCCGCAGGGCAGCCCCTACCGCCAGACCTTCGTGCTGTGCGGGCTGCTGGTGATCTCCGCCTGGCACGCGCTGTCGTACGGGCTGCCCGACCGGCGCGCGCTCGGCGCCGGGGCCGCCCTGCTCGCCCTGGTCGTCGCCGTCGCGAGCCGCAGCTCCCTCATGCGGGGGTGGACCTGGCCGGTGCTCCTGCTCGCCGTCGCCGGCGCCCTCCTGGGACTGGCCCTGCTGGGGCTCGCCCGCGCCCAGGGCCGGGCCCGGATGGCGGGCCTCGCCGTCGTCCTGCTGATCGGTACGCAGCTCGGCGAGAGCGCCGCGACCTCCGCCGTGGCCATCCGGCTCAGGATCTCGCACCTGGACGACTACGCGCCCTGGGGGCAGCGGCAGGAGCGGCAGGCGGCGCTGATCGCCGAGGCCGACGGCTGGCCCCGCTACCGCACCGACCCCGGCCGCGAACAGACCGTCGGCAACGACCCGATGCTGGTGGGCGGCCAGGGCGCCCAGTACTACAGCAGCCTGACCTCGGACGTCCTCAGCCGCACCCTCACCGCGCTCGGCGGCGGCTGGACCTCGCGGGGCCGGAGCGTACAGAGCCTGGACAACCCGGTCACCGACGTCGTCTTCTCGGTCGGCGCCCGTGTGCACTCCCCGCCGGACCCGCACCAGAAGTGGCCGCCCCAGGACGGGAGCCCGGTCACCGTGTCCCGCCGGCAGGACGTACCACCCCTCGTGACCGTGCGGACCACACCCGACGACGCTCCCTTCGGCCCGTCGCCGTACCGCAACCAGGAACTGCTGCTCGGCAGCCGCGTCTACACCCTGCCGCCGGTCACCGTCCTGGACGCCGACGGGAAGGCGATCTCGGACCGCCGGGTGGGGCGCGGCGCCGCCGCGTCCGGCGCGAGCGTCACGGCCCGCTGCCCGGCCGGCCGGCAGGTGTACCTGTGGGCACCGCACTTCTCCGGCACCGCACGACTCGCCGGGGGCCCGAGGGGCACCTTGTTCCGGTACGAGTTCCCGCGCAACCGCGCGGCGATGGAGCCGCTCGGCACGGCCCCGGCGTCCGGGCGGCTGCGCATCGAGCTGACCCCGGACCGGCCCGGCAGCGTTCCCGCCGGTGCGGTCGGCTGCCTGGACACCGCCCGGCTGCACACGGCCGCCGCCCGTCTGAAGGCCACCGGCGCCACGAAGGTCACCGTCTCCGACGGCACCCTGCGGGCCGAACTGCCCGCCGGCAGCACGGGGACCGCCGTCGTCGCGGCGCCCCGGATCGCCGGCTGGCGGTGCGCCACGGGCGGCGCACCGGCCCGCCCCGCCGGGTCCTACCACGGGCTGATCGCCGTACCCCTCGACGGCACCTCGACCACCCTGACCTGCACCTTCCACCCGCCAGGGCTGCGGCTGGGCACCACCGTCGGCGCCGCCTCGCTGCTGGCGCTCGCCCTGCTCGCCCTGCTCGCCCTGCCCGGTGTCCGGGGCGCCGTCCGCCGCCGGCGCACCCGGCCACCGTCCACGACCACACCGACGCGCGAGCGCGTGACCACCGCTCTGTGACCGCGTCCTGACCGCGCCTGACCGCGTCCTGGGGGACCCGCCATGCTGATATCGATCGTCGCGCCCTGCTACAACGAGGAAGCCGTCCTGGCCCGCTTCCACACGGAGGTCCAGAAGGCCGCCGAGGACCTGCTGCGGCTCGGCCACGCCATGGAGTTCGTCTACGTCGACGACGGCAGCCGCGACCGCACCCTCGACATCCTCCAGCGCCTCGCCGACACCGACGCACGGGTGCGCTACGTCTCCTTCAGCCGCAACTTCGGCAAGGAGGCGGCCCTGCTCGCCGGCCTGCGGAACGCCTCGGGCGACGCGGTGGTCGTCATGGACGCCGACCTCCAGCACCCGCCCGAACTGATCGAGCGGATGGTCCGGCTGCACGGCACGGGCCACGACCAGGTCATCGCCAAGCGCACCCGCACCGGCGACGGCCTCGCCCGCACCCTGGCCGCCCGCCTGTACTACCGGCTCGTCAACCGCCTGGTCGACGTCGAACTCGTCGACGGCGTCGGCGACTTCCGCCTGATGTCGCGCCGCGTGGTGGACGCGGTCCTGAACCTCAGCGAGTACAACCGCTTCTCCAAGGGCCTGTTCGCCTGGGTCGGCTTCCCCAGCACCACCTTCGGGTACGAGAACGCCGCCCGCGGGGCCGGCCGCAGCTCCTGGTCCCTGCGGGGCCTGCTCGAGTACGGGCTCGACGGCCTGCTCTCCTTCAACAACCGGCCGCTGCGCGCCGCCCTCTGGCTCGGCGTGAGCCTGCTGCTGTGCGCGAGCCTGTACACCGCGTGGATCGTCGGCGCCGCGATGGCCGACGGGGTCCGGACACCCGGGTATGTCACCATCATCACCGCGGTCACCGCACTCGCCGGCGTGCAGATGGTGATGCTGGGGGTCATCGGGGAGTACACGGGGCGCATCTACTACGAGGTGAAGAGGCGCCCGCACTTCCTGGTGCAGGCGACCAACGTGGAGACCGGCACGAAGACCGACACGGAGACCGGTGTGGAGACCGGCGTGGACACCGACGCGGAACGGACGAAGGACCTCATCCCCTGATGTCGAGACAGATGGTCACCTTCGCCGTGGTGGGTGTGATCAACACGGCCGTCTACTACGGCCTCTATCTGCTGTTGCTCACTTGGCTTCCGTATCTCGGTGCGCATATTCTGGCATTCCTGCTGAGTATGATCGGGTCCTTTTTCCTGAACGCGCGATTCACCTACCGGACGCGTCCGACCTGGCGGAAATTCCTGTTGTTCCCGCTGACCAACGTCACCAATTTCCTGATCACCACCACCGGGGTGTACGTGATCGTCGACGTCCTGCAGGCCGGAAGCCGCTTCGCTCCCCTTCTCGCCTCCGCGGCGGCGATCCCCGTGACGTTCGTCGTCTCACGCCGGATCATGCTGCCCGGCCAGGATCGCCGGGATCGCGGTGGTCGAGGGGATCTTCCCCAACGGGAGACCGTTGCATAAACGTGCATGACTACGTATAGTCATGCCATCCAGAGGAGGGTGGACATGGCGGTACGAGCGGCAGTGGCCGGAGCGAGCGGATACGCGGGCGGAGAGGTTCTGCGCCTGCTCCTTATGCACCCCGAGGTCGAGATCGGGACCCTGACCGGCAACTCGAATGCCGGCCAGCGGCTCGGTGCGCTGCAACCACACCTGCTGCCCCTGGCCGACCGCGTGCTGGCCGAGACCACGCCCGAGGCACTGGCCGGGCACGACGTCGTGTTCCTGGCACTGCCGCACGGGCAGTCCGCCGCCGTCGCCGAGCGGCTCGGCCCGGACGTCCTGGTCGTCGACATGGGCGCCGACTTCCGGCTCACGGACCCGGCCGACTGGGAGCGGTTCTACGGCTCCCCGCACGCCGGCACCTGGCCCTACGGCCTTCCCGAACTTCCGGGTGCCCGCGCCGCGCTGGAGGGGTCCAAGCGCATCGCGGTGCCCGGTTGCTACCCCACGGCCGTCACGCTCGCCCTGTTCCCGGCCTACGCCGCCCACCTCGCCGAGCCCGAGGCCGTGATCGTCGCCGCGTCCGGCACCTCAGGCGCGGGCAAGGCGCCCAAGCCCCACCTGCTGGGCAGCGAGGTCATGGGATCCATGTCGCCCTACGGCGTCGGCGGCGGCCACCGGCACACCCCCGAGATGATCCAGAACCTCAGCGCCGCCGCGGGGGAGCGGATCGCCGTCTCCTTCACGCCGACCCTCGCCCCGATGCCCCGCGGCATCCTCGCCACGTGCAGCGCCGCCGCGAAGCCGGGGGTCACCGCCGCGTCCGTCCGCGCCGCCTACGAGAAGGCGTACGCCGACGAGCCGTTCGTCCACCTGCTCCCCGAGGGCCAGTGGCCCGCCACGGCGTCCGTCCACGGTTCCAACGCCGTTCAGGTGCAGGTCGCGTACGACGAGGCCGTGGGCCGCATCATCGCGATCAGCGCCATCGACAACCTGACCAAGGGCACCGCGGGCGGTGCCGTCCAGAGCATGAACCTCGCCCTGGGTCTCGACGAGACCACGGGTCTTTCGACGATCGGAGTCGCACCGTGAGCGTCACGGCAGCCAAGGGATTCACGGCGGCGGGCATCGCCGCGGGGATCAAGGCGAACGGCAACCCGGACCTGGCCCTCGTGGTCAACGACGGGCCCCGCCGTGCCGCCGCCGGTGTCTTCACCTCCAACCGTGTGAAGGCCGCGCCGGTCCAGTGGTCCGAGCAGGTCCTCAAGGCCGGCGAGGTGACCGCGGTCGTCCTCAACTCCGGTGGCGCCAACGCCTGTACGGGTCCCAAGGGCTTCCAGGACACCCACGCCACCGCCGAGAAGGTCGCCGAGTCCCTCAACACCGCGGGCCACGACGAGACGGGCGGTCACGCCCCCGGCCAGGTGGCCGTCTGCTCCACCGGCCTGATCGGCGTCCTGCTGCCGATGGACAAGCTGCTGCCCGGTGTCGACCGGGCCGTCGCCCAGCTCAGCGAGCACGGCGGCGAGAAGGCCGCCATCGCCATCAAGACCACCGACAGCGTCCACAAGACGTCCGTGGTGACCAAGGACGGCTGGACCGTCGGCGGCATGGCCAAGGGCGCCGGCATGCTCGCGCCCGGCCTCGCCACCATGCTGGTCGTCCTCACCACCGACGCCGACCTCGACAGCGCGACCCTGGACCGCGCCCTGCGCGCCGCCACCAAGGTCACCTTCGACCGCGTCGACTCCGACGGCTGCATGTCCACCAACGACACCGTCCTGCTCCTCGCCTCCGGCGCCGCCGGCATCACCCCCGAGTACGACGCGTTCGCCGCCGCCGTGCGCGAGGTCTGCGACGACCTCGGCCGGCAGCTGATCGGCGACGCGGAGGGCGCCAGCAAGGACATCCAGGTCGAGGTGATCAACGCCGCGACCGAGGAGGACGCCGTCGAGGTCGGCCGTTCCATCGCCCGCAACAACCTGTTCAAGTGCGCGATCACCGGCGAGGACCCCAACTGGGGCCGCGTCCTGTCCGCGATCGGCACGACGAAGGCCGCCTTCGAGCCCGACCGTCTGAACGTCGCCATCAACGGCGTCTGGGTGTGCAAGAACGGCGGCGTCGGCGAGGACCGCGACAAGGTCGACATGCGCTACCGCGAGGTGCACATCGTCGCCGACCTCGCCGCCGGCGGCGAGACGGCCACGATCTGGACCAACGACCTGACCGCGGACTACGTCCACGAGAACAGCGCGTACTCGTCATGAACGCCGCGACCACACGCAAGCACACCGCCCTGCCCAAGGCGCAGATCCTCATCGAGGCCCTGCCCTGGCTGACCCGTCACCACGGCAAGACCGTCGTCATCAAGTTCGGCGGCAACGCGATGGTGAACGAGGACCTGAAGGCCGCCTTCGCCCAGGACGTCGTCTTCCTGCGTCACGCCGGCCTCAAGCCGGTCGTGGTGCACGGCGGCGGCCCGCAGATCAGCGCCGCCCTCGACAAGCACGGCATCGTCAGCGAGTTCAAGGCCGGGCTGCGCGTCACCACCGAGGACGCCATGGACGTCGTCCGGATGGTGCTCGCCGGACAGGTGCAGCGCGAACTCGTCGGCCTGCTCAACCAGCACGGCCCGCTGGCCGTCGGCCTGACCGGCGAGGACGCGCACACCATCACGGCGACCAAGCACCAGCCCGAGATCGACGGCGAACGGGTCGACATCGGCCGGGTCGGCGAGATCACCGCGATCGACACCGGTGCCATCGAGGCCCTGCTCGCCGACGGCCGCATCCCGGTCGTCTCCTCGATCGCCCGCAGTCAGGACGACGGACATGTCTACAACGTCAATGCTGATACGGCGGCTGCGGCACTCGCTGCTGCACTGGGCGCCGAGACCCTCATGGTCCTCACCGACGTCGAGGGCCTCTACGAGGACTGGCCGGACTCGGACGAGGTGATCAGCCGCCTCACCGCGTCCCAGTTGGAGAAGCTGCTGCCGGAACTGTCCTCCGGGATGGTGCCGAAGATGGAGGGCTGCCTGCACGCCGTACGCAACGGCGTCCACACCGCCCGCGTCATCGACGGGCGCGTCCAGCACTCCATCCTGCTGGAGATCTTCACCGACGAGGGCATCGGCACCATGGTCGTGCCCGACGAGCCGGACACCGAGGGGGAGTCATGAGCAACGAGGAACTGACCGCGCGGTGGCAGGGCGCGCTCATGGACAACTACGGCACCCCGCGCCTGGCCCTCGTGCGCGGCGAGGGCGCGAGGCTCTGGGACGCCGACGGCAAGCAGTACCTCGACTTCGTCGGCGGCATCGCCGTCAACGCCCTCGGCCACGCCCACCCGGCCGTCGTCGAGGCCGTGAGCCGGCAGATCGCCTCCCTCGGCCACGTCTCCAACCTGTTCATCGCCGAACCGCCCGTCGCCCTCGCCGAGCGGCTGCTCCAGCTGTTCGGCCGGGACGGCAAGGTCTACTTCTGCAACTCCGGCGCCGAGGCCAACGAGGGCGCCTTCAAGATCGGCCGGCTGACCGGGCGCGGCCACATGGTGGCGACCACGGGCGGCTTCCACGGCCGGACCATGGGCGCCCTCGCCCTCACCGGCCAGCCCGGCAAGCAGACCCCCTTCCTGCCCCTGCCCGGCGACGTCACCCACGTCCCCTACGGCGACGCGCAGGCCCTCGCCGCCGCGGTCACCGAGGACACCGCCCTGGTGATCATCGAACCGGTCCAGGGCGAGAACGGCGTCGTGGTGCCCCCGGCCGGCTACCTCAAGGCGGCCCGCGCGATCACCGCGGCCACCGGTGCCCTGCTGGTCCTGGACGAGGTGCAGACCGGCGTCGGCCGCACCGGCAGCTGGTTCGAGTACCAGGCCCACGAGGGCGTCCTGCCCGACGTCGTCACCCTCGCCAAGGGCCTCGGCGGAGGCCTGCCGCTCGGCGCCACCGTCGCCTTCGGGCGCGCCGCCGAGCTGCTCAGGCCCGGCCAGCACGGCACCACCTTCGGCGGCAACCCGGTCGCCTGCGCCGCCGGCCTCGCCGTCCTCGACACCATCGCGGACGACGGACTGCTGGACAACGTCAAGCGGCAGAGCGAGACGTTGCGCGCCGGTGTCGAGGCGCTGAACCACCCGTTGATCGACCATGTCAGGGGCGCCGGGCTGCTGCTGGGTATCGTGCTCACCGGGCCGCACGCGCAGCAGGTGCAGCAGGCGGCCCAGGAGGCCGGGTTCCTGGTGAACGCGCCCGCCCCCGACGTCGTACGGCTCATGCCGCCGCTCAACCTCCGCGACGACGAGGCCGGCGCCTTCCTCCAGGCGCTTCCCGGCATCCTCGACGCCAGTGGGGACGGACGAGCCGGGGAATGAGACGACGATGAGCCAGGCGCAGGACCACGAGCAGGCGGCGGGTGCCGGGCCCGCCGTGCCGCAGACCCGCACCGCCCGCCACCGCCGGATCGTGGACATCCTCAACCGGCAGCCGGTGCGCTCGCAGAGCCAGCTGGCCAAGCTGCTCGCCGACGACGGGCTGAGCGTCACCCAGGCGACGCTCTCCCGCGACCTCGACGAGCTGAACGCGGTGAAGATCCGCAACAACGACGGCGACCTCATCTACGCGGTGCCGAGCGAGGGCGGGTTCCGCACCCCGCGCGCCCCGCTGGGCGAGTCGGCGAAGGAGGAGCGGATGCGGCGCCTGTCCCAGGAGCTGCTGATCTCCGCCGAGGCCTCGGCCAACCTCGTGGTCCTGCGCACCCCTCCCGGTGCCGCCCAGTTCCTGGCCTCCGCCATCGACCAGGCGGAACTGCACGACATCCTGGGCACGATCGCCGGCGACGACACCCTGATGCTGATCAGCCGCAACCCGGACGGCGGGCAGGCACTGGCGGACCACATGCTGAACCTGGCCCAGAACGGGCACTGAACGATCCCCGGGCACCGCACGCCTGGACACGCCCCGACCCGCGTGCGGGCCCCGGCCCGGCGGCGGACAATGGACAGGTGATCTTCCGAGGCCGGGGGGCAATCCCCTGGCGGCGGTCGGCCGTATACAGGGGTGTGTCGGGATTCGGGTTTCCCGCGGACCGTCTCCCGGACGAGGCCCTGCTCTCAGGGCTGTCCGAGGGCGACCCGGAGATCGCCGTCGCCTTCGTACGGAGGTTCCAGCACAGGATCTTCGGGGTGGCCATGGCCGTCACCGGGGATCCGCAGCTCGCCGAGGACATCGCCCAGCAGACGTTCGAGCGCGCCTGGCGTCACGCGCAGATGTACGACTCGCGCCGCGGGTCGGTCACCACCTGGCTGACGACCATCGCGCACAACCTCGCGATCGACGCCGTCCGCGCCCGCAGGGCGCAGCCGGTGGCACCCGAGGACCTCGAAGCGCTGCTCGGCGCCGTCACGGAGAGCCCGGAGCAGTGGGCGCTGGCCGACGAGGCCTCCGCCCAGCTGCGGGCCGCCGTGGCGCGGCTGCCGCGGGAACAGGCCCGTGCCCTGGTGATGGCGGGTATCTACGGAATGACGGCCCAGCAGATCGCCGACCTGGAGAACATCCCGCTGGGCACCGCGAAGACGCGGATCAGGGCAGCGATGGCAAAGCTGCGCACCACCCTCGCGTCCCCGAACCGAGGCCACCATGTCCGATGAGTTCGATGGCTCCGACAAGTCCCATGAGTCCCGTGGGTCCCATGAGTCCTGTGGGTCCCGTGGGTCCCATGGGTCCGATGAGATGACCTGCGAGAAGCTGCGGGAGGCAGGCGCCGAGCTGGCGCTGGGCGTGCTGTCCGGCCGCGAGCGGGCCGAGGCCGTCGCCCATCTGGACCACTGCGCGGAGTGCCGGGAGTACGTCGAGCAGCTGACCCTCGTCGGCGACCGGCTCGTCGGGCTGCTCCCGGACGCCCAGCCTCCGAACGGATTCGAGACCCGGGTCGCGCGCCGGCTGGCCCAGCAGGCGCCCGAGCCCGAGGACACGCACACCCGCGCGTCCGGCCCCGCGCTCCAGGACCTGCGTGGCCGCGTCCACCGGGCCCGGCTGCGGCTCGCCTCCGGCGTGGCCGCGTTCGCCGTCGTCTGCGGGCTCGCCGGCTGGGGGATCAGCAACGCCGTCGAGGCGGTCACCGCCTCGCCCGCCCCCGCCATCGCGACCGAACCGGTGCTGGTCGGGGACTTCACCTCGGTCACGGACGGCGGGAAGCCGGTCGGCGAGATCTACGCCCACCCCGGCGCCCCCGGCTGGATGTTCGTGACCCTCGCCCTCACCGGCCCCCGCGCCTCGTACACCGGGAAGGTCGGCTGTCTCCTGGAGCACAAGGACGGTACGACCGTCCAGGTCGGCCACTTCTCCCTGCGCGACGGACACGGCAGCTGGGGCGTGACGGCCAAGGTGGACCCCGGGAAGGTCACCGGGGTCCGCCTGACGTCCTCTGACGACACCGTCCTCGCGAGGGCCCAGCTGGAGGTCGGCCAGGTGCAGGCCCCGGAGACCTGAGCCCGGTCCCCGCCGGGGCCTCGGACGTGGGGCGGCCGGGGCCTCAGGCGTGGGGCGCGCGGTATCCGCCGGGCAGCGTCGCCGCCAGGGCGGCGGCCAGTTCCCCGACCGTGGGCCGGGCCGCCGGGTCGGCCCGGAGGCAGGCGTCCACCGCGCCCGCGAGGAGGAGGGGCAGGCGTCGCCGGGACGCCAACGGCGGGGCGTTCTGCTCCAGTTGCGGATACCAGTCGTCCGGCCCGCCCGTGCCCTCGTCCGCCTCGGCCGCCGTGCCCGGCTCGTCCTCGCTCCCACCGCACTCGAACGGCAGGTCACCGCAGGCGACCTCGAACAAGGTGATGCCGATGCCCCACACGTCCGCGGCGGCCGTGAGCGGTCCGCCGCGGGCCTGCTCCGGGGAGAGGTAGCAGCATGTGCCGAGTCCCGCGGGAGCGGGCCCCGGCGGGCGCGCCACGCTCAGGTCCAGCACCTTCGCGTGGCCGCGGTCCACCACCACGTTGGACGGCTTGAGATCCAGGTGCAGCAGGCCCCGGCCGTGCAGGTAGTGCGCCGCGGAACACAGCTGCGTCCCGAGCAGGGCCACGTCGGCGGCGGCCGGTCGGCGTCGCAGCCGGTGCACGAGGTGGGACAGCGTCTCGCCGGTCAGCGTCTCCAGGACGACGAGCGGCTCGGGGGAGGCGACGGTCTCGTAGGCGCGGACCAGGTGCGGATGGGTGAAGTCCCGCAGCAGGCGGCCCTCGCGCAGCAGCCGTTCGCCCAGCCGCCGCTGGTCGCGGCGACCGGGCCGCACCATCTTGATCACGCACCGGCAGTCGCGCTCGGCGCTCCACGCGTCGTAGACGTCGAGCCAGCCGGTCCGCGTGAGATGGGTCAGCACCTCGTAGCCCCGGACCGGTCGGGTGCCCGGTGCCAGGGGCGGGGCCTCCTCGGGGGCGAGGGCCGTCATGACAGCACCTTACCCGGGGGCTTCGCCCCGTTCGTACCCTTCATGTCGTTCATACCGTTCGCGCTGCTCGTCCTGCCTACGGCGCTCGTGCCGCCCGTGCCGTCTGTGTCACCCGTGCCGCCCGTGCCGTCTGTGTCACCCGTGTCGCCCGTGTCGCCGGTGTCGCCGGTGCCGCTCGTGCCATCCGTGCCGCCTGTGCTGTTCAGCCGGTGCAGACGGGCGTACGTGCCGTCGCGGGTGAGCAGGTCGTCGTGGGCGCCCTGCTCGACGACCCGGCCGCGGTCGAGGACCACGATGCGCGTGGCGTCCCGGACGGTCAGCAGGTTGTGCGAGATCACGATCGTCGTCCGCCCGGCCATCAGCCGGCGAAGCGGCTCCATGATCCGCCGGCCCGAACGGATGTCGAGACCCGTGGTCGGCTCGTCCAGCAGGAGCACCGGCGCGTCCCTGATCATCGCGCGGGCGATCGCCAGCCGCTGGCACTGTCCGCCGGACAGCGTCCGGCCGCGCTGGCCGACCAGCGTGTCGTAGCCCTCCGGCAGCCGCTCGATGAACTCGTGCGCGTCCGCCGCACGCGCCGCCGCCACGATCTGCGCCTGCGTCGCCTCCGGGCGGCCGTAGGCGATGTTGTCCCGCACGGTGCCGTGGAAGACGAGCGTCTCCTGCAGCACCACCGCGACGCTCTCGCGCACGTCGGCCAGGCACAGGTCCCGCAGGTCGGTCCCGTCCAGGAGGATCGCCCCCCGGCCCGGGTCGTAGAAGCGCGACTGGAGCTTCGCTACCGTCGACTTGCCGGCCCCGCTCGCCCCGACCAGGGCCAGCGTCTCGCCGGGTGCCACATGGAACGAGACGTCCGACAGCGCCCAGGACGACGTGCCCGAAGGCGACGTGCCCGGAGACGACGTGCCCGAAGGCGACGTGCCCGGAGACGACGTGCCCGGATAGGAGAACCACACGCCCTCGAACCGCACGTCACCGCGCGCCCGGCCGACCCGCAGGGCTCGGGGGGCCTCGGTGACCTCAGGGCGCTGGTCGAGCAGTTCGATGATCCGCTCGGCCGAGGCGGAGGCCGTGTAGAAGGTGGTCCCGAGGTGGGACAGGTCGCGGACCGGGCCGTAGAGATTGCCGATCAGCGCCACGAAGACCAGCAGCCCGCCCAGCGTGAGCTGCCCCTGCGTCAGTTTCCAGGTGCCCAGGCCCATCACCGCGAGACCGCCCGCCACCTCGATGATCTCGACGACGGGCCCGTAGACGGCACGGATCCGGGCCGAGGCCATGGCCGCCCGGAACCTGCCGGCGTTCTCCTTGTCGAACCGGCGCTGCTCCCACCCCTGCCGGTTGTAGGCCTGCACCAGGGCGACATTGCCCAGCGTCTCCTCGGCGATCGCGCTGATCGAGCCGCTCAGCCGTCTGCGCTCGCGCGAGGCCTCCTTGAACAGCCGTGAGAAGTGCCGGGCGGCTCCCCAGAACAGCGGCACGATGACGAGCGCGAGCAGGGTGAGGTCCCAGCTCAGGTAGAACAGCAGGCCGAGGAAGACGCTGAGGCGGATCACGTAGTACAGCGCGTCCGCCACCCCGGAGAGCAGGAACGTCTCGACCGCGTCGACGTCACCGGTGACCCGGGACAGCAGGTCGCCGAGCCGCCGGCGTTCGAAGAAGCCGAGCGAGAGCCCCTGGACGTGCCGGAACACGTCGGAGCGCAGCGAGAGCAGGAAGCGTTCGCCGACCCAGGTCGACAGCAGGTCGTCGGTGACCCCGACCAGTCCCGAGCCGACGATGAGGCCCAGGTAGGCCGGTGCGATCCACAGGAACGGACGCAGATCCCGGGGGACGAGCACGTCGTCCACGACGACCTTGAAGAGCCAGATCTCCGCGGCGTCGATGACGGGGCCGATCAGGCTGAACAGGGCGACGGGCACGAGCCAGCGCCGGCCACCGCGCGTGTACGGCCAGAACCGGCGGAACACCTCACGCGGGGGTACCGGGGGAGCGGCCGCGACGACGTCGGAGTCCGCGCCCACCGCCAGCAGACGCCGAAGGACCTGCGCCATGGCGTGCGTTCCTCATGTCGTGAGCGGTGACGGATGCCGTGAGCAGTGATGGATGTCTTGAGTGGCGAAGGATGCCGTGAGCAGTGGCGGATGCCTTGAGCAGTGACGGCCGGGCGGACCGGTCCTCCGGGCTTCCGGTCCGCCCGGCCTCGGATGCGGTCAGTAGCCGCCGTGGCCGCCGTGGCCAC
Source organism: Streptomyces sp. NPDC048297 (assembly GCF_043201585.1). Taxonomy (NCBI): domain Bacteria; kingdom Bacillati; phylum Actinomycetota; class Actinomycetes; order Kitasatosporales; family Streptomycetaceae; genus Streptomyces; species Streptomyces sp. NPDC048297. The sequence goes on from NZ_JBICZA010000001.1 coordinate 212,662, forward strand.
CACCGTGGCCGCCGTCGTGCCCATGACCGCCGTGGTCGCCGTGGCCACCGTTTCCGTGGCCGCCGTGGTCGCCGTGGTCACCGTGGTCGTGACGGTTCCCGTGACGATCGTCGTCGTGACGAGACGAGTCGTCGCCGTAGTCCCAGCCCCTGGCGGGCAGGAGACTGCTGAAGATGGCCATGTTCGTTCCTCCCGAATCCTGGACTACAGGGGATACGGCTCAGGGCGGGACTTGGATGGCCTTCTGGGAAAAAAGTTCATCTTTCATCTGAAGTGGGGCGGAGGGGGAGGGAGGGGCGAGGGCACGGGGCGGGCGAGCAGGCGGGCACGGGGCAGGCGGGCGGGGGAGGCTCAGCCCAGCCGTGCCGCCAGCCCCCCGGTGCAGCGCACCTCGTCCCCGGCCGTGATCAGCAACGCCTCCACGTCCGGCAGGGACTCCAGCCACCCGAGCCCCGCCCTCGACCCCATCGCGAACGCCGCCGTGGCCCAGCAGTCCACCCAGGTCAGCCGCGGCCCCACCACGGTCACCGCCACCAGGTCCGTGACCGCCGGCCAGCCGGTCCGCGGGTCCACGATGTGGTCACCGCGCTCCGCCGTGCCCGACGTCGCCACCGACAGCTCCGTCACCCCGGCCGTCGAGACCACCGCCGCCAGCCCACCCGGGCGCAGCGGATCGGACACCCCCACCCGCCACGGCCGCCGCGGCTCCGGCGCGCCCAGCAACTGGACGTCACCGCCCCCGTTCACGCTCACCCCGCACACCCCGTCGACCGACGCCAGCAGCCGCGCCGCCCGCTCGGCCGACCAGCCCTTGACGATCCCGGTCGGGTCCAGGGGGCCCCGGTACCGGGGGCTGAACCACCCCTCGCTGACCCGCTCCGCCTCGGCCGCCAGCGCCAGCACCTCGGCCACTTCGGGAGCGCACCGGTCAGCCGTCAGCTCGCCCCGGGCCAGCCGCGACACCTCGCTGTCCTCGCGGTAGGTGCTGAACAGCGCGTCGACACGGTGCAGGCCCGCGACCGCCTGTGCCAGCGCCTCGCGCACCGCGTCCGGTTCCCCGCCGCGCACGTCGAAGGAGAAGACGGTCCCCATGACCTCCTCCGCGTGCCGTACCCCGGCGGGAGCCCCGGCCGACCCGGCCACCGCGTCAGCCACCGGCCCGGTCCGGCGTGGACTGCGGCGACTGCGGCGACGGCTCGTAGCCGGTGCCGGAGGGCGTGGCGGCGGACGGGGACGCCCTCACCTTGTCCAGCGCCGACTGCAGCGACCGCTTGTATCCCGCGCTCGTGTACGTCGCCCCCGAGACGGAGTCGATCCGCGCGCTCTGCGCGTCCACGGCCTCTCGGTTGAGCCTCGGCACGGCGAGCGCGGACTTCTGGTCGCTGGTCCCGCCCCTCGGCGCCTGTACCGCCTCGGCCCTGGTGATCCTTCCGCCGGCGACGGTCAGCCGTACCTGCACGACCCCGTACTGCGTGGTGGCCGCCGCCCCCGTCACCGTGCCGGTGCCGTCGGCGGCCCGCGCTCCCGCCGTTCCCCGCGGGTCCGGGCCCGGTGCCGTGGAGGCCGCCGGATCCGTCGCGGGCTTCAGGGACAGCAGCAGCACGACACCGGACACGGTGGCGGCGGTGGCCAGCACGACGCGCCGGACGGGGTGGCTCTTCCTCATCGCTCCCACATCGCTTCCACTCTCCGTAGCTCCGCTCACATCTCGAACGACTCGTGATGGATGCGGCGGGCGGGAACCCCCGCGCCGCGCAGTGCCTCGTACACCGTCCGCGTGAACCCGGGCGGGCCGCACAGGAAGACGTCGTGCCGGTCGATGTCCGGGATCTTCTTCTCCAGGTTCTGCGCCGAGATGTCCGGACGCTCGCCGTCCGGGCTGTTGACCGCGTACATCAGCCGGGCGCCCCGCTCGTCGGCGATCGCGGCCAGTTCGTCCCACAGTGCCAGGTCCTGGGTGGTGTCGGCCCGGTACAGCAGGGTGATGTCACCGGACGCCCCGGGCAGCGTCTCGAACAGTGCCCGCATCGGCGTGATGCCGACCCCGCCCGCGACCAGCAGCACCTTGCCCCGGCTGCGCCGCTGTGCGGTGAGCGCGCCGTACGGACCCTCCGCCCACACCCGGGTGCCGGGCGTGAGATCCCGCAGCCGGGTGCTGTGGTCGCCGAGCGCCTTCACCGTGATCCGGAGCATGCCGGGTCGGGGCGCCGCCGACAGGGAGTACGGATGCGAGCTGAACCGCATCCCGCGTGCGAGGAACCGCCACCGGAAGAACTGGCCCGCCTCCGCGCCCATCCGGTGCAGCTTCCGCCCGCCGATCAGTACCGACACGATGCCCGGCGTCTCCTCGATCACCGCCTCCACCCGCATCCGGTGACGCAGGTTCAGCCGGATCGGCGCGAGGATCCGGTACCGGAGGACCAGCGCGGTGACCGAGCCGTAGAGCACGTACCAGAAGGTCCTGGCGGCGGGTTCCACCGCGAAGTCGTTGCCGGTGCCGATCTGGTGCCAGAACGTCAGGAACACCGCCGCGTACGTCAGCACATGCACGTGGTACCAGGTGTCGTACGGCAGCCGGCGGCGGATCCCGCCGATCGACGTCACCCCGATGAGCACGAACAGGCCCGTGCCGACGGCGGCCTTGCCCATGTCCGGCAGCTGCTCGACGGAGTCGGCGGTCTGCCGGACGATGTCGCCGAGCGACCTGCCCGCCTGGAGCGCGTACCCCCACATGGTGAGGAACGCGTGCGCGGCGACCAGACAGAGCGTGTAACGGCCGCTCATCGCGTGCCAGCGGGCCACCCGGTCGGAGCCGACGCGGCGCTCCAGCGCCGGGACGCGCGCCATTTGGAGCACGACGAGCGCCATCAGGTAACCGGCGAGCAGACCGGTGATGCGGCCCGCGTTGAGGATCCGGCCGTGGTCGTCGGCGATGGACGGGGTGTCGTGCCACCACAGCCACAGCACGGCCGCCGCGCCCGCCCACACCGCGAGCAGCAGCGGGACGGCCGGGGAGCGACGCGGGCGGATGCGGCGCATCGTCTGGCGGCGGGCGGCACGACCGCCTGCGAGCGTGGTGGTCACGGTTCCTCCGTGGGGGGCTCGGCCCTTGACCCTTGGCCCAGAGATACGCGCCGCATGCGTCGGGTGTTCAGCGCCCCGACGCGTCCAGCGCCGACTGGAGCGACTGCCGGTAGCCCTCACTGGTGTACGTGGCCCCGGAGACCGCGTCGATCCGCGCGCTCTGCGCCGACAGGGCCTCGCGCCGCAACTGCGGCAGGGCGTAGCCGCTGATCTCCTGGTCGCGCGGGGTGTCCGTCGGGTAGACGAGGGCGGTGACGTCGGTGAGCCGGCCGTTCTTGATCGTGACCCGCACCTGGACCGGCCCCCACTGGGTCTGCACGGTGTCGCCGGTGACGGTCCGGGTGCCGGTGTTCGGCGTTCCGCCGCTCTTCCCCGGGGACGCGGAGGGCGCGGGGGACGTGCCGGATGTGCCGGACGTGCCTGCCGTGCCGGACGTGCCTGCCGTGCCGGACGTGCCTGCCGTGCCGGACGTGCCTGCCGTGCCGGACGCGCCTGCCGCGCCGGACGCGCCTGCCGCGCCCGATGTGCCTGCCGCGCCGGACGCGCCGGCGCTGCTGCCCGGTGCGGGCGAGGCGCTGCCCACCGTCAGGGCCGGGCTCGTGTGCGGCTTCAGTGAGAGCAGCAGGACCATCCCCGAGACCGTGGCCGCACTCGCCAGCACGACGCGGCGCAGGGGGCGGTTCTTGTTCAACGCGTGCACGCGGGGCCTCACAGATCGAACGACTCGTGGTGGATACGGCGGTCCGGCACCCCGGCCGCCCGCAGCGCGCGGTACACGTCCTGGGCGAAGCCGTGCGGGCCGCAGACGTACACGTCGTGGTCGGCCACGGCCGGGCACGCCGCGCGCAGCGAGTCGGCCGTGATGCCCGGCCGCTCCTCCCGCTGCCCGTTGAGCAGGTACAGCACGCGCCCGCCGCGCCACCGGGCGATCGCCTCCAGTTCGCCGCCCAGCGCCAGGTCGGCCGCGGTGCGCGCCCGGTAGAGCAGGGTGACCTCGCCGGGCAGCGTCTCGAACAGCGCGCGCAGCGGGGTGATCCCGACCCCGGCCGCGATCAGCAGGGTGCGGTGCCCGGTGGCACGGTCGGCGGTCAGGGAGCCGTAGGGGCCCTCCGCCCACACCCGGGTGCCCGGACGCAGCAGCGGGACGGCCGCGCTGTGGTCGCCGAGCGCCTTGACGGTGATCCGCAGCCGGTCCGGGCGCGGGGGCGCGGACAGGGAGTACGGCGTCGACGCCCAGCCCAGGCCCTCGCCGAGGAACCGCCAGCGGAAGAACTGACCCGGCCGCGCCCTCAGCTCCTCCAGGTGCCGTCCGCGCACGACGACCGAGTAGACCCCCGGAGCCTCCTTGTGAACCGAGTCCACACGCAGCCGGTGGCGCCGGTTGAGCCGGACCGGGGAGAGGATCCGGAACCACACCACCAGGGCCGCCACACCGACGTACAGCGCGTACCACAGGGCGGTGGCCGCCCGGTCGCCGCTGAACTGCTCGCCCAGCGTCAGCTGGTGCCAGAAGGCGAGGAAGACGGCCGCGTACGTGAGCAGGTGGACGTAGTACCAGAACTCGTGGGTGGTCCGGCCGCGCACCGCCCGCGCCGAGGTGACGCCGACCACGAGGAGGATCACCGTGCCGGCGGTGGCCTTGAGCATGTCCGGGTAGTCGAGGACGACGGTGACCGTCTCGTGCCACACCGCCTCACCGTCCTGGGCGGCGTACCCGGTGAGGATCAGCACGACGTGCGCGAGCAGCAGACACACCGTGTACCGGCCGGCCATCGCGTGCCAGCGCGCCACCCGGTCCGAGCCGATCCGCTCCTCCAGCAGCGGCACCCGCGCCATCAGGGCGACCAGCACCGCACAGGCGTACCCGCACAGCAGCCCGGCGATCCGCCCGGCGCCGGTCAGCCAGCCCGCCGTACCGACCACGGACCGCGTGTCCGCCCACCACAGCCAGACCACGGCCGCCGCCCCCGCCCACAGCACGGTCAGCACCGGCCCGGCCACGGAGGGGCGCCTGGTCCGGGCCCGGTTCCGGGTCCGGGGCGGGGCGGCCCGCCCCGCGTCCACGGTGGTCATCAGTCCTCGCCTCGTTCCCACGTTCGCCTGTCGCTTCCGCGTCGGCCGGTATCCGTGCGAGCCGCAGCACCACAGCACCCACAGCGCCGTAGCACCACAGCGCCGTAGCGCCGCAGACCCGCAGCGCCGTAGACCCGCAGAGCCGCCGGCGGCCAGGACACCACTGTGCGTGCCGAAGCTTTGAGGAAGCTCTGAGCAGCCTCCGCGGACCCCGCTCAGAGCAAACTCACAGGTGACCGTGTGGCCCGCCGCTCCCCGCACGAGCGATGCTGGGAGGCGCGATGAACACCACCCGCTCCGGCCACCCCGCCCTCACCCGCCCCGACGGCACCCCGCTGCGCGTCCTCGTCGTCGACGACGACCCCGACCTCGCGGAGGTGCTCACCGGCGCCCTGCGCTACGAGGGCTGGGAGGTGCGCGACGCCGGCGACGGGGCCTCCGCCGTCACCGCCGCGCGCGACCTGGCGCCCGACGCCGTCGTGCTCGACGTGATGCTCCCGGACACCGACGGCTTCGCCGTGCTGCGCCGGCTGCGCGAGGTGACGCCCGACGTGTGTGTGCTCTTCCTCACGGCACGGGACGCCGTCGAGGACCGTATCGCCGGCATCACCGCGGGTGGCGACGACTACGTGACCAAGCCGTTCAGCCTGGAGGAGGTCGTCGCCCGGCTGCGCGGACTGCTGCGCCGGGCCGGGATGGCCCGCCGGCCGCACGAGGGGCCGCTGCTGGTCGTCGGCGACCTCGTGATGGACGAGGACGCGCGCGAGGTGACCCGGGCGGGCGAGCTGATCGAGCTCTCGCCGACCGAGTTCGAACTGCTCCGCTTCCTCATGTGCAACCCGCGCCGTGTCCTCAGCAAGGCCCAGATCCTCGACCGGGTGTGGTCCTACGACTTCGGCGGCCGGGCCCATGTGGTCGAGCTGTACATCTCCTACCTGCGCAAGAAGGTGGACGCGGGACGCGAACCCATGATCCACACCGTGCGCGGCGCCGGCTACGTCCTGAAGCCGGTGACCAGGTGAGCCCCGTGGGCCTGCCCCGCCCGCGCGCACCGCGTGCCCCGCGCACCCTGCGTGCCCGGCTCACCCTCGGCCTGGTGGTCCTCCTCGCGGTGAGCTGCGCGGCCGTCGGACTCGCCGCGGTCGTCGAGCTGAACGGATTCCTCACCCGGCGGGTCGACGAGCAGCTCGCCCAGGTCGGCACCCGGTTCCCGGAGAGCCTGGAGCGGGGCGGCCTGGTCCGCGACGACCACGACGGCGACGAGTACGGCGACACCCGCCGCCAGGCCACCGGCACCTTCGGCGCCCGCCTGCTGCACGGCACGGTCACCCACAAGGGCCTCATCCGCTCCGGCGACCCCGCCACGGAGCTGAACGTCGACCTGACGGCCGCGGACGGGCGGCGGCTCGCGGCGGTACCGGTCGACGGCAGGCCCCACACCGTCGAGCTGTCCGCGCTGGACGAGTACCGCGTCGTCGCCTCTCACGGCCGGGACGGGGACGTGCTGGTCGTCGGGCTGCCGCTGGAGCCCGTGCGGGCCGCCGTGCGCCGGCTGGAACTGGTGGCCGGGGTCGTCTTCGGCCTGGCCCTCGTCGTGACCGGTGTGGCCGGTGCGCTCTGGGTGCGCTGGTCGCTGCGCCCGCTGAGCCGGGTGACCGCGACCGCGACCCGGGTCAGCGAACTGCCGCTGGCCAACGGGGAGGTGGAGCTGCCGACGCGCACCCCCGATGCGGACCCGCGCAGCGAGGTCGGCCAGGTCGCGGGGGCCTTCGACCGCATGCTGGGGCATGTCGAGGACGCGCTGACCAAGCGCCACGCCGTCGAGGAGCGGCTGCGCCGCTTCGCCGCCGACGCCAGTCACGAACTGCGCACCCCGGTCGCCTCGGTCCGCGGCCACGCCGAACTGGCCCTGCTGCACCCGGGTCCGGTGCCCGCGGAGGTGAACCGTGCGCTGCGGCGCATCGCCGCCGAGTCCTCCCGCATGGGCGAGATGGTCGACGACCTGCTCCTGCTCGCCCGCCTGGACGCGGGCCGCCCCCTGGAGCGAGGCCCGGTCGACCTGACCCATCTGGTGCTGGACGCGGTCACGGACGCGAGCGCCGCGGGCCCCGGCCACCGCTGGACCCTGGACCTGCCGGAGGAGCCGGTCACCGTGACGGGCGACGCCCACCGCCTCCACCAGGTGTTGGCCAACCTGTTGACCAACGCGCGTTTGCACACACCTGTGGGCACCGAGGTGACGGTGACCCTCGCGGCCGAGGACGGCACGGCCCGTCTCGCGGTCCACGACAACGGCCCCGGCGTCCCCGAGGACGTCCGCCCGCACGTCTTCGAACGCTTCACCCGCGCGGAACACCGCCGCCACCCCGACGGCGCGGGCGGCGGCGCCGGCCTGGGCCTGTCGATCGTCGCGGCGGTGGTGGAGGCCCAGGGCGGCCGGGTCGACCTGGCGAGCGCACCGGGCGCCACGACCTTCACCGTCCGGCTGCCGAGGCCACGCACCTGACCGCCGCAGTCGGTACCCGGTGATCGCCGCAGTCGGTGCCGCGTGACCGCCGCCCGTCAGTACCGCGTGATCGCCGTGGTTCCGGCGGCCGTCCCGATCGCCATGTGCGGGTCGCGGGCCGGGTCGGCCCACCGCAGGATCCGCTGCATGGCGTCCTCCGGTACGGAGACGCAACCGGCCGTCGCCGCCTTGCCGTTGACGTGGAGGAAGATCCCGGCGCCGCGCCCGTGCACCGGCCACGCGTGGTTGAAGCCGATGACGAGTGCGTACGTGTACTGGGTCGTGTAGGTGATCAGGTGCTCGGACTCCGCGGCACGGCAGTCCGCGGGGAGCGGGTCCGTCCAACGGTTGTACCTCGTGGAGTCGTTGTCCTCGCACCACCAGGACGTCTCCTTCACCGGCCGGTACTCGACGCGGGTCCCGGCGGGTGCCGCCTTGATGCCGAAGCCGAAGGGGAGGTCGTACAGGCCGGTCGGTGTCGTGTTCGTGCCCTGCTTGCGCGCGGTCCCCTCGACCAGTCCCTTCGCCCCGAAGCGGGCGGGAGCGGTGCCCGCCTGGACCCACTGCCCGTCCCGCAGGTCCCACCAGGTGACCGTGCCGGACGGGGCGTCGGTGCCCGGCGCCTGAGCGGTGATCAGCTGGGTGCCGCCGCCGGTGTCCGCCAACTGCGCGGGCAGGGGCGAGGCGTCGGCGCCGGGCGCGAGGCCGAGCGCGCAGAGGGACGCGGACACGAGGGCGACGACGACACCGGAGCGCATGGCTCAGACGGTAGAGGGCGGGAGCGGGAGCGGCAGCCCGGGTAGGCCGTCCAGGCTCCTCGCGATGTGCTCCTTCTTGTGGAAGTACGCGTCCAGCGAGGCGTCGTCCTCGCGCGCGAAGCGCTTCCCGTGCAGATCGCGGTCCTCCTCGTACGCCATGAAGGGGACGGCGTACCCGCAGGTGTCGCGGATCAGCTCGGCGTGGACGACGATGACCGCGCGCAGTCCGTGGAGGCCGGGGTCGATGTCCGGGAAGTGCGCGACCAGCTCCGGGAAGCGCGGGTCGTCACGGAAGACGGGCTCGCCCCGGCCGTGCACGCGCACGATGTTCGGCGGGCCCTGGAAGGCGCACCACATCAGGGTGATCCGCCCGTTCTCCCGCAGGTGGGCGATCGTCTCCGCGTTGGATCCGGCGAAGTCCAGGTAGGCCACGGTGTGTTCGTCGAGCACCGCGAACGAGCCCTTGAGGCCCTTGGGGGAGAGGTTGACCGTGCCGTCGCCGGCGAGGGGCGCGGTGGCCGTGAAGAAGAGGGGCTGCTCCGCGATGAACGTCCGGAGCCTGCCGTCGATGCGCTCATAGGTCTTTCCCATGTCTCACGATGCTCGCCGAAAATCCTTCGCCTGTCTAAGCATTTCCCGGGCTCGTCACCAGGAAAGTCGACACCCTTGCGAGTCCCGATTGACGAACCATGCAGAGTTCTGCATACTCATGCATGTCAGCGAATGCACTGTGAGGAGAAAACCGTGACCGAGCGCGTCGTACTCGCCTACTCAGGCGGTCTGGACACCTCCGTCGCCATCGGCTGGATCGCCGAGGAGACGGGCGCCGAGGTCATCGCCGTTGCGGTCGACGTCGGCCAGGGCGGCGAGGACCTGGACGTCATCCGTAAGCGCGCCCTCGCGTGCGGCGCCGTCGAGGCCGAGGTCGCCGACGCCAAGGACGAGTTCGCCGACGAGTACTGCCTCCCGGCGATCAAGGCCAACGCCCTGTACATGGACCGCTACCCGCTGGTCTCCGCCCTCTCCCGGCCGACGATCGTCAAGCACCTCGTCGCCGCCGCCAAGAAGCACGGCGCCACGACCGTCGCCCACGGCTGCACCGGCAAGGGCAACGACCAGGTCCGCTTCGAGGCCGGCATCGTCGCCCTCGCCCCCGACCTCAAGTGCATCGCCCCGGTCCGCGACTACGCGATGACCCGTGACAAGGCGATCGCCTTCTGCGAGGCCAAGCAGCTCCCGATCGCCACCACCAAGAAGTCCCCGTACTCCATCGACCAGAACGTCTTCGGGCGCGCGGTCGAGACGGGCTTCCTGGAGGACATCTGGAACGCCCCGATCGAGGACATCTACGAGTACACCTCCAACCCGGCCGAGCCCCGCGAGGCCGACGAGGTGGTCATCACCTTCAAGCACGGCGTCCCCGTCGCCATCGACGGCAAGGCCGTCTCCGTCCTCCAGGCGATCCAGCAGCTCAACGAGCGCGCCGGCGCCCAGGGCATCGGCCGGATCGACATGGTCGAGGACCGGCTCGTGGGCATCAAGTCCCGCGAGGTGTACGAGGCTCCGGGCGCGATCGCCCTGATCACCGCCCACCAGGAGCTGGAGAACGTCACCGTCGAGCGCGAGCTGGCCCGCTACAAGCGGCAGGTCGAGCAGCGCTGGGGCGAGCTGGTCTACGACGGCCAGTGGTTCTCCCCGCTCAAGCGCGCCCTGGACGGCTTCATCGCCGAGGCCAACGAGCACGTCAACGGCGACATCCGGATGACCCTGCACGGCGGCCGCGCCGTCGTCACCGGCCGGCGCTCCGAGTCGTCCCTGTACGACTTCAACCTCGCCACCTACGACACCGGCGACAGCTTCGACCAGGCCGCGGCCAAGGGCTTCATCGACATCTACAGCCTGTCGTCGAAGATCGCCGCCAAGCGGGACCTGGCGTAACACCGTACGGGTCACCTCGCGACAGACCGTACGGGTCGCCTCGCAAGGCACCGGACGGGTCACCCCGCGACGATCGGCCTGACAGCCGCCTCCTCACCTGCCAAGGTGAGGAGGCGGTGTCACATCACGAGCCTTGTGGCACACCATGAGCTTTGAGGAGCAACGCAGTGAGCAGCAACAGCGGTGACGTACGGCTCTGGGGCGGCCGTTTCGCCGACGGTCCCGCCGAGGCCCTGGCGAAGCTGTCCGCGTCCGTCCACTTCGACTGGCGGCTCGCCCCCTACGACATCGCCGGTTCCCGCGCCCACGCGCGCGTGCTGCACACGGCGGGTCTGCTCACCGCGGACGAGCTGACGCGCATGATCGCCGGGCTCGACCGGCTGGAGGCCGACGTGGCGGACGGCTCCTTCGTCGGCACCATCGCCGACGAGGACGTCCACACCGCCCTGGAGCGCGGCCTGCTGGAGCGGCTCGGGCCCGACCTCGGCGGCAAGCTGCGCGCCGGCCGGTCCAGGAACGACCAGGTCGCGACCCTCTTCCGGATGTACCTGCGGGACCACGCCCGGATCGTCGGCGGCCTGATCGCCGAACTCCAGGACGCGCTGATCGGCCTCGCCGAGGCCCACCCGGACGTGGCCATGCCCGGCCGTACCCACCTCCAGCACGCCCAGCCCGTGCTCTTCGCCCACCACGTCCTGGCCCATGTGCAGTCCCTGTCCCGGGACGCCGAGCGGCTGCGCCAGTGGGACGAGCGGACGGCCGTGTCGCCCTACGGCTCCGGCGCCCTCGCGGGCTCCTCCCTGGGCCTCGACCCGGAGGCGGTCGCGCGCGACCTCGGGTTCGAGCACGGCAGCGTCGGCAACTCCATCGACGGCACGGCCTCCCGTGACTTCGTCGCCGAGTTCGCCTTCATCACCGCGATGATCGGGGTCAACCTCTCCCGGATCTCCGAGGAGATCGTCATCTGGAACACGAAGGAGTTCTCCTTCGTGACCCTGCACGACGCGTTCTCCACCGGCTCGTCGATCATGCCGCAGAAGAAGAACCCGGACATCGCGGAGCTGGCCCGGGGCAAGTCCGGCCGCCTCATCGGCAACCTCACCGGGCTCCTCGCCACCCTCAAGGCCCTGCCCCTCGCCTACAACCGCGACCTCCAGGAGGACAAGGAGCCGGTCTTCGACTCCTGCGACCAACTGGAGGTGCTGCTCCCGGCCTTCACCGGCATGATCGCCACCCTCACCGTCAACCGTGAGCGCATGGAGGAACTGGCCCCGGCCGGCTTCTCGCTCGCCACCGACATCGCCGAGTGGCTGGTCAAGCAGGGCGTGCCGTTCCGGGTGGCGCACGAGGTGGCAGGCGAGTGCGTGAAGGTGGCGGAGGCCGAGGGCAAGGAGCTGGACGAGCTCACGGACGAGCAGTTCGCGAAGATCTCGGCCCACCTCACCCCCGAGGTCCGCTCCGTCCTCAACGTCCCCGGCGCCCTCGCCTCCCGCGACGGCCGTGGTGGCACCGCCCCCAGCGCGGTCGCCGTCCAGCTGACGGAGGTCAAGGCGGACGTGGCGCGGCAGCACGCGTGGGCGACCGCGAAGAAGTAGGAAGAAGCAGGCGGCCGGGCGGCCGTATGGCCGCCCGGCTCGTCGAAGCAGCAGTCAGTAGGGCGAGACCGCGTTGTCCTTCGCCCATTGCCGTTCCACGTCGGAGCCTCCGGGCGGCGGCACGAGCCCGTTGATCATCCAGAGATCCTCGCTGGTCTCGTCCACACTGAACTCCCAGTGCAGCCCTGCCTTCTCTTCGAGGTGGGGCCGCAGCATGCCGTTGACCCACTGAGCGGTCCGGCGCCGGCTCTCCTGGTCGACGTTGTGCCGGGCGATGTGGTCGATGGTGATGCGGACCCCGGCCGGGGTCGGTTCCCCGCCGAAATACATGTCCTCGGGCTGGATCTCATGGAACAGCGCGACCACGTAGAACCGGGGCAGCCCGATCTTCTCGTAGTGGTCGGTGATGCGGGAGGCGAGGCGGTGCTTCTCCTCGCCGGTGAAGATCCCGGGCGTGTGGTGAATCGTCCACAGGGGCATGGCGGTTTGGTTCTCCCTCGGGTGAGTGTCGGGTGAGTGCCGGGCGGGGTGTCAGCGGGCGAACGGGAAGGCCAGATCCTCCACGGGGCCGGACAGTGCCGCCTTGGCGGCGACGGTGACGTCGTCGGTGAGCACCTCCGTGGCACCGGCCTCCAGACCGTCCACGATCCGTGCGGCGATGTCTGCCGGCGTCGCCTTCGGCAGATCCACGGCGGAGACCATCTCGGTGTCGATGAACCCCGCGTGCACGCCGACGACCTGCGTCTTCTGGCCCGCCAGTTCCCCTCGCAGCGTGTTGGTGACGGACCACGCCGCCGCCTTGGACGCCCCGTAGGCGCCGGCGCCGGACATCCAGGACAGTACCGAGTGCATGTTCACCAGCGCGCCCCCGCCGTTCGCGGCCAGGACCGGCGCGAACGCCCGTGCCACCCGCAGCGGCCCGAAGACGTTGACGTCGAACGTCGTGGTGGCGTCATCGAGGTCGCCCGTCAGCAGCGGGGCCGGCAGCAGGATCCCGGCGTTGTTGAAGACGATGTCGACATCGGTGGCGACCTCCGCGAGGGCGGCGACCGACGCGGCCGAACGGACCTCCAGCTCCGCCGAGACGACCTCCGGCCGTTCGTCGGTGTGGGCCGAGCGTGCCGTGGCGTACACCTTGCGCGCCCCGCGTGCCAGCAGCTCGTCCACCAGCGCCGCGCCGAGCCCCCTCCGGCCTCCGGTCACCAGGACCACCTTGTCTGCTACCGCGACCATGACCTCTCCTCAATCTGGGTAACGTGATCGTTAGTGAGAGGGAATCACGGCTCACTGGGTAACGCAAGCGTTAGTTATGCTGGGGTCATGGCGATGAACTTCGAGGAGCGGCTGCGCGACCCGGGGCCGTGGCCGATCGGCGACGCGTGCTCGGCCGGGCGGGTTCTCGACCTGCTCAACACCAGGACGGCGTTCCTGGCGGTCCGGGAACTCTTCTACGGCACGACCCGGTTCGACGACTTCGTGACGCGCATCGGGGCCTCGGCGCCCGCGGTGTCACGGGCCCTCGCGCAGCTGAAGGCCGCCCGGATCGTCAAGGTCGTCCCCTACCGCGAACCGGGCAGTCGGGCGCGTGAGGAGTACCGGCTGACCGAGGCCGGTGAGGACCTGCTGCCGGTGTTCCTGTCGCTGGTGCAGTGGGGTGACCGGTACCTTCAGGACGGCCGCCCGCCCTTGTCGTTCGTCGATGCCGACAGCGGCCGTCCGGTGCGGGTCCGCGTCACCGCCGACCCGGCGGTGGAGGCGGCGTCCGACGACATCGAGATCCGGCGGCACCCCGACCTCCAGCCCCGGCCGCCGCAGACGGCCCCGGCCGCCGGCGCCCAGCCCGATCCCATCGACCATGGCGAGCCCGGCCCCACCGATCACGGCGAGCCCGGCCCCGACTGAGGCTCCCCGGTCGCATCGCCCCGCGACCCCTCACGTCACCCCGCCCGGCACCCCGCAACCCGGCGCGCACGGATGAACGCGCACGCGTGAAACGATCACCTCGCGGGTTACGTTGGGCCGAGCCCCCCACGGAGCCGACCCCACGGAGCCCGCGATGCCTTTCGCCCGTCTCGCGACCGCCACCACGCCGACCTGCCACATCGGCCTCGGCCTGGCCGCCGTAGGCCGCCCCGGCTACATCAACCTCGGCCGGGAGAGCGACCTCGGCGAGGACCGCAGCGTCGAAGCCCTGCGCACCCGCACCCATGAACTCCTCGACGCCGCCTACGCCCAGGGCGTGCGCTACGTCGACGTCGCCCGCTCCTACGGCCGCTCCGAGGAGTTCCTCGCCGACTGGCTGCGCGCCCGCCCCGGCACCGACGACGTGGTCGTCGGCAGCAAATGGGGCTACACCTACACCGCCGACTGGTCCACCGACGCCGCACAGCACGAGGTCAAGGACCACAGCCTGGCGGCGTACGAGCGCCAGCGCGCCGAGACCGACGCGCTGCTCGGCGACCGCCTCGACCTCTACCAGATCCACTCGGTCACCCCCGGCAGTCCCGCCCTCACCGACAAGGAACTCCACGCGAGGCTCGCCGAGGCCGCCGCCGGGGGTCTCACCGTCGGCTTCTCCACCAGCGGCCCCGCCCAGGCCGACACGATCCGCGCGGCGCTCCGGGTGAGCGTCGACGGCGAACCCCTCTTCCGTACCGTGCAGTCCACGTACAACGCGCTGGAGCACTCGGCCGGCCCCGCGCTGGCCGAGGCGCACGACGCGGGGCTCACCGTGATCGTCAAGGAGGGCCTGGCGAACGGCCGGCTGGCCGGACCGGACGCGCCGGCCGTGCTGAAGGCCGTGGCCGCCGAGACGGAACTCGGCTGCGACGCCGTGGCCCTCGCCCTGATCCTGCGCCAGCCCTGGGCCGGTGTCGTCCTGTCCGGCGCGGCCACCGTCACCCAGCTCGCCTCCAACCTCCACGCGCCCGTCGTCGACCTCGACGTCGACCAGCTCACCCGCCTCGCCACGCTCGTGGAGGACCCGGGCACCTATTGGGAGCGGCGCGGAGAGCTGCCCTGGCACTGACGGACACCCCCGCCGGCCGGCACCTGTGAGTCACGCGCTCTGAGCAGCGCACTCCGCGTCACGCACCCTGAGCAGCGCACTCCGCGTCACGCACCCTGAGCAGCGCACTCCGCGTCACGCACCCTGAGCAGCGCACTCTGAGTCACGCATGCCTTTGATGAGACAAAGATGTCTCACATGGGCTACTCTTGTCTCATGGCCCTGGATCGTGACCACGTGCTGCGCAGCGCAGCCGCCCTGCTGACCCGCAAGTCCACCGCGACGATGGACGAGGTCGCCAGGGCCGCCGGGATCAGCCGGGCCACGCTGCACCGCCACTTCGCCGGGCGCGACGCGCTCGTGCGGGCGCTGGAGGCGCTCGGCATCGCGGAGTGCGACGCCGCGCTGGACGCGGCCCGTCTCGACGAGGGCCCGGCGAGCGAGGCCCTGCAGCGCATGGTCCGCGCGATCGAGCCCTCGGCCGCCCTGCTCGCCTTCCTCTACACCGAGAACCAGCTGTTCGAGGGCGAGCAGCAGAACCAGGGCTGGGCCCGCCTGGACGAACGCCTCACGGACCTGTTCCGGCGCGGCCAGGAGGGCGGCGAGTTCCGTATCGACCTCACCCCGGCCTGGCTCACCGAGGCGCTGTACGGCCTGCTGGCCTCCGCCGCCTGGGCGGTCGCGGAGGGCCGTGTGGCCGGCAAGGACTTCACCTACATGACCGTCGAGCTGCTGCTCGGCGGCGTACGACGTGCGGACGCACCACGAGCGGACGCACCACGGAGAGAGGAATCATGACCAGCACCCTGCAGTCGGTCCACGCGGCCGAGGTGGAGAGGCGTCCGGGCCGCTGGCTCGCGCTCTGCGTCCTCGTCCTGGCCGTACTGCTGGTGGCCGTCGACGCCACCGTCCTCGGCCTCGCCACCCCCTACATCACCGAGGACCTCGACCCCACCGGTACGCAGCTCCTGTGGATCGGTGACGTCTACTCCTTCGTCATCGCCGGACTGCTGGTCTCCATGGGCAGCCTCGGCGACCGCATCGGCCGCAAGCGGATCCTGCTCGGCGGCGCCACGGCGTTCGGCGCGGTGTCCGTCCTGAACGCCTACGCCACGACACCCGAACTCATGGTCCTGGCGCGGGCGTTGCTCGGCGTCGCGGGTGCCACCCTGATGCCGGCCACCCTCGCCCTGATCCGCAACATCTTCCACGACGCGCGCGAACGCAGCCTCGCCGTCGGCATCTGGGGCGCCACCGCGTCCGCGGGCACCGCCGTCGGCCCCATCGTGGGCGGCCTCCTGCTCGAACACTTCTGGTGGGGCTCGGTCTTCCTGATCAACCTGCCGGTGATGGCCGTCCTCGTCGTCGTCGGCATCCGCACCCTGCCCGAGTCCCGCAACCCGAACCCCGGCCCCTGGGACCTGATCAGCGTCGTGCTGTCGCTGGTCGGCATGATCGGCGTCGTGTACGCGGTCAAGGAGGCGGCGACCCACGGCTTCACCTGGGCCACGCTCGCCTCGGGCCTGCTGGGCGCGACCGCGCTGTACGGCTTCGTCCGCCGCCAGCTCACCATGCCGACCCCGCTGCTGGACATGCGGCTGTTCCGGCGGCGCGGCTTCAGCGGGGCGGTGCTCGCCGACCTGCTGACCGTGCTCGGCATGTCCGGCCTGGTGTTCTTCCTGTCCCAGTTCCTGCAACTCGTGCAGGGCAGGGGCCCGTTCGAAGCGGGCCTGGCCGAACTGCCCGCCGCCGTCGGCGCGGTGGCGGCCGGCCTGGTCGCGGGCCGCACGGCCCGGCGCTTCTCCGTGCGCGCGGTGGTGACGGGCGGTCTGGCCGCGGTCGGCATCGCCCTCGCCGTCCTCACGGCACTGGACATCTCGACGGGCTACCCGATGCTCGGCGCCGCACTCCTGGTCGTCGGCGTCGGCGCCGGCTTCTCCTTCACGGTGACGGCCGACGTCATCCTCTCCAACGTCCCCAAGGACCAGGCGGGCGCCGCCTCCGCCGTCTCCGAGACGGCGTACGAACTCGGCGCGGCCCTCGGCATCGCCCTGCTCGGCTCGATCGTGACCGGCGTCTACCGCGACTTCACCGGCCCGGCCGGAACCCCGGCAGCGGCCCACGAGTCACTGGGAGCGGCGGTGGAGGCGTCGGCGCACATGTCCCCGCTCGCGGCGGACTCCCTGCTGGAATCGGCCCGTTCGTCCTTCGTCCACGGCCTGCACCTGGCCTCGGGCGCGGGAGCGGCCGTCCTGCTGGCCGCCGCGGCGGCGGCCTGGTTCCTGCTGAAGGGCCAGAAGCTGGAAGGCGCCGGCCAGGACGGCTGACCGGAGGCGCTGCGCGGGGTCTGACCGTCGGGACCTTCACGGTGCCTGAAAGTGCTGTGACGAGACGTGAGCATGGCGATTCCCTCGTTCGCCGGGATATCAAGGGCCGGGCAGGTGCGGGCCACGAGGCGCTCGCACCCCAGAGCCCGGTTCTCACGTTCCCTCGACGAGGCAGGCCCCTTTGACCGAACTCGATGAGACTCTCCGCTACCCGATCCCGCGTGACCCGCGGTGTCCGCTGGACCCGCCCGGCGTCTACGAGCGTATGCAGAAGGCCGACGGGCTGACACGGGTCAGGATCCGGGACGGCAGCGAACCCTGGCTGGTGACCCGGTTCGACGACGTCGTACAGGCGATGGGCGACGCCCGGCTCAGCGGGGACCACAGGCTCCCCGGATTTCCGCTCGCCTCGGCGTCCAGCGCGGCCAGACTGGAGGGGACGCTGCCGTACGCCTTCCGCGAGGACGACATGCACAGGGCCCAGCGGGCCATGCTCATGCGGGAGTTCACCCCGAAGAAGATGGAGGAACTGCGCCCCCGGGTGCAGCGCTTCGCCGACGACGCCATCGACGCGATGCTGGCCGGACCGCGTCCCGTCGACCTGGTGTCGGCCTTCGCACTGCCGTTCGCGATCCACGTCATCTGCGAACTCCTCGGAGTGGACGGCGACGAGGAGCGCGAGCATCTGCACGGACTCTGCCGCGCCATGGGTTCGCGCACCACGCCGCCGGAGGAGGCTTCCCGCGCGAACGCGGCTCTCCAGGAGTACTTCCAGGGCCTCGTGGAGGCGGGACTGGACGGCTCCGGAAAGAGCCTGGTGGTGGACCTGCTGGCCGAGCGGATCCGGGCCGGGGAGCTGACGCGGGACGACGCCGCGGGGACGATCCAGATGATCTTCCACGCAGGGCACGGGCCGACCGCGTACATGATCGCCGTGGGTACGGTGGCACTGTTCGCGCACCCGGAACAGCTGGCCGCCTTCCGCGACCTGGACGACGTCGCCCCGGCCGTGGTGGAGCTGCTGCGGTACACCACCGTCTCGCAGGCCGCCATGCCGCGTGCCGCCACCGAGGACGTCGAACTCGGCGGCACCGTGATCCGGGCCGGCGAAGGGGTGCTGCTCCAGATGGACGCCGCCGACCGGGACCCGTCGGCCTTCCCCGAACCGGACCGGCTCGACCTCAGCCGGCCGCCGACGCGGAACGTGGCGCTGGGCCACGGGCTGCACCAGTGTCTGGGCCGCGCCCTGACCTATGTCGAGTTGCAGGTCGCCTTCGGCACCCTCTTCCGCAGGATCCCCGGGCTGCGACCGGCGATACCCCTGGAGGAAATGCCGTTCAAGGACAACGAGCACCTGGTGGGCCTGTACAACCTGCCGGTGACTTGGTGACCCGGTGACCTCGCGACGAGGTGATGACCTGGTGACCAGACGATGACCTGCTGAGACGGCGGCCGGTCGCCGAGGTGGCGGCCGGTCGCCGCGGCGGGCCCGGAGGCCTTACGCCGCCTTCGCCTTGGTCGCGTAGATGTCCACGTACTCCTGACCGGACAGCCGCATGACCTCGGCCATCACCGAGTCCGTCACGGCCCGCAGCACGTACCGGTCGCGGTCCATGCCCTCGTAGCGGGAGAACTCCATCGCCTCGCCGAACCGCACGGTCACGCGGCCCGGCCGCGGCATCCCCGCACCGCCCGGCTGCAGCTTGTCCGTGCCGATCATCGCGAAGGGAACCACCGGCGCGCCCGTCATCAGAGTGAGGCGGGCGATGCCGGTGCGGCCGCGGTAGAGGCGGCCGTCGGGCGAGCGCGTGCCCTCCGGGTAGATACCGAAGATCCTGCCCTCGTCGAGGACACGGCGGCCGGTCATCAGCGCAGCCACACCGCCGCGACCGCCGTCACGGTCCACCGGGATCATGCCGACGCCCGTGAAGAACCACGCCATGAGACGGCCCTTGAGGGACTTGCCGGTGACGTACTCGTCCTTGCCGATGAAGAAGACCTGACGGTCGCAGACCAGCGGCAGGATCATCGAGTCGATGAACGTCAGGTGGTTTCCCGCCAGGATGACCGGGCCGTCCCCCGGAATGTGCTCCACGCCCTCCACCTGTGGGCGGAACATCAGGCGCATGATCGGTCCGAGCACTGCCTTGATGAGCGCGAAGCGGGACAACGGGTCCTCCGATGTCGAGGGAGCGATATGAGTCTGTGCAGGTGAGGACATTACTCGCGGCTCGGCGGGAATCGCACATCGGGTGCGCGCGGTTCACCGAGGTCTTACGCATTGTTGACGTGGGTTTACCTGCGGTGGCGTGCCGGAGTCGGCGGTCGACGCCCCGGTGACGATGTGACGGACATCGCGTCGGACCCGGCACCGCTCCCGCTTTCCGCCCCGCCCCGTCCCTTCCGGGGCCTTCCCGGGACCCCGTTCGCCGACGGGCCGTCACCTCCCGCAGCCCAGCCGACATACGACGTCACCTCTGTGTTCCGGCCGGGGTCGATCGGCCGTCATGTGGACCCCCCTACGATCGGCGCGCACTCAAGAGGGACGGCAGGAGGGCGCTCATGGACAGCGACCAGGCGAACCAGCAGACACCGGTGACCGGACGGCGGGCGCTCCTCGGCGCCGCCGTCCTCGGCGCGAGCGGAGCGGTCCTCGGGCTGCCCGGTGTCGCCCGAGCGGCCGACACCCGGACGGCCGCACCCGGCGCGCGCGGCCTGAAGAGCCTGCCGGTGCCGACGATCATCGGCCACCGGGGTGCCAGCGGCTACCGCCCGGAGCACACCTTCGGCTCGTACGACCTGGCCCTCGACCTCGGCGCCGACATCGTCGAGGCCGGCGACCTGGTGGTCACCCGGGACGGGCACCTCGTCTGCCGGCACGAGCCCGAGATCGGCGGCACGACGGACGTCGCCTCGCACCCCGAGTTCGCCGGCCGCAGGACCACCAAGGTCCTGGACGGCGTCGCCACCACCGGCTGGTTCGCCGAGGACTTCACCCTCGCCGAGCTGAAGACGCTGCGCGCCGTCGAGCGCATCCCGGCCAACCGCCCGCACAACACGCTCTACGACGGACGCTGGGAGATCCCCACCTTCGAAGAGGTCCTGCGGTGGCAGGACGAGCAGACCCGCAAGCGCGGCCGGCAGGTCTGGATCTACCCCGAGACCAAGCACCCCACCTACTTCCGCAAGCTGGGCCTCGGCCTGGAGGAGCGGGTGGCGAAGCTGCTGCGCAAGTACGGCAAGGACAACCGCAACTCGCCGGTCATCCTGCAGTCCTTCGAGCCGACCAGCATCCAGAAGCTGAACCAGCTCGTCGACAACCCGCTCGTCGTCCTGCTCTCCTCGGCCGACAGCCGCCCCTACGACTTCGTCGAGGCGGGCGACCCGCGTACCGTCGCCGACCTGATCACGCCCAAGGGACTGCGGGAGATCGCCGGCTACGCGCAGGGCATCGGCCCCACGCTGGACCTGGTCATCCCGAAGAACGCCGACGGCACCCTGGGCCGGCCGACCCGGCTGGTCTCCGACGCGCACAAGGTGGGGCTGGTCCTGCACCCCTACACCATGCGCAACGAGAACCCCTTCCTCCCGGCCGAGTACCGCAAGGGCAGCGCGGCGGACGCCTACGGCGACCCCTTCGGTGCCTTCAAGACGTACTTCGCGACCGGCATCGACGGCGTCTTCACCGACAACGCCGACACCGGCCTGCTGGCCCGCGCCGACTTCCTGGCCGGCTGAGCCCCGCCGCCTTCGTCA
The DNA here is from genome assembly GCF_043201585.1 of Streptomyces sp. NPDC048297. Classification (NCBI taxonomy): domain Bacteria; kingdom Bacillati; phylum Actinomycetota; class Actinomycetes; order Kitasatosporales; family Streptomycetaceae; genus Streptomyces; species Streptomyces sp. NPDC048297. Next base: position 233,706 of record NZ_JBICZA010000001.1, read on the forward strand.
ACACCAACGCCGTACGACACCCTTCGGGGTGACTCCGCGCCGCCCCGGAAACTCCCCGCCGGGGCGGCACGTCGTTGTGCATATGACGCACGACCTGGTGACCGCCCTGCGCCCGCTGCTCGCCGCCGAGGCCTCGGCCGAGGCGCACGCCTTCGGAGGTGAGCCGGGAGATCTCGAACAGGCGGTCTGGCTGCGCCTGCTGGAGCGGCTGGCGAGCGAGGGGCCGCCGCTCGACCCTCCGGGCTGGCTGCGCAAGGCCGTCCGCGCCGAGGCGCGCCGCACCCGTCGTACGACCCGCGTCGAACTCCCCTACGGCGCCGAGCCGGTCGCCGACGCCCGGCCCGGACCCGAGCAACTCGCCCTCACCGCCGCCCGGTACCGCACCCTGCACGCCGCGATCCGCCGGCTGCCCGGCCGCTGCCCGTCGCTCATCGAGGCGCTGCTCTCCCCGAAGGACCTCACATACCGGGAGATCGCGGGGGAGTTGGGTATCTCACAGGGCAGTCTGGGACCGGAACGTTCCAGATGTCTGGGATGTCTGCGGCGATTGCTCACTCCGGAGGTTGCGGTCCTCGAAGTGCGGGGATAGGAGTGGGGAACGACAGGTGATCAGGTGAGCGGGAGGCGTGCGCACATGGGCATGAGCGTGACCATCGCGGTGGCGACCGGGCAGGACGCGGAGCAGATCTTCAGGCTCCAGTACCTGTGCTTCCAGAGCGAGGCCGCTCTGTACGGCAACTACCGCATCGACCCGCTGGTCCAGGACCTCGACGCGGTCCGCCAGGAGGTCGCCGCCGACTGCGTGTTCGTCGCCCGGCTCGGCGACGAGGTGGTCGGCTCGGTGCGCGGCAAGGTCACCGAGGACGGCGCCGCCGCCATCGGCAAGCTCTGCGTCCACCCCCGGCTCCAGGGGCACGGCATCGGCGCCCGCCTGCTGCGCGCGGTCGAAGCGGAGTTGGCGCAGGAGCGCGGCGCCACCAGGTTCCGCCTCTTCACCGGCCATCGCAGCGAGGGCAACCTCCGCCTCTACCGCCGCGTCGGCTACCAGGCGGTGGGCCGCTCCACGGGCGCCGACGGAGTGGAACTGATCATCCTGGAGAAGCCGGCAGGGGTCTTCGTCCAGACCGCGTGAGCGCGACGCACCCGCGCCCACCGGCGCACCCGCGCCCACCGGCGCACCCGCGCCCACCGGCGCACCCGCGCCCACCGGCGCACCCGCGCCCACCGGCGCACCCGCGCCCGCCGACGCTCCTCAGGCACCGGCCCCGCGAGACGCCTTCCGCAACCAGTACATCGCGGAGAGCGGCAGCAGGACCGGGATGAAGACGTACCCCATCCCGTACTGCGACCACACGGTCGCATCCGGAAACGCGGACGGCTCGACCACGGTCCACGTGCCGACCACCAGCACACCCACCAACTCGGCCGCGCAGCACACCAGCGCCGCGCGGCGGGCCGTCTCGCCGCCCCGGACCAGCGTGTAGGTGATGAACCCGTACACGACACCCGCCAGCGCCGACAGCGAGTAGGCGAGCGGCGCCCGCTCGAAGTCCGTCGCGATCTGGTACGCCGAGCGCGACACCGCACCGACCACCATCACGCCGTAGAACCAGACGAGCAGCATGCCCGGCCCGCTGATCAGCCGGGCCGGCTTCTCCTGCACCGCCGTCATCTTTAGCCTCCCCAGATGTCGAAGAGCCGCACTTCGAGAACGGCCAGCACCACACCGCCGGCCGCCGCCGTCACCGAGCCCCAGCGTGTCCGCTCGGTCAGCGACATGAAGCCCGCGGCCGGCACGCACGCGAACGCGCCCAGCAGATAGGCCACGAAGATCGTCGTGCCCTGCTCCGGCTTCTCGCCCCGCGCCAGCCGCACGATCCCGACCACCAGCTGGATGAGGGCCAGCAGGGACACCACGGCCATGCCGATGAAGTGCCAGTCCTTGGTCGGCTGGTCCCGGTAGGCGGCCCAGCCGCACCAGGCGGCGAGCAGCAGCGCGGCGACGCCGGTCACCAGCGTCAGGGCATTGAGCATGCGGTGACCTTATTACGGCGGAAACGGCAGGCCGTCGCCGACCCCGGCGTACGCCGTAGGGTCCAGACCATGACGATCCACGCACACGCCCTCCTGTTCGACAACGACGGCACCCTCGTCTCCTCCCTCGACTCCGTCGAGCGCTGCTGGACGCGGTGGGCCGAGGAGTACGGGATCACGGCGGAGCGGTTCCGGGGCGTGGCGCTGCACGGGCGGCCCGCCGTCGAGATCGTCGCCGATCTGCTGCCCGCCCACCTGGTGGCGGAGGCCGTCGCGCGGGTCGAGCTGCTGGAGGTGGAGGACGTGCCGAACGGGGGCGTGCGGCTGCTGCCCGGGACGCGGGAGTTCCTCGACTCCCTGCCGGCCGACCGCTGGGCCGTCGTCACCTCCGCCACCCGGCGGCTCGGCGAGGCCCGCCTGGACGCGGTCGGCATCCTGCCGAAGACGCTGGTCACCGCCGACGACATCACGCGCGGCAAGCCCGACCCCGAGCCGTATCTGCTCGCCGCGCGGCGGCTCGGCGTGGACCCGGCCCGGTGCGTGGTCTTCGAGGACGCCCCCGCCGGGCTCCGGGCGGGCCGCGCGGCCGGAATGACGACCGTGGCGTTGGCCACAACCCACCGGGCGCAGGAGCTGGACGCCGACCTGGTCGTGAAGGACCTCTCGGCCTTGTCCGCGCTGGTCACCGACGCCGGAGTGGAGATCTCCGTCCGGCACTGAAAGTGTCCACGTCTGTCCAGCATATGGACGGCTGCCCTTGGTCAGGAGCGTGAGTCTGTTTTACTGATCGCATGACCACGACGAACAGCCGCACCCCTGCGACCGAGGCGACCATGACGCCCGGTGTTCGTTGTATGTGTCAGATGACGTGTCGAATGTGCGCCTTCTAGAGGGCCCCCGCACCACCTGAGCCTCGCGCCCCGAAGCGAGAGCCGCGGCCCGTCCCGCGCCGGATCCTCCGGCGTCCACGCGGCAGGCCGCCCCGCGCACGCACCGTTCTCCCCGGTTCACTCGCCCGCGCGAGAACCGTGTCGCGTCCCTGCATGAACGCAACGAACGCACCGTGTCCGGGCACACCCACGCCCGAGCACTCGACAGTGACGGAAACCCCTGTGATCACCACAACGGGCCTGACCAAGGTCTACCGCTCCCGCGGCCGCGAGGTCACCGCCCTCGACGGAGTCGATCTTCACGTCCGGGAAGGCGAGGTCTTCGGCGTCATCGGCCAGTCCGGCGCCGGCAAGTCCTCCCTCATCCGCTGCGTCAACCTCCTGGAGCGTCCGACATCCGGGACGGTGAGCGTCGCCGGACAGGACCTCACCGCGCTCGCCGGGCGCGGACCCCGCGCCGGACGGGAACTCCGCCAGGCGCGCAGCCGTATCGGCATGGTCTTCCAGCACTTCAACCTGCTCTCCTCGCGGACCGTCCAGGACAACGTCGAGCTGCCGCTGGAGATCCTCGGGAAGTCGGGCCGGGACCGCTCCCGCAAGGCGCTGGAACTCCTCGACCTCGTCGGCCTCGCCGACAAGGCCAAGGCCTACCCGGCCCAGCTCTCCGGCGGCCAGAAGCAGCGCGTCGGCATCGCCCGCGCCCTCGCCGGCGACCCCAAGGTGCTGCTCTCCGACGAGGCCACCAGCGCCCTCGACCCGGAGACCACCCGCTCCATCCTCCAGCTGCTGCGCGACCTGAACCGGCAGCTGGGCCTGACCGTCCTGCTCATCACGCACGAGATGGACGTCGTGAAGTCGATCTGCGACTCCGCCGCCCTGATGGACAAGGGCCGCATCGTGGAGTCCGGCACGGTCAGCGAGCTGCTGGCCACGCCCGGCTCGGAGCTGGCCGCCGCGCTGTTCCCGGTGAGCGGCGAGCGCACGGGCGACGACCGCACCGTCCTCGACGTCACCTTCCACGGCGAGGCCGCGACCCAGCCGGTCATCTCCCAGCTCGCCCGGACCTACAACATCGACATCTCGATCCTCGGCGCCGCCATCGACACCGTCGGCGGCCTGCAGATCGGCCGCATGCGCATCGAACTGCCCGGCCGCTACGAGGACAACGTGGTGCCGGTCGGCTTCCTGCGCGAACAGGGCCTGCAGATCGACGTCGTGGACGATGCGGCCGCGTCGGCCGTGCTGGTGAAGGATGGTGCCAAGTGACCTGGTCCGAGATGCAGCCGCTGCTGTCCCAGGCGTGCTGGGACACCCTCTACATGGTCGGCTGGTCCACCCTGATCGCCGTCGTGGGCGGGCTCCCGCTCGGCATCCTGCTCGTCCTCACGGACAAGGGCGGACTGCTGCAGAACCTCGTCGCCAACAAGGTCATCGGCCAGGTGGTGAACGTCGCCCGCTCGATGCCCTTCATCATCCTGATGGTCGCGCTGATGAGCTTCACGCGGACGATCACCGGGACGACGATCGGCCGGGAGGCCGCCATCGTGCCCCTCGCGATCGGGGCGATCCCGTTCTTCGCGCGCCTGGTCGAGACGGCTGTCCGCGAAGTGGACGGCGGACTCGTGGAGGCCGTGCAGTCGATGGGCGGCAACACCTGGACCATCGTCCGCAAGGTGCTCGTCCCCGAGTCCCTGCCGTCGGTGATCTCCAGCACCACCACCACGATCGTCGCGCTCATCGGTTACTCGGCCATGGCCGGCACCGTCGGCGCCGGCGGCCTCGGCGACATCGCCATCCGCTACGGCTACCAGCGCTTCGAGACCCAGCTCATGTGGATCACCGTCGCGATCCTCGCCGTCGTCATCTCGCTCATCCAGTTCGCCGGCGACTACGCGGCCCGCTCCCTGCACCGCCGCGGCGGCCGCTCCGGTCCGGCGCCGAGGCTCCGCCTGCTCAAGGCGAAGGAGCCCGCGCAGGCCGACATCGGCAAGGTCGCCTGAGCCCCGTCCCCTCCAGCGGACTCCCCGGTCCCGCAGACTCCCAGCCCCCCGCAGACTCCCCGTCCCGCCACACGACGGGGTCGCACCACCCCTTCAGGAAAGGCACTTTTCGTGCGTAACACCGCCAAGATCACCGCCGCTGTCCTCGCCGCCGGAGCCCTCACCTTCGGGCTCACCGCCTGCGGCTCCGGCAAGGACTCCTCCTCTTCCTCCGCCGACTACAGCGGCCCGCTGGTCGTCGCCGCGAGCCCCGTCCCGCACGCCGAGATCCTCAACTTCGTCAAGGACCACCTGGCGAAGAAGGCGGGTCTCGACCTGGAGGTCAAGGAGTTCCAGGACTACATCGTCCCGAACACGGCGACCGAGGACGGCTCGGTGGACGCCAACTACTTCCAGAACCAGCCGTACCTGGACGACTTCAACAAGAAGCGCGGCACGCACATCGTGCCCGTCGTCACGGTGCACCTGGAGCCGCTCGGCCTCTACTCCCACAAGGTGAAGAGCGTCGACGCCCTGAAGAGCGGTGCGACCGTCGCCATCCCCAACGACGCCGTCAACGAGGCCCGCGCCCTGAAGCTGCTCGCCGCCGACAAGCTCATCACCCTCAAGGCCGGCGCCGGCGCCGAGGCGACCCCGCAGGACATCGCCGACAACCCCAGGCACCTCACGTTCAAGGAGGTCGAGGCGCCCCAGACCGTGCGCTCCCTCGACGACGTGGACGCCGCGGTGATCAACGGCAACTTCGCCATCTCGGCCGGCATCAAGCCCGCCAAGGACGCGCTGGTCCTGGAGTCCGCCAAGGACAGCCCGTACGGCAACTTCCTCGCGGTGAAGAAGGGCAACGAGAAGGACCCGCGGGTCAAGAAGCTCGCCAAGCTGCTGACCTCGCCCGAGGTGAAGAAGTTCATCGAGGACAAGTACCAGGGTTCGGTCATCCCCTCCTTCTGAGCACGGTCGTAGCCAACCCGACTGCTCGACTCCGTACGGGGTCCACTCCCTCACCCGGGGTGGACCCCGTCGTGCCGTTCAGTGGTTTCATGCTGCATGCTGGGCAGTTCAGCAGGGCCCACGGCGGTTCTGATGGTCCCTCAAGGAATTTCCGAAGGTTACGGAGCGGCGCATGACGAGCACCTTCCCCAACATCTCCATCAGCACGGAGCGGTTGGTGCTGCGTCCCCTCGACCTGGACGACGTGCCCGCCCTCGCCGAGATGATGAACGACGAGCAGGTCGTCGCCTGGACCGACGTCCCCCGGCCCTTCACCGAGGACACCGCCCGGCACTGGATCACCGAGCACGCGCCCGCCGAACGCGCCGCCGGCCGGGGCCTGGACCTCGCCGTCACCGAGTTCCTCACCCAGCGCCTGGTCGGCGTCGTCCAGCTGTCCAAGGCCGACTGGCACATCCGGTCCGGCGAGTTGTCGTACATCATCGCCCCCTGGGCCCGCGGCGAGGGCTACGCCTCGGAGGCCGCGCTCGTCACCGCCCAGTGGCTCCTGCGCGAGCAGCGGTTCGAGCGCATCGAGATCCGCACCGCCGCCGACAACACCGCCGCCCAGCAGGTCGCCCAGAAGATCGGCTGCATCAGCGAGGGCGTGCTGCGCAACGCCTGCATAGTGCACGTCCGCACCGAGGACGGCACCTGGAGCGACCAGCGCACCGACTACATCGTGTGGAGCCTGCTGCCGGAGGACCTGGAGGGCGCCGACGAGCAACTCGCCGACACCGGCGGCTTCACCGCGTACTCCGACTGGAACTGAGACCACCGAGCACCTGGCCCGAACCCGGCCCGAACCCCGACCGGACCCGGATCGGACCCAGTTCGGCCCTGATCCGGACCTGATTCGGACCCGCGCCAGGTCCCCTCGCGCGTCCGGCACCCGCACCAGGTACGCTCACGGAGCCCGCCCGTGGGCCCCGTGCCCCTGACGACCTGCGAAGACCGGGAGACTGACGACGATGGCCGACCGGGTCACGGTGATCGGCTGGGACGGCTCGCCGCTGACCGACGCGGCACGCGCCGCCCTCGGCGCCGCCACGCTCGTGGCAGGCGCGCCCCACCACCTGGCACTGCCCGAGGTCCATCCCACCGCCGAACGCGTGCGCCTCGGCAGCGTCGCCCTGGCCGCCCGCCGGATCGCCGCCCACCGCGGCACCGCGGTCGTCTTCGCCGACGGCGACCCCGGCTTCTTCGGCGTCGTACGCACCCTGCGCGCACCCGAGTTCGGCCTGGAGGTCGAGGTCCTCCCCGCCGTCTCCCCGGTCGCCGCCGCCTTCGCCCGCGCCGGCATGCCCTGGGACGACGCCCAGGTCGTCGTCGCCCACCGGCGCACCCTGCGCCGGGCCGTCAACGTGTGCCGCGCCCACGCCAAGGTCGCCGTCCTCACCTCGCCCGGCGCCGGGCCCGCCGAACTCGGCCTGCTCCTGGACGGCGTCCACCGGACCTTCGTCGTCTGCGAGGAACTCGGCACCGAGCACGAGCGGGTCAGCGTCGTCACCTCCGACAAGGCCCCGGACCACGCCTGGCGCGACCCCAACGTCGTCATCGTCATCGGCGGCCCGGTCGGCGCTGCCGAGGGCGGCGGCTGGATCGCCGGACGCGACCCGGCCGCCGGCCCGCGCGGCTGGGTGCAGCCCGCCGAGGCCTACGACGGCACGCTCGGCGAGGGCGAGACCGAACTGCTGCGCGCCGCCCAACTCGCCCGTCTCGGCCCCCGGACCGGCGACCTCGTCTGGGACATCGGCTGCGGTTCCGGCGCGTTCGCCGCCGAGGCCGCGCGCGCCGGTGCCGCCGTCATCGCCGTCGACCGCGATCCCGACGCCTGTGCCCGCACCGACGCGGCCGGGCGCCGCTTCGGGGTCCAGCCGCAGATCGTCCACGGCACCGCCCCGCACGTCCTGGAGAACCTGCCCGAACCGGACGTCGTACGCGTCGGCGGTGGGGGAGCGGCCGTGGTCTCCGCGGTCGCCGACCGCCGCCCCCGGCGCATCGTCACGCACGCCGCGACCCGCGACGAGGCCGAACTCGTCGGCCGCGACCTGACCGAGCACGGATACCGGGTCGCCTGCGCGCTCCTGCAGTCCGTCGAACTCGACACCCGGGCCTGGTCGGAGACCGAACGCAGCGTCGTCTTCCTGCTGACCGGGGAACTGCCGCAGCGCTGAGCGCCCTTGCCGAGGAGCCCTCGCCGGGTGACCGCCGGGAGCCGCGGGACAGCGCCCCGTGATCGTGTTGTCGTACCGCGCGCGGTAGGCTGGCCGATCGTTGTACCGCATCGGTGACCCGGAAATTCGTTCGCCAATGTCCGGAAAACGTGCCCGTTTTGGGGTGGGTGTGGTACGGCGTAACCGGAGGACGCGCGCAAAGTGGCGCAGTCCACAGCGGACTGTCGCGGATCATGCTGTCGCGACGGCGGAACGGCCGGGACAATGCCACTGAATGGCTTTGTCGCCTTTTCTGGCGGGTCGTTCGTGCCGCTGGGCACGGACGCTCGTTCTTCACTACGGGCGGTCGGTGCGCCGTTCCGGGTGAGCTGGTCGTAGAAGCACTAACCGATGGGCGAGGGGTACGCATGACGGACACCGGCCAGGTCCCGGGCGAGGGGCTGCCGGAGAGCGCAGGCATGGTGGAACAGCCGGGCGTCCCCGCGCACGGTGTGTACACCTACCTCGCCGAGGCGCCCGCCGAGGACGAAGACCTGTTGCTGCCGGGCGCCCAGGGCGCGTGGGGCAACGAAGTGCCGCCGCCCGCCCCGGAACCGGTCGTCGAGGCCGTCCATCAGCCGGGCCCGCACGAGACGGCCGGGCGCGACAGCGGCTCCGTCGACCTCAACGGCGTACGGCTGCCCGAGCCGGGCCCGGTCTCCGTCACCCCGTCACCCATCCTTTCGGCCCCGCAGGATCCGGCCACGGCCCCGCAGGCGCCGCGCCGTCCGCTGCACCTCGGCCCGCCGATCCCCGACGCCTCCGCGAGCCCGGTCCGCTCCCTCGCCGACCGTGGCCCCGCCGGAGCGCCGGTACGCCGGCCGGGACCGCCCACGACCGGACCCGAGTACCTCGACGTCCAGCCGCTGCGCGACATGGCCCCGCAGAACGCGGCCCCCTGGGGCGCGACCCCGGCCGCCCTGGGCCAGGCCGGCACCATGGCCCAGGCCGCGGAAACGGTTGCCCCGGTGGGTGACGCCGCCGGCGTGCGGGATCAGGTCCCGGGCGCGGTCGTCCACGGCCATGACGGTGTGCAGCCCGTGCACGGTCATGACGGGGTGTACGCCGTCGCCGAGGCCGAGGCCGGGGTTGAGACCGAGGCGGAGGTCGAACAGGTGGCGGATCCCGTTGTCCCGGGTGGAGAAGCCCAGGTGACTGCGGCTCAGGAGCCACAGGGGGAGGCTGTCGAGCCCGTCGCGGTCGAGGTGGCGGAGATGGCTGACGCCGCCCAGCCTGTCGAGACGGTGCGGCAGAACGTGGTGCGGCAGAACGTGGTGCGGCAGAACGTGGTGGAGCAGGGCGTGGTGGAGCAGGGCGTGGTCGAGGGTGTCGAGGCTGTGCCGCAGCCCGTCGACGCTGTCGCCGCGCCGGCTCCCGCGAGCCCGGTACAGGCCGTCGAGGCCGCACCGGTCGTCACCGAAGTCCCCCAGACTCCTCAGTCTTCCCGGACTCTCCAGGCCCCCGAGCCCGTTGTGGCCCCGGAACCGGTAGTGATCCCGACGGCCGTGGCGGTCCCGGAACCGGTGGCGACCCCCGAGCCCGCAGTGGCCCCCGAGCCTGCAGTGGCCCCGGAGCCCGCGGCGGCTCCTGAGCCCGTCGCTCCGGAGTTCATCGCTCCGGAATCCGCCGTTCCGGAATCCGCCGCCCCCGAGGCGCCCGCCCCGGAAGCCGAAGTCGTCGTCGCCCCGGCCCCCGCCGCCGTACCCGTCCCGACCGTCGGCGACGGCACTCCCGCGCACGGCACCCCCTCGGTCCCCGAGGCCCCCGCGGCACCCGAGCCGGCCCTCCCGCAGGCCCAGGGACCGCAGCTCACGGCCCCGATCCCGATCCCGATTCCGGCTCCCGTCCCCCTCTCCGTCCCGGACGACGGTGAGACCATGCCCCCTGTGCAGTCCCACCCGGAGCCCGAGCCCCAGGTGCAGGCGCAGACCCCCGCACAGGACGCCGAGGGCCGGCCGGTACCCACCGCCATCCCCACCGCCATCCCCGCCCCGGCCGCCCCCGTGCAGCCCGCCGGAGAGGCCGTCGCGGGGTCCGGGGCGATCGTGACCGCCGGGCACCCCGGTGTGCCCGTGCCGCAGGTTCTCGCCGGCGCGGTCGACCCGCTGCCCTCCAGCGTTCCGCTGGAGTCGCGGCCGGAGCAGCCGCTCGGGCAGTTCGTGCCCGTCGACGGTTCCGTACCGACCACCCCGCACCTGGCCCCGACCCCGCCGCAGCCGCTGATCCTGCCGACGGACGAGCCGGACGCCACGCCGCAGGCGCCGCCCGTGCCGTCGGCGCCCGCGCCGTCCGTGTCCGCGCCCTCCGCGTCCTTCGCACCCGAGCCCTCCGCGCCCGCGCTTTCCGTGCCGGCGCCCCGCGAGGCCGAACCGGTGGCGCCGGATGCGCCGGCCACGCCGGAGGCCGAGCCCGCCCCCGACGCCGTACAGGACGTCGTACAGGACGTCGTACAGGACGTCGTGCAGAGCGCGGAGGACCTGGAGACCAGGGCCGCCGACCAGGAGGAGAGCGCCGAACCGGTGGACGAGGCACGCCGGTCCAGCGGACCGGCCGCGCCCGCGTACGACGACGTCGAGCGCGAGGCCGTCCTGAAGGTCATGCGCGAGCGCCGTGACATCCGCAACGGCTTCCGCGGCGACCCGATCCCGCACGAGGTGCTGCTGCGCGTCCTGGAGGCGGCCCACACGGCGCCCTCCGTGGGCCACTCGCAGCCCTGGGACTTCGTCGTCATCCGGTCCGCCGACACCCGCGGCGCGATGCACGAACTGGCGATGCGTCAGCGCGACGCGTACGCCAAGTCGCTGCCCAAGGGCCGGGCGAAGCAGTTCAAGGAACTGAAGATCGAGGCCATCCTCGACACCCCGGTCAACATCGTCGTCACCGCGGACCCGACCCGCGGTGGCCGCCACACCCTCGGCCGGCACACCCAGCCGCAGATGGCGCCGTACTCCGCCGCGCTCGCCGTGGAGAACCTCTGGCTCGCCGCCCGCGCCGAAGGCCTCGGCGTCGGCTGGGTCAGCTTCTTCGACGAGCGCGAGATGGTCCGCGCCCTCGGCCTGCCCGAGCACCTGGAGGTCATCGCCTACCTGTGCGTCGGGTACGTCGACGAGTTCCCGGACGAGCCCGAGCTGATGCAGGCCGGCTGGTCCAAGCGACGCCCGCTGTCGTGGGTGGTGCACGAAGAGACGTACGGGCGCCGCGCCCTTCCCGGAGAGGAACCCCACGACCTGCTTGCCGAGACCGTCGCCCAGATCCGCCCGCTCGACGCCAAGGCCCTCGGCGAGGCCTGGGAGCGCCAGAAGCGCATGACCAAGCCGGCCGGCGCGCTCGGCATGCTGGAGATCATCTCCGCGCAGCTGTCCGGGCTCTCCCGGCAGTGCCCGCCGCCGATCCCGGAGCCCGCGGCCGTCGCGATCTTCGCCGGTGACCACGGGGTGCACGCCCAGGGCGTCACCCCCTGGCCGCAGGAGGTCACCGCCCAGATGGTGGCGACCTTCCTCGGCGGGGGAGCGGTCTGCAACGCCTTCGCCGGCCAGGTCGGCGCCGAGGTCTGCGTCATCGACGTCGGCGTCGCCGCCGAACTGCCCGCCACCCCGGGCCTGCTGCCCCGCAAGGTCCGCGCCGGCACCTCCGACATGACCGCCGGTCCCGCGATGTCCCGCGAGGAGGCCAAGGCGGCCATCGAGGTCGGCATCGAGACCGCCCGCGACCTGGTGGCAGCCGGTAACAAGGCGCTGCTCACCGGTGAGATGGGCATCGCCAACACGACCGCGTCCGCCGCGCTGATCTCCGTCTTCACGGGCGCCGACCCGGCGGAGGTGACCGGCCGGGGCACGGGCATCAACGACGAGACGCTCGCCCGCAAGACCGACGTCGTCCGCCGCGCGCTCGACCTGCACCAGCCGGACCCGGCCGACCCCATCGGCGTCCTCGCGGCCATCGGCGGCTTCGAGCACGCGGCCATGGTCGGCCTGCTCCTCGGCGGCGCGTCCCTGCGGACGCCGGTGATCCTGGACGGCGTCAGCGCCGGCGCCGCGGCCCTGGTCGCCCGCGCGATCGCCCCCGAGGTCCTCGCGGCCTGCATCGCCGGTCACCGCAGCGCCGAACCCGGCCACGTCGCCGCACTCAACAAGCTGGGCCTGCGCCCCCTGGTCGACCTGGACCTGCGCCTTGGCGAGGGTACGGGCGCGCTGCTCGCGCTGCCGCTGGTCCAGAGCACCGCGAGGGCGATGCACGAGGTGGCCACGTTCGACTCGGCCGGGGTCACCGAGAAGTAGCCGGTCACGGCGAGGGGCGCGGAACAGCGGTTCCGGGCCCCTCGCCGACATGCCGTGGCCCACGACGCCGCACCCTGCCCTGCCGCTCAGCCGTCGGACACCTGCTCCACCACCCCCGCCGCTCAGCCGTCGGACACCTTCCCCACCACCCCCGCCGTCAAAGTAAAATCCGCACGTCAGGGCCACCGCAAAGGTGCACAGGCCTCGCATTGCACAGCCGCAGGAGGAGCCGCCCCTCATGGCCGAACACCCCGCCTACCCCGTTGGCCTCCGCCTCTTCGGCCGCCGTGTGGTCGTCCTCGGCGGCGGCCAGGTCGCCCAGCGCCGCCTCCCGGCACTGATCGCGGCCGGCGCCGACATCCTCCTCGTGTCCCCGGAGGCGACCCCATCGGTCGAGGCGATGGCGGACGCGGGCGAGATCACCTGGGCGCGGCGCCCCTACGCCGAGGGCGACCTCGGTGCCGCCTGGTACGCCCTCATCGCCACCAGCGACCCCGTCGCCAACGCACGGGCCTCCGCCGAGGCCGAGCACCACCGCGTCTGGTGCGTCCGCTCCGACGACGCCGACCAGGCGACGGCCTGGACCCCGGCCACCGGAACCAGCGAGGGAGTGACCGTCGCCGTCCTGACCACGGACGCGCGAGGCCGCGACCCCCGCCACACCGCCGCCATCCGCGACGCGGTCGTGGAGGGCCTGCGCGACGGCACCCTGGTCGCCCCGCACCACCGCACCCGCACGCCCGGCGTGGCCCTGGTCGGCGGCGGCCCCGGCGACCCGGACCTCATCACCGTGCGCGGCCGGCGGCTGCTCGCCGAGGCCGACGTCGTCATCGCCGACCGCCTCGGCCCGCGCGACCTGCTCGCCGAACTGCCCCCGCACGTCGAGGTCATCGACGCCGCGAAGATCCCGTACGGCCGTTACATGGCCCAGGAGGCCATCAACAACGCGCTCATCGAGCACGCCAGGCAGGGCAAGTCCGTCGTACGCCTCAAGGGCGGGGACCCCTTCGTCTTCGGCCGGGGCATGGAGGAGGTCCAGGCGCTCGCCGAGGCCGGCATCCCGTGCACGGTCGTCCCCGGCATCTCCAGCTCGATCTCCGTGCCCGGCGCGGCCGGCATCCCGGTCACCCACCGGGGCGTCGCCCACGAGTTCACGGTCGTCAGCGGTCATGTCGCCCCGGACGACGAGCGTTCCCTGGCCGACTGGCCGTCGCTGGCGAAGCTCACCGGCACGCTCGTGATCCTCATGGGGGTCGACAAGATCGGGAAGATCGCCGAGACGCTCGTCGCGCACGGCAAGTCTCCCGACACCCCGGTCGCCCTGGTCCAGGAGGGCACGACGGCGGCGCAGCGCCGGGTGGACGCCACGCTCGCCACGGTCGCCGAGACCGTGCGGACCGAGGACGTGAAGTCCCCCGCGGTCATCGTCGTCGGCCCGGTCGTGAACGTCGGCCCGGTCGGGAACGTCGGTCCGGACGGGAACGCCGGTCCGGTCGGGAACGCCGGTCCGGTCGGCAACGCCGGTTCGGACGGGAACGCCGGCCCGGTCGGGAACGTCGGTCCGACGCCCGTGGCTTGATCACGCGTAACCCCGAGTAACACGACCGTTCCCAGCCGTTGGCACCACACCCAGGACAAGGCAGTATCACCCTGTGGCCGATCTCATCACCATCGAGGACCCCGACGACCCGCGCCTGCGCGACTACACGGGCCTGACCGACGTCGAGCTGCGCCGCAAGCGCGAGCCCGCCGAGGGACTGTTCATCGCCGAGGGCGAGAAGGTCATCCGCAGAGCCAAGGACGCCGGTTACGAGATGCGCTCCATGCTGCTCTCGGCCAAGTGGATCGACGTCATGCGCGACGTCATCGACGAACTCCCGGCACCGGTGTACGCCGTGAGCCCCGACCTCGCCGAGCAGGTCACCGGCTACCACGTGCACCGCGGCGCCCTCGCCTCCATGCAGCGCAAGCCGCTGCCGACGGCGGAAGAACTGCTGCGCGCCGCCCGCCGGGTGGTGGTCATGGAGTCGGTCAACGACCACACCAACATCGGCGCGATCTTCCGTTCCGCCGCCGCCCTCGGCATGGACGCGGTGCTGCTGTCCCCGGACTGCGCCGACCCGCTGTACCGCCGTAGCGTCAAGGTCTCCATGGGCGCCGTGTTCTCCGTGCCGTACGCCCGCCTGGAGACCTGGCCGAAGGGTCTCGAGTCGGTCCGCGAGGCGGGCTTCACGCTGCTCGCGCTCACCCCGGACGAGAAGGCACGCTCCCTCGACGAGGCGGCCCCGCACACGATGGACCGGGTCGCCCTGATGCTCGGCGCCGAGGGCGACGGCCTGTCCACCCAGGCCCTGGTCGCCGCCGACGAATGGGTGCGCATCCCGATGTCCCACGGCGTCGACTCCCTCAACGTGGGCGCCGCGGCGGCGGTGGCCTTCTACGCGGTCGCCACGGGCCGCCCGCAGTCCTGAGCCGGCCTCCGAGCGTACGACGTCGACGAGCCGGCGCCGGTCGCGTCGCCGGCGTCGGCTTCAGGGGGCGCCGGTCGCGTTGCCGGCGTCAGGTTCGGGAGGCGGCGGTGCCGGTGCCGGCCCGCAGTGGTGAGTCGTACCGCTGAGACAGTGTCGCGCCGCCGTCCAGCGGCGTGCGGTTCTGCGGTGTGCGGTCCCGTGGCGTGCGGTCCTACGGTGTGCGGTCCTGCGGTGTGCCGTCCGGTTGTACGAGCGTCTGCCCCTGTACGACACGGCCGCCGCCGCTGCCCCCGTCGCCGCCGAGCCCGCGCGCCGGACCCTCGCAGCCCTGCGCCACCGCGATACCGAGCGCCACCAGCAGTGTCACGACCACGAACACGAACAGCCGCTGCCGCAGCAGCCGGGGATTGGCCGGCCGCCGTCCGGTCCCCGTCGCACGCGGTGCCGGACGACCGGCACCACTGCGCGGAGCGGGCCTGCTTCCGCTGCCGGAGCGCGGGGTGCCACCACGCGGAGCCGGGGTGGGGCGGGCCGTGCCGGGGCGCGGGGCGGAGCCCGCCGGACGCGAGCCGCTGCCGCCCCGCGAGGGCACCGGGCCCCGGGCGGGCGCGGCGCCGCGCGGCACCGGAGTGCCGGGGGCGGTCCGCCGCTGGGTGCGCTGCTGCTCGGGGTAGGTGTCGGCGAGCCGCCCGGTGGGCCGGTCCGCCTCCGCCGCGCGGGGCGAGGGCGGCCGGGCCTCGCCCAGGCCTTGGGCCTCGCGGGCGGCGATCTCCTTGAGCCGCAGCGACAGTTGCAGCGTGCTCGGCCGGTCGTCGGGATCCTTGGCCAGGCAGGCCTGCACCAGCGGGGCGAGCGCGTCCGGCACACCGTGCAGCTGCGGCTCCTCGTGCACCACGCGGTACAGCATCACCTCGGAACTGCCGTGCCCGAAGGGCGAGTCACCGGTCGAGGCGTAGGCGAGGGTCGCGCCCAGCGAGAAGACGTCCGTCGCCGGGGTGACGGCCGCGCCGCGCACCTGCTCCGGGGCGAGGAAGCCGGGGGAGCCGACGGCCGTGCCGACGTGCGTGAGCGTGGAGGCACCGGTGGCCCAGGCGATGCCGAAGTCGATGATCCGTGGCCCCTTGGGGGACAGCAGGATGTTGGACGGCTTCAGGTCCCGGTGGACGACACCGGCCTCGTGCACGGCGACGAGCCCCTCGGACAGGGCCGCGCCGATCGCCGCCGCCTCCGCCGCGAGGATCGGGCCCTCGTCGGCGACCTTGTCGTGCAGGGAGGGGCCGGGCACGTACTGCGTCGCGAACCAGGGGCGCTCCGCGTCCAGGTCCGCCGCGACCAGCCGGGCCGTGCAGCCGCCCCGGATGCGCCGGGCCGCCGAGACCTCACGGGCGAAACGCGAGCGGAACTCCTGGTCCTCCGCGAGATCGGGCCGGATCACCTTGAGCGCGACCCGCTGCCCCTTCTTGTCGGAGCCGAGGTAGACCACGCCCATCCCGCCCGCGCCGAGCCGTCGGTGAAGCCTGAACGAGCCGACGACGCGCGGGTCCTCGCGCCTCAGGCGCATCATCGCCATGTTCATCCCCGCTGCCCGGTCCCTGTGACGTGGCACAGCTTACGTTTCCACGGCCGCCCGCGCGCAGAGGCCGCGCCCTCTCGGGCGGACGGATTGTGCGTGCCGGACGCGGGAAGTGAGACAGGGTCAGGACACCGATTCCCGTGGTGCGATGGAGACTCACGGGATTTCAACCCGTCAGCCGGGCAAGGGGGTTGGTCTCGGGTGAGGTGACCAGGTGAGCGGTGCCGCAGCCGCGGGGGAGGCGTCGGCGGGGGACGCGGGGAACGGGGGCGGGGCGCCGGGCGGGGACGGCCCGGGAGGCCCCCGTCATACGGGCGAAGTGATCGAAGTCACTCGTCTCGGACGTCGGACAGTCCGGAAATGACAGGACACAGTGGGTGACCCCTCGGGGATGACCCCGAGACCTAGGACCCCGTCTCCACCCAGGGGAGTACTCCACGGGGCATGGCTCATCCTCCGGGAGGCCCGCGATTCGGTACGAAGGCATGACGTCTCACGAGGGCCGCGAGCCTAGATTTGAGGTCAAGCGGCGGGTGCAGCACTCGTCCCCCGAGGTCGGACACCCGCCGCTTCCGATACAACACAGGCCGTCCACCCGGGCGGCCGGACACAGACGGTCAGGAGAGGGACCATGGCCCACACGGCACCCCGGCGCACAGCGTTCGGCACCCGTCGCACGGGCCGCCGCCACCCCCTGGTGGCGACGCTCATGGCCCTTCCTCTGGCGGCCCTGCTCCTCGTCGTCTTCGACGGCTGGGAAACGGTGGCCACACAGGCGTCGTCCGTGGGTGTGATGCTGGGGCGCTGAGCGGCGACCCCAGGCCCGGAAGAGCGGTCCGGGCGGGGACATCCCATCCATGAAACCCCGTGGGGACGGGGGTACGGCGGACGGCACACATGCCGGCGCAGCTGGGGAGCTGCGCCGGCATCAGCCGTTTTCGGGGGCGGGCGGCTTGCGGCTCGCCGTGCGCGGATATTGGTGCGGGTGGGTGGGGGCTGGTCGCGCAGTTCCCCGCGCCCCTTGGGAGTGTGCGTGGCTGTCGGCTGGATGGGGCTGGTGTCTGCGTGGTCGTGAGGGGTGTTGTGCGGGTGCGGGTTTGTGGGGGCTGGTCGCGCAGTTCCTCGCGCCCCTGGGGGGTTCTCGGGGGCGTTGGTCGGATGGGGCTGGTGTCCGGGTGGTTGTGGCGCGTTGGGTGGGGGCTGGTTGCGTAGCCCTCCGCGTCCCCTGGGCGTTGTCCAGCCGGAGCCGGAGCCGGAGCCGGAGCCGGAGCCGGAGCCGGAGCCGGAGCCGGAGCCGGAGCCGGAGCCGGAGCCGGAGCCGGAGCCGGACGGCGTCAGTACGCTCGGGTGGACAGCCGAATCGACCGAAGGCCTTCGTGACCGCTTCCGTGAGCGCAGACTCCACCGTCCCTCTTCTCGACGCGCTGACCGTGAAGGTCAGGGCCGCAGTCCACCCCGGTGGCGGTGGAGTCCGCTGTGCGTGCGGCACCAGTGCGCTCGCCGAGCGGGCCGACGCCACCGTCGTCCGGCACGCCGACACCGTGGGGAAGGCGCACGCGCCGGACACCGACCCGGCCGAACTGGCCCTCCGCGTCGCCATGGCGGAGCGCCTCCCGGACGTCCTGCTCGCGCCGCTCGCCCGGACTCCGGCCGCCCTGTACGACCGCCTCGTGACGTTCTGGCCCTACGGCACCCCCGTGGACCGCGACCGTCCGGACGCCGCCCCCTGGGAAGCCGCCGCCACCCTCCTCGCCCGGCTGCACCGGACGCCCCCTTCGGCCGGTCTGCCGGCGATGCGCGGGCCGGTCAAGGCCGCGCGGGCCGTCGCGCGGTTGCGCGCGGCCCTGCGCACCGCCTCCCACGCGGGCGCGCCGGCGGTCCTGCGGGCCTGGGCAGCCCTGCCCGCCTGGGCCCGCGCCGAGGCGCCGATGCCCGGCACCGCGGCGCTCTGCCACGGCGACCTGCACCTGGGCCAGCTCGTCCGGTACCCGGCGGCCGACGGCCCCTGGCGCCTGATCGACGTGGACGACCTCGGCGTCGGCACCCCGGCCTGGGACCTCGCCCGTCCCGCCGCCTGGTACGCCTGCGGACTGCTCCCGCCCGACGAGTGGAGCCGCTTCCTGGCGTCGTACCGAGCGGCGGGCGGCCCGGCCGTCCCGCCGGGCGGCGACCCCTGGCCCGCCCTGGACGTCCCGGCCCGCGCGCTCACGGTGCAGACCGCCGCCCTGGCCGTCACCAAGGCGCTCGCCGCGAACCGGCCGCTGGACGAGGTGGAGCAGGCCGTGGTCGACGCCTGTGCCCGAATGACGGCCGCAACCGAATGACGGCCGTAACCGAATGACGGCCGTAACCGAATGACGGCCGTGCCCGAATGACGGCCGTGCCCGAATGACGGCCGTGCCCGAATGACGGCCGTACCCGGCCAATTGGCGCACGAAATCCCGAAGTAGGCTGCAACCGACCCGGGCCGGACGGAGTCTGTCCTGGGGAAACGTGAAGCAGTACCAACCGGCGAGGAGTTGAGCCGAGCATGCAGTGTCCGAAGTGTCACGCGCCGATGCACACCTACAACCGCAACGGCGTCCAGATCGAGCAGTGCAGCAACTGCCGCGGGATCTTCCTGGACTACGGCGAGCTCGAGGCGCTCACCCGCCTGGAGTCCCAGTGGACTCAGCCCGCCCCGCCGCCGCCCGCTCCGCAGGCGTACCCGGCCCCGTCCGCGCCCGCCTGGGGCGCCCCGCACGGCGGCCACCACGGAGGCCACGGCGGTCACTACGGCCACCACGGTCACAAGAGCTTCGGCCACATGCTGTTCTCCAGCTGAGCGGGCACGAAGAAGCCCCCGGTCGCAGGACCGGGGGCTTCGGTGTGTGGACGATACTGGGATTGAACCAGTGACCTCTTCCGTGTCAGGGAAGCGCTCTCCCGCTGAGCTAATCGTCCAAGAGCCGTGACCGACGAGTCACAGACAGTGCGCGATACTGGGATTGAACCAGTGACCTCTTCCGTGTCAGGGAAGCGCTCTCCCGCTGAGCTAATCGCGCGGGGTTCGGACCACGCCGGACGAACCGGGGGATCCAGTGGACGATACTGGGATTGAACCAGTGACCTCTTCCGTGTCAGGGAAGCGCTCTCCCGCTGAGCTAATCGTCCTTGGAGGTGGAGACGGGATTTGAACCCGTGTAGACGGCTTTGCAGGCCGTTGCCTCGCCTCTCGGCCACTCCACCAGGAGTGTAGGGGATCGGGGCGACCCCTACTTCCTGCGAGCGGACGACGAGGCTCGAACTCGCGACCTCAACCTTGGCAAGGTTGCGCTCTACCAACTGAGCTACGTCCGCTTGTCGTTTCGGTCCGCTCCCGCGTCCCGGCGACGTGTTGAACTCTAGCGGATTCCTGGGCCAGCACAAAAACGCGTTTGCGCAGCGTGCTGCGGTGCGCCGGGCGGAGGCCGTGGTCAGAGCCCTCCCGCGGACATCCCCGGGCCACCTTTCGGACACCCGACCTAGACTCGACACGTGCTCCACCTCCCGGCTCCCCTCCCTCCCCTTGCCCGGTTCGGCGACCGCGTCGCCACCGGCCTCCTCGACGTCACCAGCGATCCCGCCGCCCTGGACTCCACCGGCTTCTGGGCCGTGGTCGCGGACTTCGAGGGCCGCCTGACCTGCGCCCGCTTCGCGGACGTACGCATGCGGCCCGTGCCGGCGCCCACACCGGGCGGCTGGCGCGGCCCGGGGGTGCGGGACTGGACGTCCTCCCTGGACCGCGCCGCCTACACGGCGGCCGTCGGCAGGATCCGTGCCTACATCGCGGCCGGCGAGGTCTACCAGGCCAACCTCTGCCGGGTGCTCGGCGCGCCCGTCGCCCCCGACGCCGACGTGGACGCCCTGACGGCCCTGCTGGCCCGCGGCAACCCGGCGCCGTACGCGGGCACGATCCGGCTGCCCGCGCACGGGGTGGAGATCGCCACCGCCTCGCCCGAGCTGTTCCTGCGCCGGGACGGGCGGGTCGTCGAGAGCGGGCCCATCAAGGGCACCGGGCGCACCGAGGCGGACCTCCTGGAGAAGGACTACGCCGAGAACGTGATGATCGTGGACCTGGTCCGCAACGACATCGGCCGGGTCTGCGCCACCGGCAGTGTGAGCGTCCCCGACCTGTGCGCGGTGGAGAAGCACCCCGGCCTGGTCCACCTCGTCTCCACCGTCCGCGGCGAGCTGCGCCCCGGCGCCGGCTGGCCCGAGCTGCTCACCGCGGCCTTTCCGCCGGGCTCGGTCACCGGGGCGCCGAAGTCCAGCGCCCTGCGGATCATCGAGGAACTGGAGACCGCGCCCCGCGGACCGTACTGCGGCGGCATCGGCTGGGTCGACGCCGACCGGGGCGCCGGTGAGCTGGCCGTGGGCATCCGCACCTTCTGGATCGACCGGGAGGCCGGTGAGCTGCGCTTCGGCACCGGCGCCGGCATCACCTGGGGGTCGGACCCCGAAGGGGAGTGGCGGGAGACCGAGCTGAAGGCGGCCCGGCTGCTCGCGGTAGCGTCTGGGGCGTACCAGGAAAGTGGAGAGGCTCTGACATGAGGATCTGGCTGGACGGCGCGCTGCGGGACCCCGAGTCCGCCCGGGTCTCCGTCTTCGACCACGGGCTGACCGTCGGCGACGGCATCTTCGAGACCGTCAAGGCGGTCGACGGCAAGCCGTTCGCGCTCACCCGCCATCTGGACCGGCTGACCCGCTCGGCCCGGGGCCTCGGCCTGCCCGCCCCCGACCTCGACGAGGTGCGCCGCGCCTGTGCGGCCGTCCTGGAGGCCAACCCGATGCCGCTGGGCCGGCTGCGGATCACCTACACCGGCGGCCACGGCCCGCTCGGCTCCGACCGGGGCGAGCACGGCCCGACCCTGGTCGTCGCCCTCGGCGGGACCACCCGGCGCCCCGACTGCACGGCCGTGGTCACGGTCCCGTGGACCCGCAACGAGCGCGGCGCGCTCACCGGCCTGAAGACCACCTCGTACGCCGAGAACGTCGTCGCCCTCGCCCGCGCCCACCAACACGGCGCCTCCGAGGCGCTGTTCGCCAACACGGTCGGACAGCTCTGCGAGGGCACCGGGTCCAACGTCTTCGTCGTCCTGGACGGCGAGATCCACACCCCGCCGGTCGCCTCCGGCTGCCTGCCCGGCATCACCCGCGCCCTGGCGGTGGAGTGGACCAGCGCCAAGGAGACCCACCTGCCGCTGGATGTCCTGGAGCGGGCCGAGGAGATCTTCCTGACCTCCACCCTGCGGGACGTGCAGGCCGTGCACCGGGTCGACGAGCGGGAGCTGTCCGCCGCGCCGGGTCCGGTGACCGCCAAGGCGATGCGGATCTTCGACGAGCGGTCCGGCGCGGACCTCGACCCCTGAGGCGTGCGCAGGACGCGCCCTGCGACAGTCACCGGAAATTCGGCTGACCGAGGGGCCCGCAGCGGGTAGAACACCCGTGATGACGACGACCCTGCGGCCGGCCGAGCCGCTTCAGCAGCATCCCGACGGAACCCGTTCCCGCCGCTACCAGGTGTGCGTGAACAGCCGTCCCGTCGGCGAGATCCACCTCGGGACCTCGCCCTCCCTGGGACCGTCGGTGGCCCGCGTCCACGATCTGCGGATAGCCGAGCCCGACCGGCGGCGCGGCCGGGGCACGGTGGCCGCGCTCGCCGCGGAGGAGGTGGCGCGCGGCTGGGGCTGCACCGGAATCGAGGCATCGGTTCCCGCCGGGGCGGAGGCCGCGCTGCGGCTCGTCGGCGCCCTCGGGTACACCCTGCGCAACCGGGGCATGGAGAAGCGTCTCCCGGACACGCCGCCCGAACTGCCCCCGGGCAGCGGCGCGCGGCCGATGACCCCGGCCGAGTTCGAGGCGTGGCACGCGTACGAGTCCGAGCAGTACGCGCGGGAGTGGATCGAGCGGGGCGTCCCCGAGGCGGAGGCCCGCGCCAAGGCCCGCCGGGACCACGAGACGCTGCTGCCACAGGGGCTCGCCACCGAGGGCATGGTCTTCAGCGTCCTGGAACACGAGGGCACGCGGGTGGGCACGCTGTGGCTGAGCCTCCAGAACGCCAAGGCGTTCATCTTCGACGTCGAGGCCGACGCGGCCCACCGCGGCCGGGGGCACGGCCGGGCGCTCATGCTGCTGGCGGAGCGCCAGGCGATCGGCGCGGGCCGCTCCGTCCTCGGGCTCAACGTGTTCGCCGGCAACGCCCCGGCGGAGCGGCTGTACGAGTCGCTCGGCTACGTGACGACGGACAGCTCCTTCTCCAAGCCCCTGGTGTAGAGGTCCGGTTGCGCGAGGATCCGGGCCTGTCGCGTGAGGATCGGGTTCTACGGGATCCTGGCCTGTCGCGTGAGGATCAGGCTCAACGGGATCCTGGCCTGTCGCGTGACGATCCGGGCCGGTTGCGCGAGCATCCGGCTCTACGGGATCCGGGTCTAGGGGATCGGGTTCTACGGGATCCGGCTCCACGGGATCCGGGTCACGCCTGATCGGCCAGCAGCCGGTCCGCGATCTCCTCGATCCGCTGGCGCAGCCCTTCCTGGCTCTTGCCGCCGTCCAGACGCTCGCCGCCGATGACGTACGTCGGGGTGCCGGTCACACCGATCGCCTTGCCCTCGGCCTGGTCGGCGTCCACGATCAGGATGTGCCGGCCGTCGATCAGCGCGGTGTCGAACTCCTCGGCGTCAAGACCGAGTTCCCGGGCCACCTCGACCAGGAGGGGTTCTCCCGTACGGTCCAGCTCCTCGGCCCGCGCCAGCACCGCCTCGATGTATGGCCAGCCGCTGCCCTGCTCCAGAGCCTCCTCGGCGGCCTGGGCGGCGGCGAAGGCGTGCTTGTGCTTCTCCAGCGGGAAGTGCCGCAGCCGCACGTCCAGCCGGTCGCCGTACCGCTCGCGCAGGGCGTGGACGTCGTTCAGGGCGCTGCGGCAGTCGGGGCACTGGAGTTCGCACCAGACGTCGAGGACGACGGGCTCGGTGCGCACGGGGGAGGAGTCGCTCATGCCCACCAGTCTTCCAGGCGAGCCCCGGGTGACCGAATCGGGACGCCGCGGCGTCCCCCGGCCCCCGGGGCCGTCCCCGGTACCCGAGGTCGTCCGCCCGGGACCCGGGGCCCTCCCCCCGGCACCCCAGGAGGAGGTGACCCGGAGATGTCCCTGATCTCGGGGCCGGAGCATGGCATCGCGGGTACGGGACGGTGCAGGATGGAAGGGACGAAGCGCACCTCGCCGTGCGCCCGCGTCGCTGCCGACCGACCGAGCCCGCCAGGAGGACCGGATGATTGCCGAGACCGTCTGTTCCGCCGTGTCCGCGGCCGGCCTGGGCATTGCGGCGGTCACGGCCTACCGCAAGCGTTTCCTGGCGGCCGCGCGCATCGCGGCCTACTCGCTGGTCCCGGTCGGCCTGGTGCTGACCGGCGTCGTCGGCTGGCTCGCGGACACCGCCTTCAGCCCCACGGCCTGGGCGGGCTTCGGCGTGCTGGGCGCGGCCTGGCTGCTGTTCGCGAGCACCCGCGCCGTCGAGCGCAGGCGCGGCGGTACCCGCGCCGAGCGAAGAGCCGCCCGTGGCGGCCGGAGCGACGCGGTGGCCCCGGCGGCCTCCGCCCCCTCCCTCGGCCCGGCCACCCGCCCCGCGGCACGCCCCGCCGCGGCGCCCCGGGCCACGGATTCCGCCGACGACTTCAGCGACATCGAGGCCATCCTCAAGAAGCACGGCATATGAGCCGTATGTGAGCCGTATATGACCCGCATCTGACCCGCACATGACGGGCTGAAGCGACACAGATCGCCCCCCCGCGCGTCCGCATCCGGTCACGACACGCGACAAGTCGAACGAGACCGGGCGAATTCGGCGAACTGCCGCACTTTACAGGCGTGTTGATCGCGTACAGGGTTGCTTCTGCGTCATCATCACCCCGAGATGCTGGACACGACCGAGAGCGAGGCCGCGCCGCCGAAGGACGAGCCGCGCGGGTGCCTCTTCGCCCTTTCCCAGCCACCGCTGATGATCTTCCTTGCGGTGATCGGGTGTCTCATCCTCATGGCAGCGCTGCACGACCTGCTGTTGCTGTGAGCCGTACACGTCCGTCCCGGCGTCACCCGCCGGGACCGGCGTCGCCCAGGACCCGCGCCCCTGGATCAGCCCGCGGCCTCCTTGCGCCGGGCCCGGTACGCGGCCACGTGCAGCCGGTTCCCGCAGGTGCGGCTGTCGCAGTAACGGCGCGAGCGGTTGCGGGAGAGGTCCACGAAGGCCCGTCGGCAGTCCGGTGCCTCGCAGCGCCGCAGTCGCTCCTGCTCCCCGGCCACCACGAAGAAGGCGAGCGCCATCCCGCAGTCGGCGGCGAGATGGTCGGCCACGGAGGCGCCGGGGGCGAAGTAGTGCACGTGCCAGTCGTAGCCGTCGTGGTCCGTGAGGCGCGGCGTCGTGCCGGCCGCGGCCACCAGTTCGTTGATCGACTGGGCGGCGGCCCGGGTGTCCGGGGCCGTGAAGATCCCCGCGAACCGGCCGCGGACCTTGCGCACGGCCGACAGGTCGAACTCGGACAGCACCCCCACGTCACTGATTTTGTGGCTTCGCACGAAATCGGCGAGAGCCGTGACATCCGGCAGTCCGTCCGCTTCCGTGTCGTCCTCCGGTGCGGTGTTCACCAGATCCACCACGGTGTCGAGCGCGCACCGGGTGTCGTGGGTGATCAGCACGTTTCGCTCCCTGCCATGGGGGTCGGGCGGGCGCCCTCCGATGCTGGCCGATGGTAGCGACATCAGCGCCCCGCGCACCGGCCTCAGGCCATCGAATTTGCCGCCGGAGGCTCCCGGACGCCGGAAAAACGCCCCGGCGACCGCCCGCGCCCACCTCTCGTCACGCTCCGGAGCGAAACGGGTACGGGCCGACGCCGTCCCGCGAACACTCACGGTGACGACGCCGGCCTGTGCCGTATGCGGTTGTTCCGGCCCGAGCCGTCTCCCCGAGTGGACGGCGCCGGGCGGCCTGAAGGGCGGTGAGCTAGCTTTCCGCCAGGATGTGCGAGAGCTCCTGATCCAGATCGAAGTGGCGATGCTCCGTGCCGGGCGGCACGGCGGCGTCGGTCCGCTTCAGGAAGGACTCCAGGGCCCGCGCGGGGGCCTCCAGCAGGGCCTCTCCCTCCGGAGAACTCAGGGCGATGCACACCACGCCCTGGCCATGACTGCGGGATGGCCAGACGCGGACGTCGCCGGTGCCGGTGGGGCGGTGGAGCCCCTCGGCCAGGAGGTCGCGGGCGAACACCCACTCGACGGTCTCCTCGGCTCCGGTGTGGAAGGTCGCGTGCACGGCGTAGGGGTCGGCCGTGTCGTACCGCAGGCCTGCGGGGACAGGCAGGGATGACTCGCTCGACACAACGAGGCGCAGGTGCAGCTCGCAGCTGACCGTGGTGTTCATAAGCGCCAGGGCCTTTCGCTCAGTGTGCGCTCGGGGATTCGCACGTCGGCGAAATCGACATGCCACCTACGATGCCGTTGTAAACCCCTCTGCGTGTTTTGCCTGTCTTTACGTAACTCTTCCGGCCGAGAACTCGTACGCGGTCTACGACCATTCCGGTGACTGGATTCGCTCCGGTAGGGTTTGTGCGTATGAATACGGGGAGTGACGAGCCGGGCGAGGCCGTCGTGGCGGAGAACCAGGCGGACGGCGTGGACGACACGGACGGCACAGAGAGCACGGCCGGCACAGAGAGCGCGGCCGGCACAGAGAGCACGGCCGGCACGGCCGGCACGGACGAGAGCGGCTCCGGGCGGGGGCTCGGGTCCCGGGCGCCGCAGTTCATCAGGGCCCGCAGGACCCTGCATGTGAGCTGGCAGGTCGGTGTCTTCGTCGTCGGGCTCGCCGTCGTCGCGGCCGGGGTCGTCATGCTGCCCCTGCCCGGACCCGGCTGGGTCGTGATCTTCGGGGGCATGGCGATCTGGGCGACCGAGTTCGTCTGGGCCCAGCTCGTCCTGCGCTGGACCAAGCGCAAGGTGACCGAGGCGGCCCAGCGCGCCCTCGACCCCCGGGTGCGCCGCCGCAACATCACGCTCACGGTGATCGGCCTGGTGATCGCGGTCGTACTGGCCGGGATCTACGTGTGGAAGTTCGGCGTCGTGATGCCCTGGAAGATCCACGGCCAGTGACCTTGCGCATGGTCAGGGGCACCCCCTGACATGGGGTAATGTTCTTCCTGCGTCCGGGCGATTAGCTCAGTGGGAGAGCGCTTCGTTCACACCGAAGAGGTCACTGGTTCGAACCCAGTATCGCCCACCCGGACCGACGGCCCATCTGCGAACAGCAGGTGGGCCGTCGTCGTATGCGTCCCCGTCCCCATGTCCGTGCGGGAAGAGGACGGTGACGATCCGTTACCCGTGCCGGTTCCTGCCGTCTTCTATGGCCGGGACGCCGGGCGTTGCCGGGGAATCCTCCGGATGCTTTTCGGAATAGCCTCGGATTTCATCGCGGGGCGCGGCAATGAAGGAATTCCTCACGTCCCCAAGCCGCCCCGTCGACAGGCAATCTGAACCCCGGTCACATATGGAAACGGAATCATCCACAGGGGAGAGGGGAGAGCGCCGTCGCACGGGCGGCGGCGCTCGCCACCGAGTGTGGTCCCCGTCACGGCGCGACGCATGAGTACGCGTACTTAAGAACCGGGGCGCCCGGCCGGGCAGACTCCCTCCATGGACTGGACCCACTACCGATTCCGCACCCTGTGGTCCCTGCCCGCCCCGCCCGCCCTCGTCTACACGGCACTGGAGCGGATCGGCGACTACCCCCACTGGTGGCCGCAGGTGCGGTCGGTGACGCTGCTCGACGCCTCCACCGCGGTCCTCACCGTGCGGTCCGTGCTGCCGTACGAGCTGACCCTCACCGCGCGCGAGGCCCGTCGCGACCCGGCCGCCGGAATCCTGGAGGTCGTCATGTCCGGGGACATCGAGGGCTGGGCCCGCTGGACGGTCACGGGCGACGGGCCGGGCACGGCGGTCCGCTACGACCAGGAGGTGGACGTCGGCAAACCCCTGCTCAGGAAGCTGGCCGTACCGGGACGGCCCCTCTTCCGGCTCAACCACCGCCTGATGATGAGGTCCGGCCGGCGTGGACTGCTCCGGCGTCTGGACGCGGTTTGAAGTAACACCGCGGTGCCCTGTATTGTTCAGTGCGTTCCCGGGCGATTAGCTCAGTGGGAGAGCGCTTCGTTCACACCGAAGAGGTCACTGGTTCGAACCCAGTATCGCCCACCGGGAGAGAGCCGGTCCGCAGCAGCGGACCGGCTCTTGCGCTGTCATGCCGCCGCCGGCAGGTCCGGCCGCAGCGGCCAGTCCGTGCTCACCGTCTCCTGCGAGCCGCTGCGCGCGAACCACGCCTGCAGACCGCGGGCCTGGGCCGCGTGCCAGGTGACCTGGAGCGTGTGCAGCTCGGCGGGGGACAGGCGGTCCAGCCGGGTCGCGAAGCGCCGGCCCAGCGCCCGTACGACATCCAGCGCGGCCACCGCGTCCGCCGCCGCCTCGTGCGCGCCCTGCAGCGTCACGCCGTAGTGCTCGCACAGATCGGTCAGCGTGCGCCGCCCCTTGCGGTAGCGGTCCAGATGCTTGTCCAGCACCCGGGGGTCCAGCACCCGCAGCGGGGCCGACTCGAACCAGCGGTCCAGCGAGGACGCCCGGTGCCGGCGCAACTCCCGGTCCAGCAGGGTGAGATCGAACGGCGCGTTCATCACCACCAGCGGGCGTCCCATCGCCGCGTGCTCCGCCAGATGCTCGGCTATCTCGTACATCACCGGCGCCGGCCAGCGGCCGTTGTGCTGCAGGTGCTCGTCCGTCAGACCGTGCACCGCCGTCGCGGCCTCGGGCACCGGCACGCCCGGGTTCACCAGCCAGCGGGCGACCCGGGGCCGGGTGCCCGGTGCGTCCTGGACGACGACGGCGGCCGACACGATCCGGTCGGTCTCGACGTCGACGCCCGTCGTCTCCGTGTCGAAGGCGGCCAACGGCCCCTCGTACCAGTTCGTCATCCCAACCCAACTCCTCGTTCACCCACGGCAGATGACGTTCCGTCTTCTGCCCGTTTGGTGATACCCGGGCCGTTTGCGCCGTACGCCGGAAGGACACAACAGGAGTACGGGTCTTTGCAGTTCAGCGGCCCACATCGGGGAAATTCTTGGCTTGGAAGGCTGTTGGTCATGGCCATAGCGCAGCCCGAGCGGGGCGGGCTGCTGCCCGACCGTTCGGGCCCCCTTCGCGGCACGCTCGCCACCACCGCCTGCATGGAGACACTGCAGGTCGGCTATCTGCACGCGGTCGCCGCCGCGGCCGGCTGCTCGCTGTCCCAGCCCTTTCCGGACAACGGCATCGACTGGCACGTCAGCCACAGCGCCCCCGGGCACACCGTCGACGACGAGGTGACCATCAAGGTGCAGCTGAAGTGCACCTACCAGGTCCCGCCGAACCCCCCGGGCCGCTTCTTCTCCTTCACCCTCGACAACGACCATCTGCGCAAGCTCGCCCGCACCCCCGTCTCGGTGCACAAGATCCTGGTCGTCATGCTCGTCCCGCGCTCGCAGGACGACTGGCTGCGCGCCAGCCACGACCGGCTCGACCTCAGGCACTGCTGCTACTGGCTCAACCTGGCCGGTCACCCGGTCACCGGCCGGCACCGGACCACCGTGCGGATACCGACCTCACGCATCTTCGACGACCGGGCGCTGTGCGAGATCATGACGCGGGTCGGGACGGGAGGCAGGCCATGAGAAGCCGTCCCTACGACGAGCCGGTCCGGCAGGTGCGGCCGCACCCCGACACCGCTCCCGGAACCGTCCCCTGGAACCAGCCCCCCGACCCCGCCGGCGTCGACCCGGCCGTGCTCGGCGCGCTGCTGCGCCGGCACGGCTGGCGCCGGCGCGGCGGGGCGGCCGGCCGCTACGGCCGCTGGACCCCGCCCGGCCCGGCCGCCTCGGGCACCAGCCTGCTGGTGCCCGAGAGCCGCGCCTTTCCCGACAGCGACGACCTGCTCGGCGAGGCCCTCGACGCACTCGCCCGCAGCACCGCACCCTCCGCACGCGAGGTGCTGATCTCCCTCGCCGTGCCCAGCGACGAGATCCGCTGGTGGCGGGACACCCCGAGCGGGCCGGTCGGCGCCGCGCCGTGGGCCGCCGACGAGCGACTGCGCGCCGCCGCCCGGCAGACGCTGCTGGCCGCCGCGCTCGCCACGCACGCGCGTGCCGGTTACTACGGTGCCCGGCACCGCCGTTCGGCCGCCGCCCTGCTGGAGAACGTCCTCGTCGGGCCTGCCGCCGAGGACGGCCGGCTGACCGCCTTCGTCCCCGTGCCCGCCGGCCGCGCCCTCGCCGTCCGCCTGCACCAGGCCCTGCACGCGGCCCGCGAGGCCATCGACTACGAGCGCGCCACCGGCGGCATGGACGCCTTCGACGGCGCCGTCGAAGCCGGCGTCAGCCGCGAACTGACCGAGGCGCTCACCACCCTCGTCCGCGGCACCGAGGGCGCCCGCATCGCCGTCGCCTGGGCGCCCGGCGCCGGCGTCCCCGAGGGCTGCGCGGTGTCCGCCGAACCCGTCGAGTTCTCACCCGGCGACCTGCCCGTGCTGCGCGCCGCCGGCATCCGCTACCTCCAGGAGGAACCCTCCGTCCCGGTCCGGATCACCGGGGCCGTGGTCCGCCTGCGCCGGTCCGGGCCGCGCGGCGAGGGCGCCGTGCGGCTGCGGGTGCTCGCGGGCGCCGAGGTCCCGCACGTCCGCGTCACCCTGAACGAGGAGGACTACCGCATCGCCGGCCACGCCCACCTCGTCGGCCTCCCGGTCAGGGTGCACGGCCGGCTGGAACGCCGGGGCGGCTTCCGCAGGCTCACCGGAGCCTTCGGCGTCGTACCCGTCCAGGTGGACGACGCCGAGCGGGACCGGCTGATGAAGTCGCTCCAGGAGAACCTCGACTTCTTCGAGGAGGCGTGCGGAGAGGCGTACGGGAGCGAGGACTGAAAGTAACCGTTTCGCGGTCACAGGTGTCGGGTCGGTACGATCCGTTCAGCGCGCGCTCCTGGTATGGCGCCGCATCCACCTTCAGTCAGGAGAGACCGGTGTCAGACGTCCGTGTGATCATCCAACGGGATTCCGAGCGGGAAGAACGTGTGGTGACGACGGGCACCACGGCCGCGGACCTCTTCGCGGGCGAGCGTTCGATCATCGCCGCGCGCGTGGCCGGCGAGCTGAAGGACCTGGCGTACGAGCTGTCCGACGGCGACGAGGTCGAGGCCGTCGAGATCTCCTCCAAGGACGGTCTCGACATCCTGCGCCACTCCACCGCGCACGTCATGGCGCAGGCCGTGCAGGAGCTGTTCCCCGAGGCCAAGCTGGGCATCGGCCCGCCGGTCAAGGACGGCTTCTACTACGACTTCGACGTCGAGAAGCCCTTCCACCCCGATGACCTCAAGGCCGTCGAGAAGAAGATGCAGGAGATCCAGAAGCGCGGGCAGAAGTTCTCGCGCCGCGTGGTCACCGACGACGAGGCCCGCGCGGAGCTGGCCGACGAGCCGTACAAGCTGGAGCTGATCGGCCTCAAGGGCTCGGCGTCGCACGACGACGGCGCGGACGTCGAGGTCGGCGCCGGCGAGCTGACGATCTACGACAACCTGGACGCCAAGACCGGCGAGCTGTGCTGGAAGGACCTCTGCCGCGGTCCCCACCTGCCCTCCACCCGCCTCATCCCGGCGTTCAAGCTGATGCGCAACGCGGCCGCCTACTGGCGCGGCAGCGAGAAGAACCCGATGCTCCAGCGCATCTACGGCACCGCCTGGCCGTCCAAGGACGAGCTGAAGGCGCATCTCGACTTCCTCGTCGAGGCCGAGAAGCGCGACCACCGCAAGCTCGGCCACGAGCTGGACCTCTTCTCGGTCCCCGAGCAGATCGGCTCCGGCCTCGCCGTCTTCCACCCCAAGGGTGGCATCGTCCGCCGCGTGATGGAGGACTACTCGCGCCGCCGGCACGAGGAGGAGGGCTACGAGTTCGTCTACACCCCGCACGCGACGAAGGGGAAGCTCTTCGAGACCTCGGGTCACCTGGACTGGTACGCCGACGGCATGTACCCGCCCATGCAGCTCGACGAGGGCGTGGACTACTACCTCAAGCCCATGAACTGCCCGATGCACAACCTGATCTTCGACGCGCGCGGCCGCTCGTACCGTGAACTGCCGCTGCGCCTCTTCGAGTTCGGGACCGTGTACCGGTACGAGAAGTCGGGCGTCGTGCACGGCCTGACCCGGGCGCGCGGCTTCACCCAGGACGACGCGCACATCTACTGCACCCGTGAGCAGATGTCGGAGGAGCTCGACAAGACGCTCACCTTCGTCCTCGGCCTGCTGCGTGACTACGGCCTGACCGACTTCTACCTGGAGCTGTCCACCAAGGACCCGGAGAAGTACGTCGGCTCCGACGAGACCTGGGAGGAGGCCACCGAGACCCTCCGCCAGGTCGCCGAGAAGCAGGGCCTGCCCCTCGTGCCCGACCCGGGCGGCGCCGCCTTCTACGGGCCGAAGATCTCCGTCCAGGCCAAGGACGCCATCGGCCGCACCTGGCAGATGTCGACCATCCAGCTCGACTTCAACCTGCCCGAGCGCTTCAACCTGGAGTTCACGGGCTCGGACGGCTCCAAGCAGCGCCCGGTCATGATCCACCGCGCGCTGTTCGGCTCCATCGAGCGGTTCTTCGCGGTGCTCCTGGAGCACTACGCGGGCGCCTTCCCGGCGTGGCTCGCCCCGGTCCAGGCGATCGGCATCCCGATCGGCGACGCGCACGTCGAGTACCTGGAGAAGTTCGCCGCGGCGGCCAAGAAGCAGGGCCTGCGCGTCGAGGTCGACTCCTCCTCGGACCGCATGCAGAAGAAGATCCGCAACGCGCAGAAGCAGAAGGTGCCCTTCATGGTCATCGCGGGTGACGAGGACATGTCCCAGGGCTCGGTGTCCTTCCGCTACCGCGACGGCTCGCAGGAGAACGGCATCCCGTTCGACGAGGCCATCGCGAAGATCGCGAAGGTCGTGGAGGACCGCGTCCAGGTCTGATCCGGACCGCCTGGAGGGCCCTCGGGGATCACCGCCCCGGGGGCCCTTCCCCGTACCCGCCGTCCCTGTTCTCTCTGCTCTCTCTGTCTTCCTCGCCCCGCGCGAACCGCTGCATCAGCCACGAGGTGAACGAACCGGTCACCGCGCCCAGAAGCGCCAGTCCGCAGATCATCATCACCACCGCGACGAGCCGCCCCCACATCGTCACCGGGACCACGTCGCCGTACCCGACCGTCGACAGGGTCGAGCAGACCCACCACACCGAGTCGCCGAAGGTACGGATCGAGGCGTCCGGCGCGTCGTGCTCGACCTGGTAGACCTCCAGCGCGGCGGCGAAGCCCAGCAGGACCGCGCCGAGGCCCGCGTACAGCATCACCTGGACCTGCAGCGGCAACTGCGAGCGCCCGTGCCGCCGCTCCACCCTCTCGTAGGTCCGCACGATCCGCACCGGACGCAGCAGAGGCAGCAGGACGACGACCGAATCCAGCCAGTGCCGCCGGACGAAACGGGGCAGCCTCGTGCGGCTGAGTCTCCAGCGCACCACATAGTCGACGACGAAGAACGCCCAGGCGACGCTCGTCAGCGTCAGCAGCAGGCTGTGCACGGCCGGGGGGCAGACCGTGGACGAGGACGTGCACGGCGTAGGCGCCGAGATAGGTCAGCCAGGCGAAGGCGAGCGGGAGGTCCGTCCGCCGTTCCCAGCGCCGCATCCGGTTGTCGTCGTCCACCGGCCAAGCTTGGCCGGTGACGGTCTTCCCGCCGCCCCGGCGACACGCCGCGAACGGGCGAAGCCATATGCTGCCTAGCATGACGAGTGAGCCGGAACAGCAGATCGGAGTGGGGACGCAGGACGCGTTCCAGCGCCTGTGGACGCCCCACCGGATGGCCTACATCCAGGGTGAGAACAAGCCGACCGGCCCGGGGTCCGGAGACGGCTGCCCGTTCTGCTCGATCCCGGCAAAGTCCGACGAGGACGGCCTGGTCGTCCGCCGCGGCGAGCACGTGTACGCGGTGCTCAACCTCTACCCCTACAACGGCGGCCACCTGATGACCGTGCCCTACCGGCACGTGGCCGACTACACCGACCTGACCGGCCCCGAGACCACGGAGCTGGCCGAGCTGACCAAGCAGGCGATGACCGCCCTGCGTGCCGCCTCCGGTGCCCACGGCTTCAACATCGGCATGAACCAGGGCACGGTCGCCGGCGCCGGCATCGCCGCCCACCTGCACCAGCACATCGTCCCGCGCTGGGGCGGCGACACGAACTTCATGCCCGTGGTGGGCCACACGAAGGTGCTGCCGCAACTGCTGGCGGACACCAGGAAGATGCTGGCGGAGGCGTGGCCGGCGAGCTGAATTCCCCGCTGGCGAGCTGAACTCCCCAGTGCCGCCCGGCAGCATCAGCCTGTCCGGGGGCACCCCCGCCGCGGGAGTTCGAGCACGAGGCCCGTCCAGGGCTGGAGCGGGGGCTCGGGGACGGCAGCCCCGAACGGCGCCCCCCACGCACCAGGCCGAACCGCCGCAGGCCTACGCGTCGTACAGATCGGCCTTCCGCGGCGACGCGTCCTGCACCTGCACGCTGAGGAACGCCGAGCGCGTACCGAACTTCTCCGTGTCCACGCCGTTCTCCTCAAGCACCTTGATCGCGGCCGAGTGCACCACCCGCAGCACCGGCGTGGCCGCGCGCAGCGCGTCGTCGGCCATGAAGCGGTGCCGCCACGGCTGGTCGGCCCAGGCGTGCCGCAGGCCGAACGGCTCGGGCAGGGCGAGCGAGCCGCCGAGCCAGTTGAGCAGCGGCGGGTACCAGGTCAGCGGGGCGCGCGCGGCGAGCCGTACCACCTCGTCGGTGGGGACCAGCGGCAGCATGATCTTGCGGGTCTCCCACGGCTTGAGGGATTTGGCGACCTCCTTGCTCGGCGCCTCCGGCTTGGTGGTGAACAGCGAGTTCACCGGGCCGAGCGCGTGACCGGTCACCTCGATGCGCAGCGTCTCGTGCAGCACGGTCACCGTGATCATCATGGTGATCACCAACTGCCCGTCCCACAGCGTCCACTGCACGCCAAGGTAGTGCCGGTCGCCGCTGCCGAACTGCTGCTTGTTGCAGATCTCCTGTATGGCGTGCGGCTTGACCTGGAACGCCTCGACGTCCGTGCCCTCCGGCCGGGACACCGCACCCGCGCCCTCCCCGATCGGCGTGACGATCCAGTGCCGTATGGACGGCTTGGGGAAGCCGCCGGTGTTCAGCGGGCCGCGCTCCAGCATGCGCAGCTGGTCGTGGATCGAGCGTATGACGTCCCAGCTGCGGAAGGGATGGATCTCCCGGGTGGGGTCGGCGGGGGACAGGTTCTCGGCGAGCTGCCAGGAGCCCCAGCGGGTGCCCATGCCGAGTATGCCCTTGGGGCCCGCGTAGAAGACCGAGTTGGACTGCTGCTCGGCGCTGAGCCGGGCCAGCGACTGACGCAGCGCCTCGGCGGCCGTCTCGCCGGGGGCGCGCGGCACGGCCTCCGGGACCTTGGCGCCGACGCTGGTGCCGGAGAGCAGCCCGTCCCAACGCGCCCGCAGGTCCTTCGCGGTGCCCTCGCAGATCCGCTTGGCCCAGAACCAGCCGAGCACCGGGGCGACGACGCACGCACGCGCGTACCACCCCCAGAACCCGCTCAACGGCATCTTCAGCAAGAACAGGGCGGCGACCACGCCGACCGCGGTGAGCAGCGCGGTGGCCAGCGCACCCGCCCGCTTGTCGTCCCGCTTGGAGACGAACGTCCGCAGCTGGAAGACGAGCAGCCAGCCGACCAGGCCGGGCAGGAAGATCAGGCCGCACAGCACGATGACGGCGGACAGCCGGTTGTCGCGCTCGCGGCGGAGGTTGTTGGCCGCCAGGCAGTGCTCCACGACGACCTGCGGCTCGGCGCCGAAGGACTGGATCAGCGGCTTGCGGCCGGGCGCCAGCATGCGGTCGACGACGGCCCGCGAGAACGCCTCGCCGAGATTCGGCCGGAACAGGCGGATCCGGCCCGGCTTGACGGTCGACTTGTGCCACTCGTTGTCCGTCTTCTTGACGTCCTCGACCTCGTTGTCCCGGTAGGCGGCCGAGGCCAGCGCGAAGGTCGCCGCCTGCTCCGCGTCACCGGAGACCGGCACCTGAGGCCCGTCCCACTCCGTTGCCACCGACATTCCCGCCCCCATCGCCGCCCGTGTCGCTCCTGCGGCCTTCCCGACTTCCTTGCTCCGCACACCTGTTGAACAGGCCATCGTGCCGAGACCGCCCGGCGAGCGCACGGCTTCGGCACGACATGATCAGGTGATCAGCGTATCCGCAGCCACTGACAGCGCGTCGGCGGACGGCCGAAGCCGCCCGCCGGCGCACGGAGCGGAGCAGGCGTGAACTACGGCGCTTCGCCCGCCTGTTCGCGGATCCGGTCGGCGACCTGGGGCGGCATCGGCTCGTGCCGCACGTACGCGCGGTCGAAGCGGGCCGTGCCGTGCGACAGGGAACGCAGGTCGATCGCGTAGCGGCCGATCTCGAACTCGGGGACCTCGGCCCGGATCAAGGTCCGCCCGGAGCCCACCTGTTCGGTGCCGAGCACCCGGCCGCGCCGGGTCGACAGGTCGCTCATCACCGCGCCCACGTAGTCGTCGGCGACCAGCACGCTCACCTCGGCGACCGGCTCCAGCAGATGGATCCGGCTCTCGGTCGCGGCCTCGCGCAGCGCGAGCGCGCCCGCCGTCTGGAAAGCGGCGTCGGAGGAGTCCACCGAGTGCGCCTTGCCGTCCAGCAGCGTGACCCGCACGTCGACCAGCGGATACCCGGCGGCGACACCCTTGGCGGCCTGCGTC
Organism: Streptomyces sp. NPDC048297; assembly: GCF_043201585.1. Lineage (NCBI taxonomy): Bacteria > Bacillati > Actinomycetota > Actinomycetes > Kitasatosporales > Streptomycetaceae > Streptomyces > Streptomyces sp. NPDC048297. The sequence goes on from NZ_JBICZA010000001.1 coordinate 270,066, forward strand.
CGTACGCCCTTCTCCACGGACGGGATGAACTGCCGGGGCACGGCGCCGCCGACCACCTTGTCGACGAACTCGATGCCCGAGCCGCCCGGCAGCGGCTCCACCTCGATCTCGCAGATCGCGTACTGCCCGTGCCCGCCGGACTGCTTCACGTGCCGGCCGCGCCCGCCCGCCTTCGCGGCGAACGTCTCCCGCAGGGAGACCCGGTGCGGTACGACGTCGACCTGGACCCCGTACCGGTTGCGCAGCCGCTCAAGGGCGACGTCCGCGTGGGCCTCGCCCAGGCACCACAGCACCACCTGGTGGGTGTCCTGGTTCTGTTCGAGCCGCATCGTCGGATCCTCGGCGACCAGGCGGGAGAGTCCCTGGGAGAGCTTGTCCTCGTCCGCCTTGCTGTGCGCCTGGATGGCGAGCGGCAGCAGCGGGTCCGGCATCTGCCAGGGCTCCATCAGCAGCGGGTCGTCCTTGGCCGAGAGCGTGTCCCCGGTCTCGGCCCGGCCGAGCTTGGCCACGCACACCAGGTCGCCCGCGACGGCGTGGGACACCGGGCGCTGCTGTTTGCCGAAGGCCATGGTCAGGGCGCCGATCTTCTCGTCGATGTCGTGGTCCTCGTGCCCGCGGTCGGTGAGGCCGTGCCCGGAGACGTGCAGCGTCGCCTCGGGGCGCAGGGTGCCGGAGAAGACGCGCACCAGGGACACACGGCCGACGTACGGGTCGGAGGTGGTCTTCACCACCTCGGCGACCAGCGGCCCGTCGGTGTCGCAGGCCTTCAGCTCACGCGCGCGACCGTCGATCGTCGTGACCCCGGGCAGGGGGTGCTCGAACGGGGTCGGGAACCCGCGGGTGACCAGCTCAAGCAGCTCCACCGTGCCCAGGCCCTGCCGGGCGCCCTCGGCGGCGGGGGCGGCCGCCAGGACGGGGAAGAACGTGCCGCGTGCGACGGCCCGCTCCAGGTCCTCGATCAGCGTCTTGACGTCGATCCGCTCGCCGCCCAGATAGCGGTCCATGAGGGTCTCGTCCTCGCTCTCGGCGATGATCCCCTCGATGAGCCGGTTGCGGGCCTCGGCGATGTCCGGCAGCTGGTCCTCGCCGGGCTCGGACTCCTTGCGCTCCCCGGTCGAGTAGTCGAACAGCTTCTGCGACAGCAGCCCGACCAGACCGGTCACGGGCGCGTGCCCGTCGGGACCCTCGGCCCCGCGCAGCGGCAGGTACAGCGGCAGCACGGCGTCCGGGTCGTCGGCGCCGAAGGCCTCCGCGCAGATCCGGGTCATCTCCTCGAAGTCCGCGCGGGCGGCCTCCAGATGCGTGATCACGATCGCGCGGGGCATGCCGACCGCCGCGCACTCCTCCCACACCATCCGGGTCGAGCCGTCCACCCCGTCCGAGGCCGAGACGACGAAGAGGGCCGCGTCCGCCGCGCGCAGACCGGCCCGCAGTTCCCCGACGAAGTCGGCGTATCCGGGGGTGTCGAGGAGGTTGATCTTGATGGCGTCCCATTCGACCGGGACCAGGGAGAGCTGTACCGACCGCTGCTGCCGGTGCTCGATGTCGTCGTAGTCGGAGACGGTGCCGCCGTCCTCCACGCGGCCCGCCCGGTTCACCGCCCCCGCGGTCAGCGCGAGGGCCTCCACCAGCGTTGTCTTGCCCGATCCGGAGTGGCCGACCAGCACCACATTCCGTACGGACGCGGGGTGGTCGGCCGCCACTGCCCTGCCGGCGGCCCCGGGGTGTGATTGCGCCTTGTCGCCCATGATCCTGCCTCCCGTGCACGGTGAGGTCACTGTGGGCGCGGACACGCGGAACCGCGTGCGGTGGCGGCTCCGGACGCCCGCGGTCCTTCGAGCTTTCCACTCCCGTCACGTCGCGTCCATACGAAGGACCACCGGGTCCGCACGGAGGATCACCGGGCCCACACGGACGACCGCGCAGCACCGGCCGGGACCGCTCGGGGGCCTGATCACCGGATCGCGGCACCGGCTGCGGGTGCCCGCCCGCCGCGTACGCCCGCGCGTGACTACGATGGGCCAGCCGGAGGCCACCAGGGCCACGGCGCCACCGACCGTCGGGAAGGCCATGCTGAACAAGTACGCGCGTGCATTCTTCACGCGTGTCCTCACACCGTTCGCCGCGTTTCTCATCCGACGGGGCGTGAGCCCCGACACGGTGACGCTCATCGGTACGGCCGGTGTCGTGGCGGGCGCGCTGGTCTTCTACCCCCGGGGAGAGTTCTTCTGGGGAACGGTCGTGATCACGCTCTTCGTCTTCTCCGACCTGGTCGACGGGAACATGGCCCGCCAGCTGGGCCGCTCCAGCCGCTGGGGCGCCTTCCTGGACTCCACCCTGGACCGGGTCGCCGACGGCGCGATCTTCGGCGGCTTCGCCCTGTGGTACGCGGGCAACGGCGACAACAACGTCCTGTGTGCCGTCTCGATCTTCTGCCTGGCCAGCGGCCAGGTGGTGTCGTACACCAAGGCGCGCGGCGAGTCGATCGGGCTGCCCGTCGCCGTCAACGGGCTCGTCGAACGCGCCGAACGCCTGGTGATCTCGCTGGTCGCGGCCGGTTTCGCGGGCCTCCACAAGTTCGGCGTACCGGGCATCCAGTGGCTGCTGCCGGTCGCCCTGTGGATCGTCGCCGTGGGCAGCCTGATCACACTGGTCCAGCGTGTCGTCACCGTCCGCCGCGAGTCCGCAGAGGCGGACGAGGCCGCGCGGCACAGCGCGTCCCAGGGGAGCGAGGCGGCCAAGTGAGCACCGCCGACCGCTTCACCGACGCGCTGTACGGTTTCGGCTGGAGCACCGTCAAGAAGCTCCCCGAACCCGTCGCGGTCCGCCTCGGGCAGACCATCGCCGACCTCGCCTGGAAGCAGCGCGGCAAGGGCGTCAAGCGGCTGGAGAGCAACTACGCGCGCGTGGTGCCCGGCGCCTCGCCCGAGCGGCTCGCCGAGCTCTCGCGCGCGGGCATGCGCTCCTACCTGCGCTACTGGATGGAATCCTTCCGGCTGCCGGCCTGGAGCCGCGAGCGCGTGCGGACCGGCTTCGACCCGAAGGACGTGCACCACCTGACCGACGGCCTCGCCTCGGACGAGGGCGTGATCCTCGCGCTGCCGCACATGGCCAACTACGACCTCGCCGGCGCCTGGGTCACCACCAAGCTGGAGACGCCGTTCACGACCGTCGCCGAGCGCCTCAAGCCCGAGACGCTCTACGACCGCTTCGTCGCCTACCGCGAGGGCCTCGGCATGGAGGTGCTGCCGCACAGCGGCGGCTCCGCCTTCGGCACCCTGGCCCGGCGGCTGCGCGACGGCGGCCTGGTCTGCCTGGTCGCCGACCGGGACCTGTCGGCCTCCGGCGTCGAGGTCGAGTTCTTCGGCGAGCGCACCCGGATGCCCGCGGGCCCGGCCCTGCTCGCCCAGCAGACCGGCGCCCTGCTGCTGCCCGTCACCCTCTGGTACGACGACTCGCCCGTCATGAAGGGGCAGGTGCACCCGCCGGTCGAGGTACCGGAGTCAGGTACGCGGGCAGAGAAGACGTCGGTGATGACACAGGCGCTGGCCGACGCCTTCGCCACCGGGATCGCCGATCATCCGGAGGACTGGCACATGCTCCAGCGGCTGTGGCTCGCCGACCTCGACCCCGCGAAGGGACCCTCGTGAGAATCGGGATCGTCTGCCCGTACTCCTGGGACGTGCCCGGTGGCGTCCAGTTCCACATCCGCGACCTCGCCGAGTACTTCATCCGGCTGGGCCACGAGGTGTCCGTCCTCGCCCCGGCCGACGACGACACCCCGCTGCCGCCCTACGTCGTCTCGGCCGGCCGCGCGGTCCCGGTGCCGTACAACGGCTCGGTGGCCCGCCTCAACTTCGGGTTCCTGTCGGCCGCGCGGGTGCGGCGCTGGCTGCACGACGGCGCGTTCGACGTGGTCCACATCCACGAACCGACGTCCCCCTCGCTCGGCCTGCTGACCTGCTGGGCGGCACAGGGCCCCATCGTGGCCACCTTCCACACCTCCAACCCGCGTTCGCGCGCGATGATCGCCGCGTACGCGATCCTGCAGGCCGCGCTGGAGAAGATCAGCGCCCGCATCGCGGTCAGCGAGTACGCCCGGCGCACCCTGGTCGAGCACCTGGGCGGGGACGCGGTGGTCATCCCCAACGGCGTCGACGTCGACTTCTTCGCCAAGGCCGAACCCGAGCCCCGGTGGCAGGGGGACACGATCGGCTTCATCGGCCGGATCGACGAGCCCCGCAAGGGCCTGCCGGTGCTGATGAAGGCGCTCCCGAAGATCCTGGCCGCCCGCCCGCAGGCCCGTCTGCTGGTCGCGGGCCGGGGCGACGCGGAGGCGGCAGTGGAGGACCTGCCCGAGGAACTGCGTTCGCGCGTGGAGTTCCTCGGCATGATCAGCGACGAGGACAAGGCCCGTTTCCTGCGCAGCGTCGACCTGTACGTCGCGCCCAACACCGGCGGCGAGAGCTTCGGCATCATCCTCGTGGAGGCCATGTCGGCGGGCGCCCCTGTCCTCGCCTCCGACCTCGACGCCTTCGTCCAGGTCCTCGACCAGGGCGCGGCCGGCGAGGTCTTCGCCAACGAGGACGCGGAGGCGCTCGCCGAGGCCGCCCTCCGCCTGCTCGCCGACCCCGGGCGGCTGGCCGAACTGCGCGAGCGCGGGAGCGCGCACGTGCGGCGCTTCGACTGGTCCACGGTCGGCGCGGACATCCTGTCGGTGTACGAGACCGTGACGACGGGCACGGCGGCGGTGGCCGCGGACGAGCGCTCGCGGCTGCGCTCGCGTTTCGGGCTGGCACGGGACTGACCGCACCGGGCCGCCGACGGCCTCGGACCCGGCCGCGGCGCCCCGGTAGCCTTCGCCCGTGACTCCAACCCTCATCTGGATCCTCGTCGCCCTCGTGGCCGTCGGCCTCTACCTGAGCTGGACGGCGGGGCGGCTGGACCGGCTGCACGTGCGGATGGACGCCGCCCGCGCCGCCCTCGACGCACAACTGCTGCGCAGGGCGTCCGTGGCCCAGGAACTGGCCACCTCGGGCGTGCTGGACCCGGCCGCCTCGATCGTGCTCTACGAGGCCGCGCACGCCGCCCGGCAGGCCGAGGAGGAGCAGCGGGAGGTCGCGGAGAGCGAGCTGAGCCAGGCCCTGCGCGCGGTCTTCGCGGATCCCCAGCAGGTCGAGGCCGTACGGGAGGCCCCTGGAGGCGAGGAGGCGGCCCGTGAGCTCGCCGAAGCGGTGCGCCGGGTACCGATGGCCCGCCGCTTCCACAACGACGCCGTAGGGGCCGCTCGCAGGCTTCGTGAGCACCGCAAGGTGCGCTGGTTCCGGCTGGCCGGTCACGCCCCGTTCCCGCTGGCCTTCGAGATGGACGACGAGCCGCCCGCGGCCCTGGTGGAGCGGGCCGCCTGAACCTTTGGTGGACCAAAAGGATCCACAGGGTTGCCATTGGCCCTTGCTGTGGACTGGTCCGCTCACGTTTCCTGCTCTGGCAGCAGAAACCCTCTTTTTTCCCTTCAGTGAGGTCACCCGTGTCCACCACCGACAACCAGGCTCCCGAGACCGGCACCGCCCGCGTGAAGCGCGGAATGGCCGAGCAGCTCAAGGGCGGCGTGATCATGGACGTCGTCACGCCGGAGCAGGCGAAGATCGCCGAGGACGCGGGCGCCGTCGCCGTCATGGCCCTGGAGCGGGTCCCGGCCGACATCCGCAAGGACGGCGGCGTGGCCCGTATGTCCGACCCGGACATGATCGAGGGCATCATCGACGCCGTCTCCATCCCGGTCATGGCGAAGTCCCGCATCGGCCACTTCGTCGAGGCCCAGGTCCTGCAGTCCCTCGGCGTGGACTACATCGACGAGTCCGAGGTCCTCACCCCGGCCGACGAGGTCAACCACTCCGACAAGTGGTCGTTCACCACCCCCTTCGTCTGCGGTGCCACCAACCTGGGCGAGGCCCTGCGCCGCATCGCCGAGGGCGCCGCGATGATCCGCTCCAAGGGCGAGGCCGGCACCGGCAACGTCGTCGAGGCCGTCCGCCACCTGCGCCAGATCAAGAACGAGATCGCCAGGCTCCGCGGCTTCGACAACCACGAGCTGTACGCCGCCGCCAAGGAGCTGCGCGCCCCGTACGAGCTGGTCAAGGAGGTCGCCGAGCTGGGCAAGCTCCCGGTGGTCCTCTTCTCCGCCGGTGGCGTCGCCACCCCGGCCGACGCCGCCCTGATGCGCCAGCTCGGCGCCGAGGGCGTCTTCGTCGGCTCCGGCATCTTCAAGTCCGGCGACCCGGCCAAGCGCGCCGCCGCCATCGTGAAGGCCACCACCTTCTACGACGACCCGAAGATCATCGCGGACGCGTCCCGCAACCTCGGCGAGGCCATGGTCGGCATCAACTGCGACACCCTCCCCGAGACCGAGCGCTACGCCAACCGCGGCTGGTAAGGCACCGACACCCATGAACACCCCCGTCATCGGTGTCCTGGCACTCCAGGGCGACGTACGGGAGCACCTCATCGCCCTGGCCGCGGCTGACGCCGTGGCCAGGCCGGTCAGGCTCCCCGAGGAACTCGCCGAGGTCGACGGTCTCGTCCTGCCCGGCGGCGAGTCCACCACCATCTCCAAGCTGGCCGTCCTCTTCGGAGTGATGGAGCCCCTCCGCGCGCGCGTGCAGGACGGCATGCCCGTCTACGGCACCTGCGCCGGCATGATCATGCTCGCCGACAAGATCCTCGACCCGCGCTCGGGCCAGGAGACCATCGGCGGCATCGACATGATCGTGCGCCGCAACGCCTTCGGCCGGCAGAACGAGTCCTTCGAGGCCTCGGTCGACGTCCTGGGCGTCGCGGGCGATTCTGTGGAGGGCGTCTTCATCCGCGCCCCCTGGGTCGAGTCCGTGGGCGCCGGGGCCGAGGTGCTCGCCGAGCACGACGGCCACATCGTCGCCGTCCGTCAGGGCAACGCGCTCGCCACGTCGTTCCACCCGGAACTGACCGGCGACCACCGCGTGCACTCCCTGTTCGTCGACATGGTGCGCGCGAGCATGGCGGCGGAGTCCTTGTAGGATCTCTGCGTTCGTTGCAGAGATGGGTTACGCGAAGGAGACAGGCAGATGTCCGGCCACTCTAAATGGGCCACGACGAAGCACAAGAAGGCCGTGATCGATGCCAAGCGCGGCAAGCTCTTCGCGAAGCTGATCAAGAACATCGAGGTCGCGGCGCGTATGGGCGGCATCGATCTGGAGGGCAACCCGACCCTCTACGACGCTGTCCAGAAGGCCAAGAAGCAGTCGGTCCCGAACAAGAACATCGACTCCGCGATCAAGCGCGGCGGTGGACTCGAGGCCGGCGGCGCCGACTACGAGACGATCATGTACGAGGGCTACGGCCCCAACGGTGTCGCGGTGCTCATCGAGTGCCTCACCGACAACCGCAACCGCGCCGCCTCCGACGTCCGCGTCGCCATGACCCGCAACGGCGGCAACATGGCCGACCCCGGCTCGGTGTCGTACATGTTCAGCCGCAAGGGCGTCGTCATCGTCCCCAAGGGTGAGCTGTCCGAGGACGACGTCCTCGGCGCCGTCCTGGACGCGGGCGCCGAGGAGGTCAACGACCTCGGCGAGACCTTCGAGGTCATCAGCGAGGCCACCGACCTGGTCGCGGTCCGCACCGCCCTCCAGGAGGCCGGCGTCGACTACGACTCCGCCGAGTCCAGCTTCGTTCCCTCGGTCCAGGTCGAGCTGGACGAAGAGGGCGCCCGCAAGATCTTCAAGCTGATCGACGCGCTGGAGGACAGCGACGACGTGCAGAACGTCTTCGCCAACTTCGACGTCAGCGACGAGGTCATGGAGAAGGTCGACGCGTAGCGCTGCCGCGAGCTTGGCGCGCTGTTCGGCGGGCCGGTGGGACACATCCCACCGGCCCGCCGCCGTTGTCAGTGGCAGCCGTTAGCCTGGCGTCATCCATGGATCACCGCCCACGGACCGCAACCATCGATTGAGGAACCACGACGGTGCTCAGCCAGGTCCGCGAGAGCGGCGGCGGTTTAGCCGCAAAGAGGGAGGGGGCGCGGTGCGGGTATTGGGGGTGGATCCCGGGCTGACGCGGTGCGGTGTCGGCGTGGTCGAGGGGGTCGCGGGCCGGCCGCTCACCATGCTCGGCGTGGGCGTCGTCCGTACGCCCGCGGACGCGGACCTGAGCCACCGGCTGCTCGCCGTCGAGCGGGGCCTCGAAGAGTGGCTGGACACGCACCGGCCCGACGTCGTCGCCGTCGAGCGCGTCTTCAGCCAGCACAACGTGCGCACGGTCATGGGCACCGCCCAGGCCAGCGCCGTCGCCATGCTGTGCGCCGCCCGGCGCGGCATGCCGGTCGCCCTGCACACGCCGAGCGAGGTCAAGGCCGCCGTCACCGGCAGCGGACGGGCCGACAAGGCGCAGGTCGGCGCCATGGTCACCCGGCTGCTGAGGCTCTCCGCGCCGCCCAGACCGGCCGACGCCGCGGACGCCCTCGCGCTCGCCATCTGCCACATCTGGCGCGCCCCTGCCCACAACCGGCTCCAGCAGGCGGTCGCCCGCCACACAGTCAACGCAACGAAAGGCCGTACGGCATGATCGCCTTCGTCAGCGGCACGGTCGCCGCGCTCGCCCCCGACGCCGCGGTCGTCGAGGTCGGCGGTGTCGGCATGGCCGTCCAGTGCACGCCGAACACGCTGTCCACGCTCCGCACGGGCCGGCCCGCCAAGCTGCACACCTCCCTCGTGGTGCGCGAGGACTCGCTGACCCTGTACGGCTTCGCCGATGACGACGAGCGGCAGGTCTTCGAGCTGCTGCAGACCGCGAGCGGGGTAGGCCCGCGTCTGGCCCAGGCGATGCTCGCCGTGCACACCCCGGACGCCCTGCGCCGCGCCGTCGCCACCGGTGACGAGAAGGCCCTCACCGCGGTCCCCGGCATCGGCAAGAAGGGCGCGCAGAAGCTGCTGCTGGAGCTGAAGGACCGGCTCGGCGCGCCCACCGGCGCCCCCGCCGTCGCCGCCCCGGCCGGCCAGGCCTGGCGCGACCAGCTGCACGCGGCCCTCATCGGCCTCGGCTACGCCACCCGCGAGGCCGACGAGGCCGTCTCCGCGGTGGCCCCCCAGGCCGAGGCCGCGGCCGGCACCCCCCAGGTGGGCCAGCTGCTGAAAGCCGCCCTGCAGACCCTGAACCGCGCCCGCTGACCTGCGCCACCCAGCTAGGAGTACCTCAGTGAACTGGGACGACACGACCGACACCTCCGCCGAGGAGCGGTTCGTTGACCCCGCCGAGCGGCTGGTGGACTCGGTCGCGGGACGGGAGGACCAGGCCGTCGAGGCGGCCCTTCGCCCGAAGGACCTCGGCGAGTTCATCGGCCAGGAGAAGGTCCGCGAACAGCTCGACCTCGTCCTGCGCGCCGCACGCGCACGCGGCGCCACCGCCGACCATGTGCTGCTCTCCGGCGCCCCCGGCCTGGGCAAGACCACCCTGTCGATGATCATCGCGGCCGAGATGGGCGCCCCCATCCGCATCACCTCGGGCCCCGCCATCCAGCACGCCGGCGACCTCGCCGCGATCCTCTCGTCCCTCCAGGAGGGCGAGGTCCTCTTCCTCGACGAGATCCACCGCATGTCCCGGCCCGCCGAGGAGATGCTCTACATGGCGATGGAGGACTTCCGCGTCGACGTGATCGTCGGCAAGGGACCCGGCGCCACCGCCATCCCCCTGGAGCTGCCCCCGTTCACCCTGGTCGGCGCCACCACGCGCGCGGGCCTGCTGCCGCCCCCGCTGCGCGACCGCTTCGGCTTCACCGCGCACATGGAGTTCTACGAGCCGACCGAGCTGGAGCGGGTCCTGCACCGCTCGGCCGGCCTCCTCGACGTCGAGGTCGACGCGCCCGGCGCCGCCGAGATCGCCGGCCGTTCCCGGGGCACGCCCCGCATCGCCAACCGCCTGCTGCGCCGGGTGCGCGACTACGCCCAGGTCAAGGCGGACGGACTGATCACCCGCGAGATCGCCGCGGCGGCCCTCGCCGTCTACGAGGTGGACGAGCGTGGCCTCGACCGTCTGGACCGGGCCGTCCTGGAGGCGCTGCTGAAGCTCTTCGGCGGCGGTCCGGTGGGTCTGTCGACGCTCGCGGTCGCGGTGGGGGAGGAGCGCGAGACCGTCGAGGAGGTCGCCGAACCCTTCCTGGTACGCGAGGGACTGCTCGCCCGCACTCCGCGTGGCCGGGTCGCCACGCCCGCGGCATGGGCGCATCTCGGCCTGACCGCACCAGGCTCGTCAGCTGCGGGAAACGGACAACAGGACCTGTTCGGGGCGTGACGGCGCCACGGTGACGACGGCATTGGCGGGGTCAGGAACCCAGGTGCCATGCTGAGCGTTGTTCCATGCACGCGGACTCGCTTAGACTCCGCCGATGCCGCCCGTGAGGGCGGCGCCGACCAACCCCCATCAAACAGGCCGCTCTCACCGCGCGGTCGCGCGAAGGAAATTCCGTCCCGTGAATACCTTGACCCTTCTCCCGTTCATCGTGCTCATCGCGGCCATGTTCCTGATGACGCGCTCGGCGAAGAAGAAGCAGCAGCAGGCCGCGAACATGCGGAACGAGATGCAGCCCGGATCCGGTGTCCGCACCATCGGGGGCATGTACGCCACGGTCAAGGAGGTCAACGAGGACACGGTCCTCCTCGACGCCGGCCCTGGCATCGATCTCCTCTTCGCCAAGAACGCCATCGGCGCCGTCCTCTCCGACGACGAGTACAACCGCATCGTCCACGGCATCGAGCACGACCTGAAGTCCGACATCGTCCCGGACGACATCTCCTCCCTCACCGAGAGCGACACGGCCGACGCCGCTGCCGCCGCCTCCGACGACAAGGCCGTCGACCTCGGTAAGAAGGACGCCGTCGAGGACAAGGCCGTCGAGGACAAGGCCGTCGAGGACAAGGCGGCCGAGAACAAGGCCCCCGAGGCCGCCGAGGCGAAGGCCGAGGAAGAGCCGAAGAGGACCGACGGCGACTCCGACGCGAAGTAGTCACGTCCCGGGGCGGCGCCGCGCGGCCTGACCGCGCGGCACGTGCCCCGGGCGCTTCTGTTTCCCGCAGAGGAACCCGACACCATGTCATGGCCGACCGCGCCGACCGGGCGCCGAGCGGCCCGAGAGGGAGTACGAGAAGGTGGCAGCACCTAAGAGGGGCCGGAGCTCGAGCGCCCAGAGCAAGCCAGGGCGCTCGCTGGCCCTCATCCTGATCGCCATCGTGGCGCTCACCGGGGGGATGTTCCTCTCCGGAAACACCACTCCGCGTCTCGGCATCGACCTTGCCGGTGGTACGAGCATCACGCTCAAGGCGAAGGCCGACCAGGGGTCGGCGATCAACAAGGCCAACATGGACACCGCGGTCGACATCATGAACCGCCGTGTCAACGGCCTTGGCGTCTCCGAGGCGGAGGTGCAGACCCAGGGGAACGACCACATCATCGTCAACATCCCCAAGGGCACCAACTCCAAGGAGGCCCAGCAGCAGGTCGGCACCACCGCCAAGCTGTACTTCCGCCCGGTCCTCGCCAGCGAGCCCACCGGCGCGGCGGCGAACCCGTCGCCGAGCGCCTCCCCCAGCGGCAGCGGCTCCCCGAGCCCGTCCGGCAGCGCGTCCGCGAGCCCGACCGGCAACACCTCCTCGGGCCAGAAGGCGTCCACGCCCACCGCGACGGCCTCCGCCACCTCGCAGGGCCGCGCCGTCACGGACGCCCTGAAGGCCGACACCACGCCGTCGCCCTCGGCCACCGCGAGCGCCCCGGCCTCCGGTTCCCCCGCGAACCCGTCCGCGACGCCCTCCGGCAACGCCGACACCAGCAAGCTCCAGGCCGAGTACGCCGCCCTGGACTGCTCCAAGCCCGCCGACCGCGCGAAGGCCGGCACCAGCGCCAAGCCCGGCGAGCCCACCGTGGCCTGCGGCGAGGTCGACAAGGTCTGGTACAAGTACCTGCTCGGACCGGCCGCCGTGGACGGCACCGACGTGAAGAAGGCCCAGGCGGTCTTCGACACCCAGGGTGCCGCCGGCTGGCAGGTCCAGATGAACTTCACCTCGGGCGGGTCCAAGAAGTTCGCGGACATCACCGGCCAGCTGGCCAAGAACCAGCAGCCGCAGAACGAGTTCGCCATCGTCCTCGACGGCAACGTCGTCTCCAGCCCGTACGTGCAGAGCGCCATCACGGGTGGCCAGGCGGAGATCACCGGCAGGTTCACGCAGACGGAGGCGCAGAGCCTGTCCAACATGCTGTCCTACGGTGCCCTGCCGCTCTCCTTCAAGGAGGAGACCGTCACCACGGTGACCGCCGCGCTCGGCGGTGAGCAGCTGCACGCCGGTCTGCTCGCCGGCGCCATCGGCCTCGCCCTCGTCGTGATCTACCTGGTCGCCTACTACCGCGGCCTGTCGCTCGTGGCCATGGCCTCCCTGCTGGTCTCGGCGATCCTCACCTACGTGCTCATGTCGCTGCTCGGCCCGGCCATCGGCTTCGCGCTGAACCTGCCGGCCGTCTGCGGTGCCATCGTTGCCATCGGTATCACCGCGGACTCGTTCATCGTGTACTTCGAACGCATCCGGGACGAGATCCGCGAGGGCCGCTCGCTGCGCCCCGCCGTCGAGCGGGCCTGGCCGCGTGCCCGGCGCACCATCCTGGTCTCCGACTTCGTGTCGTTCCTCGCCGCCGCCGTGCTGTTCATCGTCACCGTCGGCAAGGTGCAGGGCTTCGCGTTCACGCTCGGCCTGACCACCGTGCTCGACGTGGTCGTCGTCTTCTTCTTCACCAAGCCGCTCATGACCCTGCTCGCCCGCCGCACGTTCTTCGCGAACGGCCACAAGTGGTCCGGGCTCGACCCCAAGAGCCTGGGCGCCAAGCCGCCGCTGCGCCGTACCCGCCGTCCCGCCGGTCCTGCCGCCGGCTCCGTCGACCCGAAGGAGGCGTGAGCGAATGTCGAAACTCGGCAACCTCGGCGCCCGGCTGCACCGCGGCGAGATCAGCTACGACTTCGTCGGCAAGCGCAAGATCTGGTACGGCATCTCCATCCTGATCACCATCACGGCCATCGTCGGCCTGGCGGTGCGCGGCCTGAACATGGGCATCGAGTTCCAGGGCGGAGCGGTCTTCACGACGCCGACGGGCATGAGCACCTCCGTCGCCCAGGCGGAGGGATACGCCAAGGACGCCTCGGGCCACGAGGCCGTCGTGCAGAAGCTCGGCAACGGCAGCCTGCGCATCCAGATCGCGGGCATCGACACCGACAAGTCCGACCAGATCAAGCAGACGCTGGCCAAGGACCTCAGCCTCAACCCCGAGAAGCTGAACGCCGACCTGGTCGGCCCCAGCTGGGGTGAGCAGATCGCCAGCAAGGCCTGGCAGGGCCTGGGCATCTTCATGGTGCTCGTGGTGATCTACCTGGCCATCGCCTTCGAGTGGCGCATGGCCATCGCGGCCCTCGTCGCGCTGATCCACGACATCACCATCACGACCGGCATCTACGCCCTCGTCGGCTTCGAGGTCACGCCCGGCACGGTCATCGGTCTGCTGACGATCCTCGGTTACTCGCTCTACGACACGGTCGTCGTCTTCGACAGCCTCAAGGAGCAGACGAAGGACATCACCAAGCAGACCCGCTTCACCTACAGCGACATCGCCAACATGTCGATCAACGGCACGCTGGTGCGCTCCATCAACACCACCGTGGTCGCCCTGCTGCCCGTGGCGGGCCTGCTGTTCATCGGCGGCGGCTTCCTCGGCGCCGGCACGCTGAACGACATCTCGCTGTCGCTGTTCGTCGGCCTCGCGGCCGGTGCGTACTCCTCGATCTTCATCGCCACGCCGCTCGTCGCCGACCTCAAGGAGCGCGAGCCGGAGATGAAGGCGCTGCGCAAGCGGGTCCTGGCCAAGCGGGCGCAGGCCGGCACCGAGGCGGACAACGCGGACCTCCGCACCGCCGGCGGTGCCGACGACGCCACGCCCGCCGTGGTGGGTCCGCGCGACCAGACCGCCCCCCGCAACCGTGGACGCGGCCGCACCTCGGGCAAGCGCCGATGACCGGCATCCAGGAACTGCTGCTCAGCCGCATCCGCGATGTGGCCGACTACCCGGAGCAGGGCGTGATGTTCAAGGACATCACCCCGCTCCTGGCGGACCCGGCCGCGTTCACGGCGCTGACCGACGCGCTGGCCGCGATCGCCGCGAAGACCGGGGCGACCAAGGTCGTCGGGCTGGAGGCGCGGGGATTCATCCTGGGCGCGCCGGTGGCCGTGCGGGCCGGGCTCGGGTTCATCCCCGTCCGCAAGGCGGGCAAGCTCCCCGGAGCGACGCTGCGGCAGGCCTACGAGCTGGAGTACGGGTCGGCCGAGATCGAGGTGCACGCGGAGGACCTGACCTCCGACGACCGTGTGCTGATCGTCGACGACGTGCTGGCCACCGGGGGTACGGCCGAGGCCGCGATCCAGCTGATCCAGCGGGCCGGGGCCGAGGTGTCCGGGCTCGCGGTGCTGATGGAGCTGGGCTTCCTCGGCGGCCGGGCGCGGCTGGACCCCGCGCTGGACGGGGCCCCGCTGGAGGCGCTGCTCCAGGTCTGAGCGCGATGTGCTCCAGGTCTGAGCGCGATGTGCTCCAGGTCTGAGCGCGATGTGCTCCAGGTCTGAGCGCGATGTGCGCACAGCGAACGGCCCCGGCTCAGCCGGGGCCGTTCGGCGTTTCGCGCCCCTTCCGGCCCCTTTCGGCCACCGGTACGACACCTCTCGGCCGTTCGCAGGAATCCCTTCCCGACCCCCGGCGTTTCACTGGCAGCGGGTTCTCACATTCGCCTGAAGGCGATGACGAGCGCCGGGATCGCTACCATGGGGTCTCCGGAGCCTGACCGGGGGACCCGGATCGCGCACGAGGAGCCCTCTTGCCAGACGAGGCCCAGCCACTGACCGCCGCCAAGCCCGAGCCTGCCTCGGCCTCCGCGGTGAAGCCCGCGCCGAACGCTTCCGAAGCGAAGAACGACACCCGCGGGACGGTCGAGCACGCCCAGTCCGCGCCCGTCGAGAAGACCTCGGACACCGCGCGGCCCAAACCTGCCCCTCCCGTGCGCCCGGCCGCCGTCCAGCCCGCCCCCCGCTCCGGCTCCTCCAACCGCGTCCGCGCCCGCCTCGCCCGCCTCGGCGTGCAGCGCGCGAACCCGTACAACCCCGTTCTCGAACCGCTGCTGCGCATAGTGCGCAGCAACGACCCGAAGATCGAGAACTCGACCCTGCGGCAGGTCGAGCGCGCCTACCAGGTCGCCGAGCGCTGGCACCGCGGCCAGAAGCGCAAGAGCGGCGACCCGTACATCACGCATCCGCTCGCCGTGACCACCATCCTCGCCGAGCTGGGCATGGACCCGGCCACGCTGATGGCCGGGCTGCTGCACGACACCGTCGAGGACACCGAGTACGGCCTCGACCAGCTGCGCCGCGACTTCGGCGACACGGTCGCGCTGCTCGTCGACGGCGTCACCAAGCTCGACAAGGTCAAGTTCGGCGAGGCCGCGCAGGCGGAGACCGTGCGCAAGATGGTCGTCGCCATGGCCAAGGACCCGCGCGTCCTGGTCATCAAGCTCGCCGACCGCCTGCACAACATGCGCACCATGCGGTACCTCAAGCGCGAGAAGCAGGAGAAGAAGGCGCGCGAGACGCTGGAGATCTACGCGCCCCTCGCCCACCGCCTTGGCATGAACACCATCAAGTGGGAGCTGGAGGACCTCGCTTTCGCGATCCTCTACCCCAAGATGTACGACGAGATCGTGCGGCTCGTCGCCGAGCGGGCGCCCAAGCGCGACGAGTACCTCGCCATAGTGACCGACGAGGTCCAGACCGACCTGCGCGCCGCCCGTATCAAGGCGACCGTCACCGGCCGCCCGAAGCACTACTACAGCGTCTACCAGAAGATGATCGTCCGCGGCCGTGACTTCGCGGAGATCTACGACCTGGTGGGGATCCGTGTCCTGGTCGACACGGTCCGCGACTGCTACGCCGCCCTCGGCACCGTGCACGCGCGATGGAACCCGGTCCCCGGCCGGTTCAAGGACTACATCGCGATGCCCAAGTTCAACATGTACCAGTCGCTGCACACGACGGTCATCGGACCCAACGGCAAGCCCGTCGAGCTGCAGATCCGCACGTTCGACATGCACCGGCGCGCGGAGTACGGCATCGCCGCGCACTGGAAGTACAAGCAGGAGGCCGTCGCCGGCGCCTCCAAGGTCCGTACCGACGTGCCCAGGTCGTCCGGCAAGGGCAAGGACGACCACCTCAACGACATGGCGTGGCTGCGCCAGCTGCTCGACTGGCAGAAGGAGACCGAGGACCCCAGCGAGTTCCTGGAGTCCCTGCGCTTCGACCTGTCGCGCAACGAGGTCTTCGTCTTCACCCCGAAGGGCGACGTCATAGCGCTCCCGGCCGGGGCCACCCCGGTCGACTTCGCCTACGCCGTCCACACCGAGGTCGGCCACCGCACCATAGGGGCGCGGGTCAACGGCCGTCTCGTACCGCTCGAATCCACCCTGGACAACGGCGACCTGGTGGAGGTGTTCACCTCCAAGGCGACCGGCGCGGGACCGTCCCGCGACTGGCTCGGCTTCGTCAAGTCACCGCGCGCCCGCAACAAGATCCGCGCCTGGTTCTCCAAGGAGCGCCGCGACGAGGCGATCGAGCAGGGCAAGGACGCCATCGTCCGGGCCATGCGCAAGCAGAACCTGCCGATCCAGCGCATCCTCACCGGCGACTCCCTGGTCACGCTCGCGCACGAGATGCGCTACTCGGACATCTCCGCGCTGTACGCGGCGATCGGCGAGGGCCATGTGTCCGCACCGAACATCGTCCAGAAGCTCGTCTCGGCGCTCGGCGGCGAGGAGGCGGCCACCGAGGAGATCGACGAAGCGGTGCCGCCCACGCGCACGCGTGGCCGCAAGCGCCGCTCCAGCTCCGACCCGGGCGTCGTGGTCAAGGGCGTCGACGACGTGTGGGTGAAGCTGGCCCGCTGCTGCACGCCGGTCCCCGGCGACCCGATCATCGGCTTCGTCACCCGGGGCAGCGGTGTCTCGGTCCACCGCAGCGACTGCGTCAACGTGGACTCCCTGTCCCGCGAGCCGGAGCGCATCCTCGACGTCGAGTGGGCGCCCACGCAGTCCTCGGTCTTCCTGGTCGCCATCCAGGTCGAGGCCCTGGACCGCTCCCGGCTGCTGTCGGACGTCACCCGCGTCCTGTCCGACCAGCACGTCAACATCCTCTCCGCGGCCGTCCAGACGTCCCGGGACCGCGTGGCCACCTCCCGCTTCACGTTCGAGATGGGCGACCCGAAGCACCTCGGCCACGTCCTGAAGGCCGTGCGTGGAGTGGAGGGCGTGTACGACGTCTACCGCGTGACTTCGGGCCGCAGCCGGTCGTGACGGCGCATCCGAACAGGCCGTAGAAACCGGTCGTCACAAACCGGTCGTCACAGCGCATGGGAAAAGGGCCCCGGTCCCCTTCAGTTCTAGTGGTCGTTGCAACACCCCAGTTCAAGGGGTGCGATGGACTTCGAGATCCGCAAGGACAGGAAGCAACGGGGGCCCAGGCCGCTGACCCGGGAGCGGGCCGCATACTTCCAGCTCATGGAGCAGGGCTACAGCACCCGGGAGGCGGCCCGGATCGTCGGCATCGATCGCCGTACGGGCAAGAAGTGGCGCAACGGTCACCAAAAGGGCCGCAAGGCGGTTCCTCCGATCTACCCGGAGTACGGGCATGGGCCCGGGGCTCCGCAGGATTCGGAGGAACCGCCTTGCGGGCCATCGCGGTACTTGCAGGAGCGCGACCGCATCCACATCGCTGACCGGCTGCGTGAGAAGGCGTCGATTCGGCAGATCGCCGCCGAGCTGGGCCGCAGCCCGTCCACCATCAGCCGCGAGATACGCCGCAACCGGCGCACCATGCCCAAGGGGGGGCTGGTACTACCGGCCGCACACCGCCCAGGCCCGAGCCGATGCCCGCCGTCCCCGCCCGAAGACCGGCAAGATCGGCCAGAACCCGGAGCTGCGGGACTTCATCCAGCACCACCTCACAATGCGGTGGAGCCCCGAGCAGATCTGCCACGCTCTGCGGGCACGCTTCCCCGACCGGCCGGAGATGCACGTGACCCACGAGACGATCTACCAGGCCCTCTACATCCAGGGCCGCGGAGAACTGCGCCGGGAACTGACCCGCGCTCTTCGCACCGGCCGGGCCCGCCGGCGCCCGCACCGCCAGGCCCACAAGCGCACCTCCCGCGCAATCAAGGACATGGTCCTGATCAGCGAACGTCCCGCCGAAGCCGAGGACCGGGCCGTCCCCGGCCACTGGGAAGGCGACCTCATCATCGGCAAGGACGGGCGCTCAGCTATCGGCACGCTGGTCGAGCGGTCCACCCGCTACGTGATGCTCGTGCACCTGCCGGTCGGCCACAGCGCCCTCGCGACCCGCAACGCGCTCGCCACCACCGTCCAGACCCTCCCGCCGCATCTGTGGCGTTCCCTGACCTGGGACCAGGGCTCAGAGATGGCCGCCCACCGCGCGTTCACCGTTGCCACCGACATCCCGGTCTACTTCTGCGACCCGGCCAGCCCCTGGCAGCGCGGCTCCAACGAGAACACCAACGGCCTGCTTCGGCAGTACTTCCCCAAAGGCACCGACCTCAGCGGCCACACCCCCGAGCGTCTGGAGGCCGTGGCCGCAGAACTCAACAGCCGCCCACGCAAAACGCTCGGCTGGGAAACCCCAGCCGAGCGCCTCGCTAAGCTACTGGACCTAGCCAGCTGACCAGCAGTGTTGCAACGACCCCTCGAATTCGCGCACGTACGGGGCCCTTTCCCATGCACACATGCGGAGTGAGGGGAACCTCAGCCGCCGAACTCCTGAAGACCCTTCAGAGCCTGGTCCAGAAGCGCCTGGCGGCCCTCCAGCTCCCGCTCCAGCTTGTCGGCCCGTGCGTTGTTGCCCTGGGCGCGCGCCTGCTCGACCTGGCCCCGCAGCTTGTCCACGGCGGCCTGGAGCTGACCGGTCAGACCCTCGGCACGCGCGCGTGCCTCCGGGTTCGTCCGGCGCCACTCGGCCTCCTCGGCCTCCTGGAGGGCCCGCTCGATCGTGTGCATCCGGCCCTCGACCTTCGGACGCGCGTCCCGCGGGACGTGACCGATGGCCTCCCAGCGCTCGTTGATCGAGCGGAAGGCCGCCCGCGCACCCTTCAGGTCCGCGATCGGCAGGAGCTTCTCGGCCTCCTCGGCCAGCTCCTCCTTCAGCTTGAGGTTCTCGGACTGCTCCGCGTCCCGCTCGGCGAACACCGAGCTGCGCGCCGCGAAGAACACGTCCTGGGCGCCGCGGAAACGGTTCCACAGGTCGTCCTCGTGCTCACGCTGGGCACGGCCGGCGGCCTTCCACTCGGCCATCAGCTCGCGGTAGCGGGCCGCCGTCGGACCCCAGTCCGTCGAAGCGGACAGGGACTCGGCCTCGCCGACCAGGCGCTCCTTGGTCCGGCGGGCCTCCTCGCGCTGCGCGTCCAGCTGCGCGAAGTGCCCCTTGCGACGCTTGGAGAACGCCGACCGGGCGTGCGAGAAGCGGTGCCACAGCTCGTCGTCGGACTTGCGGTCCAGCCGCGGCAGCCCCTTCCAGGTGTCCACCAGGGCGCGCAGCCGCTCACCGGCGGCCCGCCACTGGTCGGACTGCGCCAGCTGCTCGGCCTCGGTGACCAGGTCCTCCTTGGCCTGGCGGGCCTCGTCGGACTGCTTGGCGCGCTGCGCCTTGCGCTCCTCACGCCGGGATTCGACCGTCGCCACGAGTTTGTCGAGACGGGTCCGCAGAGCGTTCAGGTCGCCGACCGCGTGGTGCGCCTCCACCTGCTCGCGCAGGTGGTCGATCGCGGTCTGGGCATCCTTCGCCGACAGGTCGGTGGTCTGCACTCGCTTCTCGAGGAGGCCGATCTCGACAACCAGGCCCTCGTACTTGCGTTCGAAGTAGGCAAGCGCCTCCTCAGGGGAGCCTGCCGCCCAGGAACCGACGACCTGCTCGCCGTCGGCCGTACGCACGTACACGGTCCCCGTCTCGTCGACGCGGCCCCACGGGTCGCTGCTCACAGCGCCTCCTCCACATGATGCCGTGCGGGGTGCCTCCCGGCCCCCGGGCATCGTCCACAGTTTTCGTCACGGCCAACATAGGCGACCAGCGGGCGGCCTGTCCGCATCCAGCGCGACCGAAATTCCGCAGCTGGTGGTCTCGGGCTTTCTCGGGTTGTCCCAGGCTGTCTCGTGCTGCCCCGGGCTTCGCCGCGGCGTCAGGACTTCGTGACGGTCGCCTTGTCGATCACGACCGTCGCGTTCGGGGCACCGTCACCGGCGCCCGAGTTCTCGCCCGCCGCGGCGATCTTGTCCAGCACCTTCAGGCCGGCCTTGTCGATCGTGCCGAACGGCGTGTAGTTCGGGGGCAGCGGGCTGTCCTTGTAGACCAGGAAGAACTGGCTGCCGTTGGTGTTCGGACCGGCGTTGGCCATCGCCACCGTGCCCGTCGGGTAGCTGTTGCCCTTCAAGCTCTTGTCCTTCAGGTTCTCGTCCTTGAGCTGGTAGCCCGGACCACCGCTGCCGGTGCCCGTCGGGTCGCCGCACTGCAGCACGTAGATGCCGTTCGTCGTCAGACGGTGGCACTTGGTGTGGTCGAAGTAGCCCTTGCCGGCGAGGAAGGCGAAGGAGTTCACGGTGTGCGGCGCCGCCGACGCCTTCAGCGCGACGTCGATGTCACCGCACGTCGTCGCGAGCTTCATCGTGTAGTTCGCCGACGTGTCGATGGTCATCGCCGGCTCCTTCTTCCAGCTCAGCTTCGCCACCGAGCTCTCGGCCGGCTTCCCGCACGGGTCCGGGGCCTT
Source organism: Streptomyces sp. NPDC048297 (assembly GCF_043201585.1). Classification (NCBI taxonomy): domain Bacteria; kingdom Bacillati; phylum Actinomycetota; class Actinomycetes; order Kitasatosporales; family Streptomycetaceae; genus Streptomyces; species Streptomyces sp. NPDC048297. The sequence continues at coordinate 290,985 of NZ_JBICZA010000001.1, forward strand.
GCTCGGGGCGGACGCGCTCGGCGTGACCTCGGCGCTCGCGTTCGTCTTCTTGTCGTCGTTCTTCAGCACCCCGGTCGTGTACAGCGCGATGCTGCCGATCACGACCACGCCGAGGACCGACGCGATCACGGAGTTGCGCATGCGCGCCTTGCGTCGCGCGCTGGTGCGCCGCTGCTGCTGCCGCAAGAACTTCTCCCGGGCGAGCTGACGCCGCCGCTGCTCCTGGCTGACCACCGGGTTCTCTCCTCATGCGTGTCGTGTGCCGACCGGTACGCGTGCGTCCCGTGAGCCGGCCGCAGCGTCTAGGGGGTGTCGTTTGGATCATCCCGGCGTCGCGGGGTCTGGCATGCACATCTGCGGCGTTGTCGTCGATCGCCGACTCCCCCACGCTCGGCTTCGCTCGCGCGGGGGGACCCCCATCGCGTCGACTCACTCCTCCGCCTTGCATCTGCACGCACCAGACCCCGCTCGGGTCAGCCGGTCCGCACTGTCCGTCCAGGCCGGCCTGATCCAAACGACACCCCCTAGCCCCGTACCGTATATGGGTTCGCTGAGTGAACGGCAGCGCCGGTAGGCTCTGGACCACGGGCGTCGTGCCCGTGAGCCCTCCCGTATCGACACAACGAAGGACGATCGTGCTCATTGCCGGGTTCCCCGCCGGGGCCTGGGGGACGAACTGTTATGTCGTCGCCCCCGCCGCCGGTGAGGAGTGCGTGATCATCGACCCGGGCCACCAGGCCGCCCAAGGAGTCGAGGACGCGCTCAGGAAACATCGGCTCAAGCCCGTCGCCGTCGTCCTCACCCACGGCCACATCGACCATGTGGCCTCGGTCGTCCCCGTGTGCGGCGCGCACGACGTGCCCGCCTGGATCCACCCCGAGGACCGGTACATGCTGAGCGACCCCGAGAAGGCCCTCGGCCGCGCCATCGGCATGCCGCTGATGGGCGAGCTGACCGTGGGGGAGCCGGACGACGTCAAGGAGCTGACCGACGGCGCAAAGCTGGCGCTGGCCGGGCTGGAGTTCTCCGTCGCCCACGCACCGGGCCATACCAAGGGGTCGGTGACCTTCGGCCTGCCCGGGGCGGCGGACATCCCGCCGATCATGTTCTCGGGCGACCTGCTGTTCGCCGGCTCCATCGGACGCACCGACCTGCCCGGTGGCTCCATGGAGGACATGCTCGAATCGCTGGCCCGCGTGTGCCTGCCGCTCGACGACTCCACCGTGGTGCTGCCCGGTCACAAGGAGCACACGACCATCGGCAAGGAGCGCGCCACCAACCCCTATCTGCGGCAGGTGGCGGCCGGCCAGGGAGCCTCCCCGGCTCCCCGACGAGGAATGTGACGAGAGAGCTTCCGTGAGTACCTTCCAGGCCCCCAAGGGCACCTACGACCTGATCCCGCCGGACTCCGCGACGTACCTGGCCGTCCGCGAGGCCATCGCCGCCCCGCTGCGCGGGTCCGGCTACGGCTACATCGAGACGCCCGGCTTCGAGAACGTCGAGCTGTTCGCACGCGGTGTCGGCGAGTCCACCGACATCGTCACCAAGGAGATGTACGCCTTCGAGACCAAGGGCGGCGACAGGCTCGCCCTGCGCCCCGAGGGCACGGCCTCCGTGCTGCGCGCGGCCCTGGAGGCCAACCTGCACAAGACGGGCAACCTCCCCGTCAAGCTCTGGTACTCCGGCTCGTACTACCGCTACGAGCGCCCCCAGAAGGGCCGTTACCGGCACTTCTCCCAGGTCGGCGCCGAGGCGATCGGTGCCGAGGACCCGGCGCTGGACGCCGAGCTGATCATCCTGGCCGACCAGGCGTACCGCTCCCTGGGCCTTCGGGACTTCCGCATTCTGCTGAACAGCCTGGGCGACAAGGAGTGCCGTCCGGTGTACCGGGCCGCCCTGCAGGACTTCCTGCGCGGCCTCGACCTGGACGAGGACACCCGCCGCCGGATCGACATCAACCCGCTGCGCGTCCTCGACGACAAGCGCGAGTCGGTCCAGAAGCAGCTCACCGGCGCGCCGCTGCTGCGCGACTACCTGTGCGACGCCTGCAAGGCGTACCACGAGGAGGTCCGCGACCTGATCGGCGCGGCGGGTGTCTCCTTCGAGGACGACCCGAAGCTGGTGCGCGGCCTGGACTACTACACCCGCACCACCTTCGAGTTCGTGCACGACGGTCTGGGCTCCCAGTCCGCGGTGGGCGGCGGCGGTCGCTACGACGGTCTGTCCGAGATGATCGGCGGCCCCGCGCTGCCGTCCGTCGGCTGGGCCCTCGGCGTCGACCGCACGGTGCTCGCCCTGGAGGCCGAGGGCGTGGTGCTGGACATCCCGGCCGGCACCAGCGTCTACGCCGTACCGCTCGGCGAGGAGGCCCGCAGGGTGCTGTTCGCCAAGGTCACCGAGCTGCGCAAGGCCGGTGTCGCGGCGGACTTCGCCTACGGCGGCAAGGGCCTCAAGGGCGCCATGAAGAACGCCAACCGCAGCGGGGCCCGCTACACGATCGTCGCCGGCGAGCGCGACCTCGCCGAGGGCGTCGTCCAGCTCAAGGACATGGAGTCCGGCGAGCAGACGGCGATCGGCGTGGACGAGATCGTCGCCGAGCTGGAGGCGCGGCTCGGCTAGGCACGGGTGGGCACGGCTGGGCACGGCTGGGCTGGGCGTGGGTGGGCACGCACACACGCGCGCGTGGGCGCCGGATGCTCCTCAAAGGGCGTCCGGCGCCCTTGTCGTAGGCGGGTGCGGGCGCTGTCCGGAACCGAACGGACGGCGCCGGTCATACGTACATGCTTATGCGGAGCGAACGGTGCGCACCCGTACACGTGCGGCACAATGACCCCTGCCCGAAGATGGTCCAGTTCTCAAGTGACGGAATCGGCGTGATGAGCAAGACGACAGTCAAAGACGTCTCCACGGAGCACGGGCCCGAGCGTGCCGCCGACGCGCCCCGCGCGGTGGGCGGCAGTCGTGCCTTCGCCCTGCTGCTGCTGATCACCGGCGCGGCCGGTCTGCTCGCCGCCTGGGTCATCACGATCGACAAGTTCAAGCTGCTCGAGGCCAAGGTCGAGGGCAAGACCTTCACCCCGGGCTGCAGCCTCAACCCGGTCGTCTCCTGCGGCAGCGTCATGGAGAGCAAGCAGGCCGCCGCCTTCGGGTTCCCGAACCCGATGCTCGGCCTGGTCGCCTACGGCATCGTCATCTGCGTCGGCATGAGCCTGCTCGCCCGCGCCCGCTTCCCGCGCTGGTACTGGCTGACCTTCAACTTCGGCACCCTCTTCGGCGTGGCCTTCTGCACCTGGCTGCAGTTCCAGTCCCTGTACCGGATCAACGCCCTGTGCCTGTGGTGCTCGCTCGCCTGGGTCGCGACGATCACCATGTTCTGGTACGTCACGTCGTTCAACGTCCGCAACGGCTTCCTGCCGGCCCCGCGCCCGCTGAAGTCCTTCTTCGGCGAGTTCACCTGGGTGCTGCCGGTCCTGCACATCGGCATCATCGGCATGCTGATCCTCACTCGTTGGTGGGACTTCTGGACCAGCTGACGGCCGGCCCCGGTAGTCGGCGCAGCCAAGATCCGGCTGCCGGCACAGCTGAGATCCGGCTGCCGACACAGCCCGGATCCGGTTGTCAGTGGCGTGCCATAGGGTTTCAGCGTGGAACCCGACCTCTTCACCGCCGCAGCAGAAGAACGCCAGGAGAAGGACCCGGCGGCCAGTCCCCTGGCGGTGCGGATGCGCCCGCGCACCCTCGACGAGGTCGTGGGCCAGCAGCACCTGCTGGGGCCCGGCTCCCCGCTGCGCCGGCTGGTCGGCGAGGGCAGCGGCGGCCCCGCCGGACCGTCCTCGGTCATCCTCTGGGGCCCTCCGGGCACCGGCAAGACGACCCTCGCCTACGTCGTCTCCAAGGCCACCAACAAGCGGTTCGTGGAGCTGTCCGCGATCACCGCGGGCGTCAAGGAGGTCCGCGCGGTCATCGACGGGGCCCGCCGAGCCACCGGCGGCTTCGGCAAGGAGACCGTCCTCTTCCTGGACGAGATCCACCGCTTCAGCAAGGCCCAGCAGGACTCCCTGCTCCCCGCCGTCGAGAACCGTTGGGTCACCCTGATCGCGGCGACCACCGAGAACCCGTACTTCTCGGTGATCTCCCCGCTGCTCTCCCGCTCCCTCCTCCTCACCCTCGAACCCCTCACCGACGACGACGTCCGCGGCCTGCTCCGCCGGGCCCTCGCCGACGAACGCGGACTCAAGGACGCCGTCACCCTCCCCGGGGACACCGAGGAGCACCTGCTGCGCATCGCGGGCGGCGACGCCCGCCGCGCCCTGACCGCCCTGGAGGCCGCCGCGGGAGCCGCCCTCGACCAGGGCGAGAGCGCGATCTCGTTGCAGACCCTGGAGCAGACGGTCGACCGTGCCGCCGTGAAGTACGACCGCGACGGCGACCAGCACTACGACGTCGCCAGCGCCCTCATCAAGTCCATCCGCGGCTCCGATGTCGACGCCGCCCTGCACTACCTGGCCCGCATGATCGAGGCCGGCGAGGACCCCCGCTTCATCGCCCGCCGCCTGATGATCTCCGCCAGTGAGGACATCGGCCTGGCCGACCCGAACGCGCTGCCGATCGCGGTCGCCGCCGCCCAGGCCGTCGCCATGATCGGCTTCCCCGAGGCCGCCCTCACCCTCAGCCACGCCACCATCGCCCTCGCTCTCGCCCCCAAGTCCAACGCCGCGACCACCGCCATCGGCGCCGCCATGGAGGACGTACGCAAGGGACTGGCCGGCCAGGTGCCGCCCCACCTGCGGGACGGGCACTACCAGGGTGCGAAGAAACTGGGGCACGCCCAGGGGTACGTGTACCCGCACGACCTGCCCGAGGGCATCGCCGAGCAGCAGTACGCCCCGGACGCCCTCAAGGACCGCGAGTACTACACCCCGACCCGGCACGGCGCCGAGGCGCGGTACGCGGACGCGGTCGAATGGACCCGCGCCCACCTCGGTCGCAGGCGCTCCTGAGCACCCTGTAGACTGCCCCGAAGTGCTGAGTCCCGCGCAGTCAGAGCGGGACAGCCAGCCGGAGTCCGGTCCCTCGCGGACCGGCTCCAGGAGCGTCGCGCACCGTCGAACGGTGTCGCGGGCAGCCCACCACCACCCGGAATCCCGGGAACGGTCGGTGGGCCACTCGCGTGCTGCACGTATGTGCCCAGACCAGGGGAGCGGCTGCCCGACAGGTCCCGTGCGGACCCGGCGGGTTTCCCCGGCTGCGGATGCGACCTCCCTCGACTCTGACAAGCCGAGAACGAGGAAAGAGAAAGACAGTGGCGAACCAGTCCCGCCCCAAGGTCAAGAAGTCGCGTGCCCTCGGCATCGCGCTGACCCCGAAGGCCGTCAAGTACTTCGAGGCCCGTCCCTACCCGCCGGGCGAGCACGGCCGCGGCCGCAAGCAGAACTCGGACTACAAGGTCCGTCTGCTCGAGAAGCAGCGTCTGCGCGCGCAGTACGACGTGTCCGAGCGTCAGCTCGTCCGCGCCTACGAGCGTGCCTCCAAGGTCCAGGGCAAGACCGGTGAGGCCCTGATCATCGAGCTCGAGCGCCGTCTCGACGCGCTGGTCCTGCGTTCGGGCATCGCCCGCACGATCTACCAGGCCCGCCAGATGGTCGTCCACGGCCACATCCAGGTCAACGGCCAGAAGGTCGACAAGCCGTCCTTCCGTGTCCGTCCGGACGACGTCGTGCAGGTCCGCGACCGCTCCAAGGAGAAGACGCTCTTCACGATCGCCCGTGAGGGTGGCTTCGCCCCCGAGGGTGAGACCCCGCGCTACCTCCAGGTGAACCTCAAGGCCCTGGCGTTCCGCCTGGACCGCGAGCCGAACCGCAAGGAGATCCCGGTGATCTGCGACGAGCAGCTCGTCGTCGAGTACTACGCCCGCTGATCCCAGCCCCGGCGCAGCACCTCAGCCCGCCGTCTCCCCACTCTTTCGGGTGGGCGAGGCGGCGGGTTCGCGTTTCCCGGCCTCCTCGCGCACGTGCCGCACCGGCCCCCGCCGTCCGGGCAGCGCCCGCAGCGACCGTACGCCGCCGCCCTGCCCCAGCGCCCGCGCCACGGCCGTCGCCCGGTCCAGCCGGGCACCGTCCCGCGCGCACTCCTCGTACCGCTCGTCACCGAGGGCCGTGCGGGCCCTCGCCTCGCACAGCTCGTGCGGGGCGTTGTAGTACGCCGAACCGAACAGCGGCAGACCCACCGACGGCCACATCCGGCCCGCGGCGCCCTGGAGCACCGCCGCCTCGACCGGATCGCCCTGGGACACCGTCACCAGGGCCAGCAGCTCCAGCGCGAGCACCGAGCCCAGCAGATCGTGGAAGGCGTGCGCGTCGCCCAGGCAGTCCGCCAGCAGCTCCCGCGCGCACACCGGGTCCCCGTCATGCCAGGCCGCGTACGCCAGCACGTACAGCGCGTACGACCTGGCCCACCGCTCCCCGTGGTCCTCGCACACCCGGCGCACGTCCTCGCACAGCCGCACCGCGTCCGCCAGGTCCCCCTGGAACGCCCGCGTCATCGCCAGCTCCACCTGGCCCATCAGCACGTTGCTGTTCAGCTCGCCGATCTCCTGGTAGCGGTCCAGCGCCGACCGCAGCAGCGTCTCCGCGCGCGCCATGTCGTCCGTGACCAGGGCCAGACACCCCGTGCGGTGCTCCGCGTACGCCACCGCCGTCGCGTCCCCGGTCCCCTCCGCCTGCTCCCGGCACTCCCGCAGCGCGGTCAGCGCCACAACGGTGTCGCCCTGGAGGATCGCCACGTATCCGAGCACCCACAGCGCCTTGAGCCGGGACGGCTCGTGCTCCGACTCCAGCGCCACACTGCGCTCCAGCCAGCGCCGCCCCTCCGACAGCCGGCCGCAGCCCACCCAGCAGAACCACAGCGAGCCCGCCAGGTACTGGCCCAGATGCGTCTCCCCGGGCTCGGCCAGAGAGAACTCCAGCGCGGCCCGCAGGTTCGGCAGCTCGGCCTCGACCCGTGCGGCCACCTCGCGCTGCCGGGGCGAGAACCAGTCCAGCTCGCACCAGGTCGCCAGCCCCAGGAACCAGTCCCGGTGCCTGCGCCGCAGCCGGGCCGCGTCCCCCGTCGCCTCCAGCCAGTCGGCGCCGTAGGCCCGGACCGTGCCCAGCATCCGGAAGCGGGGGCCGGCCGGTGTGTCCTCGCGCGAGAGCAGGGACTGGGCCAGCAGTTCCGAGAGCACGTCCAGGACGTCCTCGGCCGGCAGCCCGTCCCCGCTGCACACGTACTCGGCCGCCTCCAGGTCGAAGGTCTGCGCGAACACCGACAGCCGCGCCCACAGCAGCCGCTCGGCGGGCGTGCACAGCTCGTGGCTCCAGCCGATCGCGGTCCGCAGCGTCCGGTGGCGCGGTGGGGGTTCTCCCGGGACCGGGCGAAGCCGGGATCCCGGGGGAGCGTCCAGGCCGCCGCCGGTCGGCACCCGGCCGCCTGCGGTCAGCACCCGGAACCGGTCGTCCAGCCGCCGCAGCAGCTGAGCCGGGGACAGGGCCCGCAGCCGTCCCGCGGCCAGCTCCACCGCCAGCGGGATCCCCTCAAGACGCCGGCACAGCTCGCGCACCTCGGGAACGTCGCCGACGTCCAGGCCGTGCTGCCGGGCCCGGTCCGCGAGCAGCTCCACCGCCTCGTCCTCGCCGAGCGGGTCCAGCGGGAACAGCCGCTCACCGGTCAGGGTCAGCGGACGCCGGCCCACCGCCAGCACCCGCAGCTCCGGCAGGTTGTGCAGCAGCTCCGCCACCAGCTCGGCGCAGGCCGCGACCAGATGCTCGAACCCGTCCAGCACGAGCATCGTCCAGCGGCCCGCGAGGTGCTCCAGCAGTGTCTGCGCCGGCGCCCGCGTGCTGTGGTCGGTCAGCCCCAGCGCCTCCACCACCGCGTACGGGACGAACCGCGGATCACGCACCGCCGCCAGCTCGACCAGCACCCACGCCCTCGGCTCCGCCCGCGCGGCCACCACCGGGGAAGCGTCCCCGGACGCCCAGCGCCCCGCCGCCCGCGCGGCCAGCCGCGACTTGCCCACGCCGCCGACCCCGGTGACCGTGACCAGCCGGGCCGTCTCCAGGATCCCCGCAAGCTCGGCGAGTTCGGCCGAGCGCCCGACGAACGAGGTGAGTTCGGTGAGTACGGGGAGTCCGGCGAGTTCGCCGGGCGGAACGCCGTCGTTCTGGGGGCCGGGACGCTGAGGACCTCGCATAGGACACGGAGCGTACTGAAGCGTGTTCATTCCGTACAATCGCTTCCCGCGACTGCGCCCGCCGCGGGCGGTAATCCGGTACGGAGTCCCACCACCGGCGCGATAGGCTCGGCCTACTGCTTTTTCATGGTTCTGATGTTCAGAGCACGTTTCAGGGAGCGGGTGCGCACAGTGTCCGGTGGAGAGGTGGCCGGGATCCTGGTGGCCGTCTTCTGGGCGATCCTGGTCTCCTTCCTCGCCGTCGCGCTGGTGAGGCTGGCCCAGACGCTCAAGGCGACCACCAAGCTCGTCGCGGACGTGACCGAACAGGCCGTGCCCCTGCTCGCGGACGCCTCCTCGGCCGTGCGGTCCGCGCAGACCCAGATCGACCGGGTCGACGCGATCGCCTCCGACGTCCAGGAGGTCACCTCGAACGCCTCCGCGCTCTCCTCCACCGTCGCCTCCACCTTCGGCGGCCCGCTGGTGAAGGTCGCGGCCTTCGGCTACGGCGTCCGCCGGGCCCTGGGCGGCCGCAAGGAGGGCGTGCCCGCCAAGGCCCCGAGGCGTACGGTGATCGTGGGCCGGACGGTCCCGGCCGCGCGGCGGGGCAGGCGGAACAACCGCGCAGAGAGGGACTAGGCCAGCGATGTTCCGCCGAACGTTCTGGTTCACCACGGGCGTCGCCGCCGGTGTGTGGGCCACCACCAAGGTCAACCGCAAGCTGAAGCAGCTGACGCCCGAGAGCCTCGCCGCGACCGCGGCGAACAAGGCCCTGGAGACCGGTCACCGCCTCAAGGACCGCGCGGTCGGATTCGCGCTCGACGTCCGCGACAACATGGCCCAGCGGGAGGCCGAACTCGAGGAGGCGCTCGGCATCGACGAGAGCCCCGAACTCCCCGCGCCCCGGCGGCTCGCCGCCATCGAGAACAACCGCAGCACCCCGAAGTGCATCGAGGCACCGATGTCTTCGCACACGAAGTACTCGTACAACCGGAATGAGGACCACTGATGGAGTCGGCCGAGATTCGCCGCCGCTGGCTGAGCTTCTTCGAGGAGCGCGGGCACACCGTCGTCCCTTCGGCGTCGCTCATCGCGGACGACCCGACTCTGCTCCTCGTCCCCGCCGGCATGGTGCCCTTCAAGCCCTACTTCCTGGGTGAGGTCAAGCCGCCCTTCGACCGCGCCACCAGCGTCCAGAAGTGCGTGCGCACGCCGGACATCGAAGAGGTCGGCAAGACCACCCGCCACGGCACGTTCTTCCAGATGTGCGGCAACTTCTCCTTCGGTGACTACTTCAAGGAAGGCGCCATCAAGCTCGCCTGGGAGCTGCTCACCAGCCCCCAGGACAAGGGCGGTTACGGCCTGGAGCCGGAGAAGCTCTGGATCACCGTCTACAAGGACGACGACGAGGCCGAGCAGATCTGGCACGAGGTCGTCGGCGTGCCCAAGGAGCGCATCCAGCGCCTGGGCATGAAGGACAACTTCTGGTCCATGGGCGTCCCCGGCCCCTGCGGCCCCTGCTCCGAGATCAACTACGACCGCGGCCCCGAGTTCGGCGTCGAGGGCGGCCCCGCCGTCAACGACGAGCGGTACGTGGAGATCTGGAACCTCGTCTTCATGCAGTACGAGAGGGGCGAGGGCACCGGCAAGGACAACTTCGAGATCCTCGGCGACCTCCCGAGCAAGAACATCGACACGGGCCTCGGCCTTGAGCGTCTCGCCATGATTCTGCAGGGCGTGCAGAACATGTACGAGATCGACACCTCCATGGCCGTCATCAAGCGGGCCACCGAGCTGACCGGCGTCCACTACGGCGAGTCGCACACCACGGACGTCGCCCTGCGCGTGGTCACCGACCACATGCGCACGGCCACGATGCTCATCGGCGACGGCGTCACCCCCGGCAACGAGGGCCGCGGCTACGTCCTGCGCCGCATCATGCGCCGCGCCATCCGCAACATGCGCCTCCTCGGTGCCACCGGTCAGGTCGTCAAGGATCTGATCGACATCGTGATCCGCATGATGGGCCGGCAGTACCCGGAACTGGTCACCGACCGCGAGCGCATCGAGAAGGTCGCCGTCGCCGAGGAGAACGCCTTCCTCAAGACGCTGAAGGCCGGCACCAACATCCTCGACGGCGCCGTCACCGAGACCAAGGCCTCCGGTGGCACGGTCCTCGCCGGCGACAAGGCCTTCCTGCTCCACGACACCTGGGGCTTCCCGATCGACCTCACCCTGGAGATGGCCGCCGAGCAGGGGCTGTCCGTGGACGAGGACGGCTTCCGCCGCCTGATGAAGGAGCAGCGGGAGCGCGCCAAGGCCGACGCCCTGGCCAAGAAGACCGGCCACGCCGACCTGGGCGCCTACCGCGAGATCGCCGACAAGGCCGGCGCCACCGACTTCATCGGCTACACGGACACCGAGGGCGAGTCCACGATCGTCGGCATCCTGGTCGACGGCGCCTCCTCCCCGGCCGCCACGGAGGGCGACGAGGTCGAGATCGTCCTCGACCGCACCCCCTTCTACGCCGAGGGCGGCGGCCAGATCGGCGACACCGGCCGCATCAAGGTCGACTCCGGTGCCGTCATCGAGGTCCGCGACTGCCAGAAGCCGGTCCCGGGCGTGTACGTCCACAAGGGCGTCGTCCAGGTCGGCGAGGTCACGGTCGGCGCCAAGGCCCACGCCTCCATCGACACCCGCCGCCGCAAGGCCATCGCCCGCGCCCACTCGGCCACGCACCTCACCCACCAGGCCCTGCGCGACGCCCTCGGCCCGACGGCCGCCCAGGCCGGTTCCGAGAACCAGCCCGGCCGCTTCCGCTTCGACTTCGGCTCCCCGGCCGCCGTCCCGACGGCCGTGATGACCGACGTCGAGCAGAAGATCAACGAGGTGCTCGCCCGCGACCTGGACGTACGCGCCGAGGTCATGGGCATCGACGAGGCCAAGAAGCAGGGCGCCATCGCCGAGTTCGGCGAGAAGTACGGCGAGCGGGTCCGTGTGGTGACCATCGGCGACTTCTCCAAGGAGCTGTGCGGCGGCACGCACGTGCACAACACCGCCCAGCTGGGCCTGGTGAAGCTGCTCGGCGAGGCCTCCATCGGCTCGGGTGTCCGCCGGATCGAGGCCCTCGTCGGCGTCGACGCCTACAACTTCCTCGCCCGGGAGCACACGGTCGTCAACCAGCTGACCGAGCTGCTCAAGGGCCGCCCGGACGAGCTGCCGGAGAAGGTCTCCTCGATGCTCGGCAAGCTGAAGGACGCCGAGAAGGAGATCGAGAAGTTCCGCGCCGAGAAGGTGCTGCAGGCCGCCGCCGGTCTCGCCGAGTCCGCCAAGGACGTGCGGGGTGTGGCCCTCGTCACCGGTCAGGTCCCGGACGGCACCACGCCGGACGACCTGCGCAGGCTGGTCCTCGACGTGCGCGGTCGCATCCAGGGCGGCCGGGCCGCCGTGGTCGCCCTGTTCACGGTCAACAACGGCAAGCCGCTCACGGTCATCGCCACCAACGAGGCCGCCCGCGAGCGCGGCCTGAAGGCCGGTGACCTGGTCCGTACCGCCGCCAAGAGCCTCGGCGGCGGCGGTGGCGGCAAGCCGGACGTCGCCCAGGGCGGCGGGCAGAACCCGGCCGCCGTCGGCGACGCCGCCGACGCCGTCGAGCGTCTTGTCGCCGAGACAGCGAAGTAAGGAAACGGTAGGACATGCGCAGAGGACGTCGACTCGCGATCGACGTCGGGGACGCCCGGATCGGGGTCGCCTCGTGCGACCCCGACGGGATCCTCGCCACTCCGGTGGAGACGGTCCCCGGACGTGACATCCCGGCAGCACACCGCCGACTGCGGCAGCTCGTCGAGGAGTACGAACCGATCGAGGTCGTCGTCGGCCTCCCTCGCTCCCTCAAGGGGGGCGAGGGCCCGGCCGCGGTCAAGGTCCGCGCCTTCGCCCAGGAACTCGCCGAGGGCGTAAGGCCCGTGCCGGTCCGGCTGGTGGACGAGCGGATGACGACCGTGACGGCCAGTCAGGGACTGCGCGCCTCCGGAGTGAAGTCCAAGAAGGGCCGGGCCGTCATCGACCAGGCCGCCGCCGTCATCATCCTGCAGCAGGCCCTGGAATCCGAACGGGTGTCAGGTAAAGCACCCGGCGAGGGCGTCGAAGTGGTCATCTGATCGCGATACGGTAACGTTCCGCGCGATGCGGCGGCGTTCGAACAGCCGGCGCACAGTAAAAGAGGCGGAACGGAAGCGGCTCCACCGGCTGTGCGACCGTCGGCCTCGCGGCTCTAGGGGATCGATGACTGAGTATGGCCGGGGCCCTGGCTCCGAACCGTGGCATCCGGAGGACCCGTTGTACGGGGACGGCGGATGGGGAGGGCAGCAGACCCACGCGGGTCAGCAGCCCCCCTACGGCGGCCAGCCACAGCACTATCCACAGCAGCCGCAGGAACAGCCGCAGCAGTACGGTGACTGGGCCCAGGGGCAGCACCCCGGTTACGACCAGCAGCAGTACCCGTACCAGGACCCGCAGGGTCAGTCCGCCTACGACCAGCAGTACGCGGGCCAGGCCCAGCAGTACCAGCAGCAGCATCACCAGCAGCAGCCCGAGGGTGGCTGGGACGCGACCGGCACCCACGGCCATGTTCCCTACGCCGCGGACCCGGGTGACCCCTACAACCAGCAGCCCGTGGCGTACGGCGGGGAGCATCCCGACTTCTACGGCACCGAGGACGCCTATCCGCCGCCGCAGCCCCCCGGCCGCCGGCGCCCCGAACCGTCCCCCGGCCCCGACCCGGAGACCGGCTGGGACCCCGGCGAGGACCAGGGCGAGCACGCCTTCTTCGCCGGCGGTGGCGGCGATGACGACGGCACGGACGACGAGGCCGAGAGCCGCGGCGGGCGCGGTGACCGGCGCGGCAAGGGCCGCAAGCCCGTCAAGCCCAAGAAGCGGCGCACCGGCTGCGCCTGCCTGGTGGTCGTCCTGGTCTTCGGCGGTGGCCTCGGCACCGTCGGCTACTTCGGCTGGCAGTTCTACCAAAATCGTTTCGCCGCGGCTCCGGACTTCGCGGGCGACGGCAACGGCCAGCTGGTGACGGTCGACATCCCGAAGGGCGCCGGCGGCTATGTCATCGGTCAGAAGCTGAAGGAAGCCGGTGTCGTCGAGAGCGTCGACGCGTTCGTCTCCGCGCAGCAGGCCAATCCCGACGGCAAGTCGCTCCAGGACGGCATCTACACGCTGCAGAAGCAGATGTCCGCGGCCAGCGCCGTCGAGCTGATGCTCAGCCCGAAGAGCCGCAGCAACCTGATCATCGCCGAGGGCACGCGCAACGCCGCGGTCTACGCGTTGATCGACAAGCGGCTCCAGGTGTCCGCGGGCACGACGCAGAAGGTCGCGAAGCAGAAGTACAAGTCCCTGGGGCTGCCCGCCTGGGCACTGAACCACGCCGACGTGAGGGACCCGCTGGAAGGCTTCCTCTACCCCTCCAGCTACCCGGTCACCAAGGGGCAGAAGCCCGAGGCCGTCCTGAAGTCGATGGTCGGCCGGGCCAAGGAGAAGTACGCGGAACTCGGCCTGGAGAGCAAGGCCAGGAGCCTGGGCATGGACAACGCGTTCCAGCTCGTCACCGTCGCCAGCCTGGTCCAGGCCGAGGGCAAGACGCACGACGACTTCCGCAAGATGGCGGAGGTGGTCTACAACCGCCTGAAGCCCGACAACACCGAGACCAACCGGTTGCTGCAGTTCGACTCGACCTACAACTACCTCAAGGGCACGAGCAACATCCATATCTCCGAGAAGGAGATCAACAGCAACCAGAGCCCGTACAACACATATACCCACAGAGGACTTCCGCCCGGTCCGATCGGCAACCCCGGCGAGGACGCGCTGAAGGCGACACTGAATCCGACGCACGACGGCTGGATGTATTTCGTGGCGACCGACGGCGTGAACAACACCGAATTCGCCCGCACCAACGCAGAATTCGAAAAGCTCAAGGACAAATTCAATGCCAACTCGGGCAACTGATGCCCGCCGGGCCGCCGTGCTCGGTTCGCCCATCGCCCACTCCCTCTCGCCGGTGCTGCACCGGGCGGCCTACGAAGCACTCGGGCTCACCGGGTGGTCGTACGACCGCTTCGAGATCGACGAGGCCGCGCTGCCGGACTTTCTGCGGCAGCTCGGCCCGGAGTGGGCGGGGCTGTCGCTGACGATGCCGCTGAAGCGGGCCGTCATCCCGCTGGTGGACGAGATCACCGAGACGGCCGCCTCGGTGGACGCCGTCAACACCGTCGTCCTCACCGAGGACGGCCACCGGGTCGGCGACAACACGGACATCCCGGGGATGGTGGCCGCGCTGCGCGAGCACGGCATCGAGCAGGTGGAGTCCGCCGCGATCCTCGGCGCCGGCGCCACCGCGTCCTCGGCACTGGCCGCCCTCGCCCGGATCTGCACCGGCGAGGTCGTCGCCTATGTGCGCAGCGAGGCCCGCGCCGCCGAGATGCGGCGCTGGGGCGAGCGGCTCGAGGTCGACGTGCGCGTCGCCGACTGGGCGGACGCGGCCGAGGCGCTGCGCGCCCCGCTGGTGGTCGCCACCACGCCTGCGGGCACCACGGACGCCCTCGCGGCGGCCGTGCCCGAGCGCCCGGCGACGCTCTTCGACGTGCTCTACGACCCCTGGCCGACCGAGCTGGCGGCCCGCTGGTCGATGTTCGGCGGCGCCGTCGTCAGCGGCCTGGATCTGCTGGTGCACCAGGCGGTTCTGCAGGTGGAGCGCATGACCGGCCACGCCCCGGCCCCGCTGGAGGCCATGCGCCACGCGGGCGAGAAGGCCCTCGCGGCACGCTGAATCCAGCATTCCGTTTCTGTCGCCGACGTCCCGTCTGCTGGACCGGGGGCCGGTTGTGGCCCCCGACGTGGGAGGATCGGCAGTGGCAGGCCGGAATCGCGCACCCGGTCGTGTCGTCGCCGTACGCGAGGACGTGCGTACGCAGGGCAGTACCGGGCGCGAACACGGAGGAGCACCGTTGAGCAGGCTGCGTTGGCTGACCGCGGGGGAGTCCCACGGTCCCGCACTCGTCGCGACGCTGGAGGGCCTTCCCGCCGGCGTGCCGATCACCACGGAGATGGTGGCGGACCACCTCGCGCGGCGGCGGCTCGGTTATGGCCGCGGTGCGCGGATGAAGTTCGAACGCGACGAGGTCACCTTCCTGGGCGGCGTCCGGCACGGCCTCACCATCGGCTCTCCCGTGGCGATCATGGTGGGCAACACCGAGTGGCCCAAGTGGGAGCAGGTCATGGCGGCCGACCCGGTCGACCCCGAGATCCTGGCGGGCCTCGCCCGCAACGCGCCGCTGACCCGGCCCCGCCCCGGCCACGCCGACCTCGCCGGCATGCAGAAGTACGGCTTCGACGAGGCCCGTCCGATCCTGGAGCGCGCCTCCGCCCGCGAGACCGCCGCGCGTGTCGCGCTCGGCGCCGTCGCCCGGTCGTACCTGAAGGAGACGGCGGGCATCGAGATCGTCTCGCACGTCGTCGAACTGTGCTCCGTGAAGGCCCCGCAGGGCGTGTACCCCACGCCGGCCGACGTGGAGAAGCTGGACGCGGATCCGCTGCGCTGCCTGGACGCGGACGCCTCGAAGGCGATGGTCGCGGAGGTCGACCAGGCCCACAAGGACGGCGACACGCTCGGCGGCGTGGTCGAGGTGCTGGCGTACGGCGTCCCGGTCGGCCTCGGTTCGCACGTGCACTGGGACCGCAAGCTGGACGCGCGTCTCGCCGGTGCCCTGATGGGCATCCAGGCGATCAAGGGCGTCGAGATCGGTGACGGCTTCGAGCTGGCCCGGGTGCCGGGCTCCAAGGCGCACGACGAGATCGTCAACACCCCCGAGGGCATCCGCCGCGTCTCCGGCCACGCCGGCGGCACCGAGGGCGGCCTGTCCACCGGCGAGCTGCTGCGGGTGAGGGCCGCGATGAAGCCGATCGCGACCGTGCCGCGCGCCCTGAAGACCGTGGACGTGACCACCGGCGAGGCCGCCCAGGCCCACCACCAGCGCTCCGACGTCTCCGCCGTCCCGGCCGCCGGCATCGTCGCCGAGGCCATGGTGGCGCTCGTCCTCGCTGACGCGGTCGCGGAGAAGTTCGGCGGCGACTCCGTCCCCGAGACCCGCCGCAACGTGCGGTCGTACCTCGACAACCTGAAGATCGGATGAGCGCCGTGCCTGCGGTCGTCCTGGTCGGCCCGATGGGCGTGGGCAAGTCCACCGTCGGGCACCTGCTGGCCGGGCGGCTCGGGCTCGGCTACCGGGACACCGACGACGACATCGTCGCCGCCGAGGGCCGCACCATCGCCGAGATCTTCGTGGACGACGGCGAGGACACCTTCCGGGCCGTCGAGAAGCGGGCGGTAGCCACCGCCCTCGCCGAGCACGCGGGGGTCCTCGCGCTCGGCGGCGGGGCGATCCTCGACGCGGACACCCGCGCGCTGCTCGCCGGGCAGCGGGTCGTCTACCTCTCGATGGACGTCGAGGAGGCCGTCCGGCGCACCGGCCTGGGCGTGGCCCGGCCGCTGCTCGCCGTCAACCCGCGCAAGCAGTGGCGCGAACTGATGGAGGCCCGGCGGCACCTGTACGAAGAGGTCGCCACGGCCGTCGTACCGACCGAAGGGCGCAGCCCCGAAGAGGTCACCCAAGCAGCGCTGGACGCACTGGAGTTGAAGGAAGCATGAGCGAGGCAGTCACCAGGATCCAGGTCGCCGGCACGGCCGGTACCGACCCCTACGAGGTGCTGGTGGGCCGGCAGCTCCTGGGCGAGCTGGCCGGGCTGATCGGCTCAAAGGCCAAGCGGGTCGCGGTGATCCACCCCGAGGCGCTCGCCGAGACCGGCGACGCGCTCCGCGCCGACCTGGCCGAGCAGGGCTACGAGGCGGTCGCCATCCAGGTGCCGAACGCCGAGGAGGCCAAGACCGCCGAGGTCGCCGCCTACTGCTGGAAGGCGCTCGGCCAGTCCGGCTTCACCCGCTCCGACGTGATCGTCGGCGTCGGCGGCGGCGCGACCACGGACCTCGCCGGTTTCGTCGCGGCGACCTGGCTGCGCGGAGTGCGCTGGATCGTGGTCCCCACCACCGTGCTGGCCATGGTGGACGCGGCGGTCGGCGGCAAGACCGGCATCAACACCGCCGAGGGCAAGAACCTGGTCGGCTCCTTCCACCCGCCGGCCGGCGTCCTGTGCGACCTCGCCGCGCTGGACTCGCTGCCGGTGAACGACTACGTCTCCGGGCTCGCCGAGATCATCAAGGCCGGCTTCATCGCCGACCCGGTGATCCTGGACCTCATCGAGGCCGACCCCGAGGCCGCGCGCTCTCCGCAGGGCCCGCACACGGCCGAGCTGATCGAGCGCTCCATCCGCGTGAAGGCCGATGTCGTCTCCGACGACCTGAAGGAGTCGGGCCGCCGGGAGATCCTCAACTACGGCCACACGCTCGCCCACGCCATCGAGAAGAACGAGCGCTACAAGTGGCGGCACGGTGCCGCGGTCGCCGTCGGCATGCACTTCGCCGCCGAACTCGGCCGTCTGGCGGGCCGGTTGGACGACGCGACGGCGGACAGGCACCGCACGATCCTCGAATCCGTCGGCCTGCCGCTGACCTACCGCTACGACCAGTGGCCGAGGCTCGTGGAGACCATGAAGGTCGACAAGAAGTCCCGCGGCGACGTGTTGCGCTTCATCGTCCTCGACGGTCTGGCCAAGCCCACGGTCCTGGAGGGCCCGGACCCCGCCGTCCTGCTCGCCGCGTACGGAGAAGTGGGGCAGTAAGGCCCCCCGGGGCGGCGGGCCGTTACGTCCCCCGCTGTTCCTTGCGCCCGATTCCCTTCCCGGTCCGGGCACTTCACGCCGCCCCCGGTCGTTCACCAAACGACGGCCGGGGGCGGTACCGTTCGGTAGGGAGCGGGCTCCGTACCCGCCTTCCGGCGCCGAATGTGTGTACGAGATGGAGTGGCAACGGATGCAGCACGCAGTGGGGTCTCCGCTGCCGCCGCCCCACCAGCAGGGGCAGGGACCACACGCCGGCTCGGCGTCGGCCGCACATCACCCGGGTCCCCACCCGGGAATCCCCCAGGGTCCCGCACCCCTGCCCCCGCCGCCACCGGGGCCGCGCTTTCCCGGAGCCGGAGCAGGCGTGCCCACCGGATCCGTCCCGCCGGTGCCCATGCCGCCCCCGGTCCCGCGGCACCCCGCCGCGTCACCCGCCCCGCAGGCACCACCGGGACCGGACGGCACGGGCCATGTGCCGCTTCCGCCCGGCGGCCCGGTCGGCGTGCCCACCGCACCCCCCACCGCGGCCTCCGTCCCCGACCCGACGCACACCACCCTGGCCGTGCTCCTGATCGGCCCGGCGGGCGCGGGCAAGACCAGCGTGGCCAAGTACTGGGCCGACCACCGCCGGGTCCCCACCGCCCACATCAGCCTCGACGACGTGCGCGAATGGGTCCGCTCCGGCTTCGCCGACCCCCAGTCCGGCTGGAACGACCACTCCGAGGCCCAGTACCGCCTGGCCCGCCGCACCTGCGGCTTCGCCGCCCGGAACTTCCTGGCCAACGGGATCTCCTGCATCCTCGACGACGCCGTCTTCCCGGACCGGCCGGTCGTCGGCCTCGGCGGCTGGAAGCGCCACGTCGGCCCCGGCCTGCTCCCCGTCGTCCTGCTCCCCGGCCTCGACATCGTCCTGGAGCGCAACGCCGAACGCACGGGTAACCGCCGCCTCACCGACGAGGAGGTCGCCCGTATCCACGGCCGCATGGCCGGCTGGTACGGCTCGGGCCTGCCGATCATCGACAACTCCCAACTCGACGTCCCCGGCACCGCCCGCATCCTCGACGAGGTCCTCTCCCGAGCAATAGCAAGCCCCCCGACCTGGTAACCGACCGGGCGGGGCCCGCGGCTGCGCTGATGTGCGGTGCGTGCAACCCCCTGGGGGCGCGCGGCTGTGCTTGATGTGCGGCTCCGCCGCGCGGGCGCGACCAACGCCCTGTCCCTCCGCGCAGGGCTGGCCTGCAACACCCTAGGGGCGCGGGGCTGTGTCGATGTGCGGCTCCGCCGCGCGGGCGCGACCAGCGCCCTGTCCCTCCGCGCAGGGCTGGCCTGCAACACCCTAGGGGCGCGGGGCTGCGTCGATATGCGGCTCCGCCGCGTGGGCGCGACCAGCGCCCTGTCCCTCCGCGCAGGGCTGGCCTGCAACACCCTAGGGGCGCGGGAAACTGCGCGACCAACCCCCACCCACCCGCACCCGGCACGCAACCTCCACCACCCCCCACGGACCCCGCCCCGCCCCACAATCCCGCACCCGGCACGCAACCTCCACCACCCCCCACGGACCCCGCCCCGCCCCACAATCCCGCACCCGGCACGCAACCTCCACCACCCCCCACCGACCCCGCCCCGCCCCACAATCCCGCACCCGGCACACAACCTCCACCACCCCCCACCGACCCCGCCCCGCCCCACAATCCCGCACCCGGCACGCAACCTCCACCACCCCCCACGGACCCCGCCCCACCCACCCGCACCCGGCACACAACCTCCACCACCCCCCACGGACCCCGCCCCGCCCCACAAACCCGCACCCGGCACACAACCTCCACCACCCCCCACGGACCCCGCCCCGCCCCCCCAAACCCCACTCGGCCCCCGCAAACACGCGCAAACCGGTCAAAACTTCTACGCTCATCTCATGTCAGAGGTGTACGCGACCCGCCGCTCCCGGCTGAGAGAGCACTTCAATGCCGCCGGCTGCACGGCAGGGCTCGTCTCCCGCCCCGCCAACGTGCGCTACCTGGCAGCAGCCGCCCCGCAGCACTCAGTCCTGCTCCTCGGCAGGAGCGAGGACCTCCTGGTGTGCACCAGCCCGCCGGAGGACCGCCCCTACGAAGGCCGGCCGGACGAGAACCTGCGGGTGCACGTCCTGTCCTCACCCGGCGCCGACCCGGCCCTCGCCGCGGCCGAACTCGTCGCCGCCCAGGACGCCGACACCCTCGCCGTCGAGGAGCACCACCTCACGGTCCGCCGCCACAGAGCCCTGGCCTCCATCGCCCCCGCCCTCCGCCTCGCCGACCTCGCCACGGCCGTCGAGCAGCTCAGGGTCGTCAAGGACGAGGAGGAGATCTCCTGCCTGCGCATCGGCGCCGAGATCGCCGACCAGGCCCTCGGTGAGCTGCTGGAATCCATCCTGGTCGGCCGTACCGAACGGCACCTCGCCCTGGAGCTGGAGCGCCGCCTGGTCGACCACGGGGCCGACGGGCCCGCCTTCCCGACGTCCGTGGCCACCGGCCCGAACTCCGGCCGGCGCGGTCACCGTCCCACCGACCGCCGGGTGGAGGAGGGCGACTTCCTCTCCGTGTGTCTGGGCGCCACCTACCGCGGCTACCGCTGCGAGATCGGCCGTACGTTCGTCATCGGCACCTCTCCCGCCGAGTGGCAGATCGAGCTGTACGACCTCGTTTTCGCTGCCCAGCGCGCCGGGCGTGAGTCCCTGACGCCCGGCGCGGGCTACCGCGACGTGGACCGGGCGGCACGCCAGGTGCTGGACTCCGCGGGCTATGCGGAAGCACTGCCACCGCTCATCGGGCACGGGGTCGGACTCGAAATCGACGAGGACCCGCAGCTGGCCCCCGCAGCCATGGGTAAACTGGACGCTTGCGTGCCGGTCACCGTCGAACCGGGGGTTCACCTCCCGGGCCGGGGCGGTGTCCGGATCGATGACACGCTCGTCGTACGCCCCGAGGCGGACGGCGGACCCGAGCTACTCACCATCACGACCAAGGAGCTGCTCGCGCTGTAGCGCGTGACCCTGGGTCGTACGTCAGTCCAGGAGATTCCGCAACCGTGGCTTCCACGAACGACCTCAAGAACGGCCTGGTGCTCAAGCTCGAAGGCGGCCAGCTCTGGTCCGTCGTCGAGTTCCAGCACGTCAAGCCCGGCAAGGGCCCGGCCTTCGTGCGCACCAAGCTCAAGAACGTGCTGTCCGGCAAGGTGGTCGACAAGACCTTCAACGCCGGCGTCAAGGTCGAGACGGCCACTGTCGACAAGCGCGACATGCAGTTCTCGTACATGGACGGCGAGTACTTCGTCTTCATGGACATGGACACGTATGACCAGCTGATGATCGACCGCAAGACCGTCGGCGACGCCGCCAACTTCCTGATCGAGGGCTTCACCGCCACCGTCGCGCAGCACGAGGGCGAGGTTCTCTTCGTCGAGCTGCCCGCCGCCGTCGAGCTGGTCATCCAGGAGACCGAGCCGGGCGTCCAGGGCGACCGCTCCACCGGCGGCACCAAGCCCGCCACCCTGGAGACCGGCCACCAGATCCAGGTCCCGCTCTTCATCACCACCGGTGAGAAGATCAAGGTCGACACCCGCACGAGCGACTACCTCGGCCGGGTGAACAGCTAACCGTGGCTGCCCGCAACACGGCCCGCAAGCGCGCTTTCCAGATCCTCTTCGAGAGCGACCAGCGCGGCGCCGATGTCCTCACGGTCCTCGCCGACTGGGTCCGGCTGTCGCGCAGCGACACCCGGCAGCCGCCGGTGAGCGAGTACACGATGCAGCTGGTCGAGGGCTACGCGGAGCACGAGCGGCGCATCGACGACCTGATCGCCCAGTACGCGGTGGGCTGGACGCTGGACCGGATGCCGGTCGTCGACCGCAACATCCTGCGTCTTGGCGCGTACGAGCTGATCTGGGTCGACGAGACCCCGGACGCCGTCGTGCTGGACGAGATGGTGCAGCTGGCGAAGGAGTTCTCGACCGACGAGTCGCCCTCGTTCGTCAACGGTCTGCTGGGCCGCCTGAAGGAGCTGAAGCCCTCGCTCCGCAGGGACTAGCCGAATATCGCCACAGGGGCGCCGTGGGACTGCGGTACCGGGCGGCTGCGGGTCATTCCGTGGCTTGTCGCGCAGTCCCCGCGCCCCTTTGGCATGTCCGGCCGGCATGTCCGGCGCCCCGGTGCCCGGAAGGCGCCCGCACGGTCGTAAAAGGCCGCCGGGGTGGCCGGAACCGTGAAGTTCCGGCCACCCCGGCGGCACGTTTCTGCGCTGGTGTGAAGGGGCTCAGCCCTCGTCGTGCGTGGCCACGGCGCGGCGCGCGTCCGCGTCCAGGACACCCCAGCTGATCAGCTGCTCGGTGAGGACCGAGGGGGATTGGTCGTAGATGACGGCGAGGGTGCGCAGGTCGTCCTGGCGGATCGAGAGCACCTTGCCGTTGTAGTCACCGCGCTGCGACTGGATCGTCGCCGCGTAGCGCTGCAGCGGGCCCGCCTTCTCGGCCGGCACCGTGGCCAGCCGCTCCAGGTCGAGGACCAGCTTCGGCGGCGGCTCGGCGGCGCCGCCCGGCGTGGTGCCCGGCAGCAGCTCCTGCACGGGAACGCCATAGAAATCGGCCAGCTCGGCAAGACGCTGCACGGTGACGGCGCGGTCGCCGCGCTCGTACGAACCGACCACCACGGCCTTCCAGCGCCCCTGGGACTTCTCCTCGACACCGTGGAGGGAAAGGCCCTGCTGGGTGCGGATGGCCCGGAGCTTGGCCCCGAGCTGTTTGGCGTATTCGCTGGACATATAGCTCCCCGGACACTGTGTCGACGCGATCGGCAGTGATCCCGCCGCGCGGCTGGTAACTCACTGTGAGGTTACGCAGCGTGACTCTCATGCGTCAAGCCGAATGGTCCACACCGACTCTTCCGTGGTAGCGGGGCCCGATTGGGCCGACCGGGTGACAGGGGGGTGATCGGGGGCCCCTGGGCGACCTGCTACCGTGGATGGCGCAATTCCGACGTCCTTTAAGGTCCGTCCCGTGAGGCGGAGAAGGGGGTCCGTTTCGTATGGACACGCACGACACGAACACGCACGACGCGCACGCGAACCCGCACGACTCGCGCACGAGCCCGCACGACTCGCACGCGAACCCGTCCGCGCCCGATGCCCGGCCCGTACTCGAAGGCCCCGACATCGCACGCGTGCTGACCCGCATCGCCCACGAGATCGTCGAGCGCGCCAAGGGCGCCGACGACGTGGTGCTCCTCGGCATCCCGACCCGGGGTGTCTTCCTCGCCCAGCGGCTCGCCGTCAAGCTGGAGCAGGTCACCGACCGCAAGGTTCCCGTCGGCTCGCTCGACATCACCATGTACCGCGACGACCTGCGCATGCACCCGCCGCGTGCGTTGGCCCGCACCGAGATCCCCGGTGACGGCATCGACGGCCGTCTGGTCGTCCTCGTCGACGACGTGCTCTTCTCGGGCCGCACCATCCGCGCGGCCCTCGACGCCCTGAACGACATCGGGCGCCCGCGCGCGGTGCAGCTCGCGGTCCTGGTCGACCGCGGCCACCGCGAACTGCCCATCCGTGCCGACTACGTCGGCAAGAACCTCCCCACGTCGCTGCGGGAGACGGTCAAGGTCCAGCTCTCCGAGGAGGACGGTCGGGACACCGTGCTGCTCGGTGTGAAGCCGACCGGCCAGTAGCGAGCCAGGCGCGCACGGCAGCTTCGGCATGCCGACACGCGTCCCGGTTTGCCCTTGTCCTCCCGATTGAACTGCCTTACGGAGCCTGACAGATGCAGCGTCATCTCATCTCGGCCGCCGACCTCACCCGCGACGACGCCGTCCTGATCCTCGACACCGCCGAGGAGATGGCCCGGGTCGCCGACCGGCCGATCAAGAAACTGCCGACCCTGCGCGGCCGCACGATCTGCAACCTCTTCTTCGAGGACTCGACCCGCACCCGGATCTCGTTCGAGGCCGCCGAGAAGCGGCTGTCCGCCGACGTGATCAACTTCGCGGCCAAGGGGTCGAGCGTCTCCAAGGGCGAGTCCCTCAAGGACACCGCTCAGACGCTGGAGGCGATGGGCGTGGACGCCGTCGTCATCCGGCACAGCGCCTCCGGCGCCCCGTACCGCCTCGCCACCTCGGGCTGGATCGACGCCCCCGTCATCAACGCCGGCGACGGCACCCACCAGCACCCCACCCAGGCCCTGCTGGACGCCTTCACCATGCGCCGCCGCCTGATCGGCCGGGACGCCGGCCTCGGCCAGGACCTGTCCGGCAAGCGGGTCACCCTCGTCGGCGACGTCCTGCACAGCCGGGTCGCCCGCTCCAACGTCGACCTGCTGCACACCCTCGGCGCCGAGGTCACCCTCGTCGCCCCGCCCACCCTGGTGCCGGTCGGCGCCGGGACCTGGCCCTGCGAGGTGTCGTACGACCTCGACAGCGTGCTGCCCAAGTCCGACGCGGTGATGATGCTCCGCGTCCAGCGCGAGCGCATGAACGCCGCGTTCTTCCCGACCGAGCGCGAGTACTCCAGGCGCTACGGCCTCGACGGCGAGCGCATGGCGAAGATGCCCGAGCACGCCATCGTGATGCACCCCGGCCCGATGGTCCGCGGCATGGAGATCACCGCCGAGGTCGCCGACTCCGAGCGCTGCACCGTCGTCGAGCAGGTCACCAACGGCGTCTCCATCCGGATGGCCGTCCTGTACCTGCTGCTGGGCGGCAACGAACCCGCCGTCAGCCACGCCCGCACCAACGAGGAGAAGTAAGACCCCATGAGCAAGATCCTGATCCGTGGTGCGAAGGTGCTCGGCGGCGAGCCGCAGGACGTCCTGATCGACGGCGGGACGATCGCCGAGGTCGGCGTCGGACTCGGCGCCGAGGGCGCCGAGGTGGTCGAGGCGGCCGGCAAGGTGCTGCTGCCGGGCCTGGTCGACCTGCACACCCACCTGCGCGAGCCGGGCCGTGAGGACTCCGAGACGGTGCTCACCGGGACCCGCGCGGCGGCCTCCGGCGGCTACACCGCCGTGTTCGCCATGGCCAACACCTTCCCGGTCGCCGACACCGCCGGTGTCGTCGAGCAGGTCTACCGGCTCGGCCAGGAGCACGGCTACTGCGACGTGCAGCCCATCGGCGCCGTCACCGTCGGCCTCGATGGCAAGAAGCTCGCCGAACTCGGCGCCATGCACGACTCCGCCGCCGGTGTCACCGTCTTCTCCGACGACGGCAAGTGCGTCGACGACGCCGTGATCATGCGCCGCGCCCTGGAGTACGTGAAGGCCTTCGGCGGGGTCGTCGCGCAGCACGCGCAGGAGCCGCGGCTGACCGAGGGCGCCCAGATGAACGAGGGCGTCGTCTCCGCCGAACTGGGCCTGGGCGGCTGGCCGGCCGTCGCCGAGGAGTCGGTCATCGCCCGGGACGTCCTGCTCGCCGAGCACGTCGGCTCCCGCGTCCACATCTGCCACCTGTCGACCGCGGGCTCCGTCGAGATCGTCCGCTGGGCCAAGTCCCGCGGCATCGACGTCACCGCCGAGGTGACCCCGCACCACCTGCTCCTCACCGACGAGATGGTGCGCACCTACAACCCGGTCTACAAGGTCAACCCGCCGCTGCGCACCGAGCGCGACGTGCTGGCCCTGCGCGAGGCGCTCGCCGACGGCACGATCGACATCGTCGCCACCGACCACGCCCCGCACCCGCACGAGGACAAGGACTGCGAGTGGGCCGCCGCGGCCATGGGCATGGTCGGTCTGGAGACCGCTCTGTCGGTGGTCCAGGAGACCATGGTCGAGACCGGCCTGCTGGACTGGGCCGGCGTCGCCGACCGCATGTCCGTGGGGCCCGCCCGGATCGGGCAGGCCAAGGGGCACGGACGGCCCGTCTCGGCCGGCGAGCCCGCGAACCTCACCCTCGTCGACCCGGCATACCGTGGGCAGGTGGACCCCGCGGGCTTCGCCTCGCGCAGCCGCAACACCCCGTACGAGGGACGCGAACTGCCGGGCCGAGTCACCCACACGTGGCTGCGGGGCAAGGCGACGCTCATCGACGGGAAGCTCTCGTGACACCTGCAACTGCGCTGGCCGCCGGACTCGCCACCACCCTGGCGGCCGACAAGAAGTCCGCCGAGGTGACCGACTGGGGCGGCCGCATCGGCTGGCTCGTCGGCCTCGCCCTCTTCGTCGCGCTCGTCTACTGGCTGATGCGCGAGGGCTGGAAGTGGCGCGGCACCCTCCAGAGCGACCTGCCCGCGCTGCCTGGCGCGCCGCAGGAGACCGGCCCGGCGAAACTGAAGCTGAGCGGCCGCTACCACGGCTCCACCACCGCCGGGCAGTGGCTGGACCGCATCGTGGCCCACGGCCTCGGCACCCGCAGCCGGGTCGAGCTCACCCTGACGGACGCGGGCCTGGAGGTCGAGCGCCCCGGAGCGCGGGACTTCTTCGTCCCCGCCGCCGCACTGCGCGGAGCCCGCCTCGACAAGGGCATCGCCGGCAAGGTCCTCACCGAGGGCGGACTGCTGGTCGTGACCTGGGCGCTCGGCGACAAGGAGATCGACTCCGGCTTCCGCTCCGACCGGGCGGCCGAGCACACCGAGTGGGTCGACACCCTCAACCACATGATCAACGACACGGAAGGCGCACGATGACGACCTCCACCAGGGGAGCCGCCCAGGTTCCCGCCGTACTCGTCCTGGAGGACGGCCGCATCTTCCGCGGCCGCGCCTACGGGGCCGTGGGGGAGACCTTCGGCGAGGCCGTGTTCTCCACCGGCATGACCGGCTACCAGGAGACCCTGACCGACCCGTCGTACGACCGCCAGATCGTCGTCGCGACGGCCCCGCAGATCGGCAACACCGGCTGGAACGACGAGGACGACGAGTCGAGCCGCATCTGGGTCTCCGGCTACGTCGTGCGCGACCCCGCGCGCGTGCCGTCCAACTGGCGCGCCAAGCGCTCCCTGGACGACGAGCTGGTCGCCCAGAACGTGGTCGGCATCTGCGGGATCGACACCCGCGCCCTCACCCGCCACCTGCGCGAGCGCGGCTCCATGCGCGCCGGCGTCTTCTCCGGCGAGGCCATCGCCGCCGAGGCCGAGCTGCTCCGGCGCGTGCAGGCCCAGCCGCACATGAAGGGCGCCTCGCTGTACGAAGAGGTCGCCACCAAGGAGGCCTACGTCGTCCCCGCGATCGGTGACAAGAGGTTCACCGTCGCCGCGATCGACCTCGGCATCAAGGGCATGACCCCGCACCGCATGGCCGAGCGCGGCATCGAGGTGCACGTGCTGCCCGCGACGGCGACCGCCGAGGACGTCTACGCCGTCAGCCCCGACGGCGTGTTCTTCTCCAACGGCCCCGGCGACCCCGCCACGGCCGACGGCCCGGTCGCCCTGATGACCGCCGTCCTGGAGCGCAGGACCCCGCTCTTCGGTATCTGCTTCGGCAACCAGATCCTCGGCCGCGCCCTCGGCTTCGGCACCTACAAGCTGAAGTACGGCCACCGGGGCATCAACCAGCCGGTCCAGGACCGTACGACCGGCAAGGTCGAGGTCACCGCGCACAACCACGGCTTCGCCGTCGACGCGCCGCTCGACAAGGTCAGCGACACGAAGTTCGGCCGCGCCGAGGTGTCCCACGTCTGCTTGAACGACGACGTCGTGGAGGGGCTGCAGCTGCTCGACCAGCCGGCCTTCTCCGTCCAGTACCACCCCGAAGCGGCAGCGGGCCCGCACGACGCCGCCTACCTGTTCGACCGCTTCGTATCCCTGATGGAGGGCCAGCGTGCCTAAGCGCACCGATATCCAGTCCGTCCTGGTCATCGGCTCCGGCCCGATCGTCATCGGCCAGGCCGCGGAGTTCGACTACTCCGGCACCCAGGCGTGCCGCGTGCTCAGGGCCGAGGGCCTGCGCGTGATCCTCGTCAACTCCAACCCGGCGACGATCATGACCGACCCGGAGATCGCCGACGCCACCTACGTCGAGCCGATCACTCCCGAGTTCGTCGAGAAGATCATCGCCAAGGAGCGCCCCGACGCCCTGCTGCCCACCCTGGGCGGCCAGACGGCCCTGAACACCGCCATCTCCCTGCACGACAACGGCGTGCTGGAGAAGTACGGCGTCGAGCTGATCGGCGCCAAGCCCGAGGCGATCCACAAGGGCGAGGACCGCGAGCTGTTCAAGGGCGTCGTCGAGGCCGTCAACGCCAAGATCGGCCACGGCGAGTCCGCCCGCTCGGTCATCTGCCACACCATGGACGAGGTGGTCGCGGGCGTCGACACGCTCGGCGGCTACCCCGTCGTCGTCCGCCCCTCCTTCACCATGGGCGGCGCCGGCTCCGGCTTCGCCCACGACGAGGAGGAGCTGCGCCGCATCGCCGGCCAGGGTCTCACCCTCTCGCCGACCACCGAGGTCCTCCTGGAGGAGTCCATCCTCGGCTGGAAGGAGTACGAGCTGGAGCTGATGCGCGACAAGCACGACAACGTCGTGGTCGTCTGCTCCATCGAGAACTTCGACCCCATGGGCGTGCACACCGGTGACTCGATCACCGTCGCGCCCGCGATGACGCTGACCGACCGCGAGTACCAGATCCTGCGCGACATCGGCATCGCCGTCATCCGTGAGGTCGGCGTCGACACCGGCGGCTGCAACATCCAGTTCGCGGTGAACCCCGAGGACGGCCGCGTGATCGTCATCGAGATGAACCCGCGCGTCTCCCGCTCCTCGGCGCTCGCCTCCAAGGCCACCGGCTTCCCGATCGCCAAGATCGCCGCGCGGCTGGCCGTCGGCTACACGCTCGACGAGATCCCGAACGACATCACGCAGGAGACCCCGGCCTCCTTCGAGCCGACGCTCGACTACGTGGTCGTCAAGGCCCCGCGCTTCGCCTTCGAGAAGTTCCCGCAGGCCGACTCCACGCTGACCACGACCATGAAGTCGGTCGGCGAGGCCATGGCCATCGGCCGCAACTTCACCGAGGCCTTCCAGAAGGCGCTGCGCTCGCTGGAGAAGAAGGGCAGCCAGTTCACCTTCGTCGGCGAGACCGGCGAGACCGGCGAGAAGGACGAGCTGCTGCGCGAGGCCGTACGGCCCACGGACGGCCGGGTCAACACGGTCATGGAGGCCATCCGCGCGGGCGCCACGCCCGAGGAGGTCTTCGAGTACACCAAGATCGACCCGTGGTTCGTGGACCAGCTCTTCCTGATCAAGGAGATCGCGGACGAGCTGTCAAAGGCCCCCGAGCTGACCCGTGAGCTGCTCGCCGAGGCCAAGCGGCACGGCTTCTCCGACCAGCAGATCGCCGACATCCGGGGCCTGCGCGAGGACGTCGTCCGCGAGGTCCGGCACACCCTCGGCATCCGCCCGGTCTACAAGACGGTCGACACCTGCGCCGCCGAGTTCGCCGCGAAGACGCCGTACTTCTACTCCTCCTACGACGAGGAGAGCGAGGTCGCGCCCCGCGAGAAGCCCGCGGTGATCATCCTGGGCTCCGGCCCCAACCGCATCGGCCAGGGCATCGAGTTCGACTACTCCTGCGTCCACGCCTCCTTCGCGCTGTCCGACGCCGGGTACGAGACCGTGATGGTCAACTGCAACCCGGAGACCGTCTCCACGGACTACGACACCTCCGACCGCCTGTACTTCGAGCCGCTGACGCTGGAGGACGTGCTGGAGATCGTCCACGCGGAGTCCCTCGCCGGGCCGGTCGCGGGCGTCGTCGTGCAGCTGGGCGGCCAGACCCCGCTCGGCCTCGCGCAGGCCCTGAAGGACAACGGCGTGCCGATCGTGGGCACCCCGCCCGAGGCGATCCACGCCGCCGAGGACCGCGGCGCCTTCGGCCGCGTCCTCGCCGAGGCGGGCCTTCCGGCCCCGAAGCACGGCACGGCCACCACCTTCGAGGAGGCCAAGGCCATCGCCGACGAGATCGGCTACCCGGTCCTGGTCCGGCCGTCGTACGTCCTCGGCGGGCGCGGCATGGAGATCGTCTACGACGAGACCCGCCTCGCCTCCTACATCGCCGAGTCGACCGAGATCAGCCCCTCCCGGCCGGTCCTCGTCGACCGCTTCCTGGACGACGCGATCGAGATCGACGTCGACGCCCTGTACGACGGCGAGGAGCTGTACCTCGGCGGCGTCATGGAGCACATCGAGGAGGCCGGCATCCACTCCGGCGACTCGGCGTGCGCCCTGCCCCCGATCACCCTCGGCGGCTTCGACATCAAGCGCCTGCGCGCCTCCACCGAGGCCATCGCGCGCGGTGTGGGAGTACGCGGTCTGATCAACATCCAGTTCGCGATGGCCGGCGACATCCTCTACGTCCTGGAGGCCAACCCGCGCGCCTCCCGCACGGTCCCCTTCACCTCGAAGGCGACCGCGGTGCCGCTCGCCAAGGCCGCCGCCCGCATCTCGCTGGGCGCGACCGTCGCCGAGCTGCGCGCCGAGGGCCTGCTGCCGGCGAACGGCGACGGCGGCGAACTGCCCCTGGACGCGCCGATCTCCGTCAAGGAGGCCGTGATGCCGTGGTCGCGCTTCCGCGACATCCAGGGCCGCGGCGTGGACACCGTCCTCGGCCCGGAGATGCGCTCCACCGGCGAGGTCATGGGCATCGACTCCGTCTTCGGCACGGCGTACGCCAAGTCGCAGGCGGGTGCGTACGGCCCGCTGCCCACCAAGGGCCGCGCGTTCATCTCGGTCGCCAACCGCGACAAGCGCTCGATGATCTTCCCGGCGCGCGAGCTGGTCGCCCACGGCTTCGAGCTGATGGCCACCTCCGGCACGGCCGAGGTCCTCAAGCGCAACGGCATCAACGCCACGATCGTCCGCAAGCAGTCCGAGGGCCCCGGCCCGAACGGCGAGCGGACCATCGTCCAGCTGATCCACGACGGCGAGGTCGACCTCATCGTCAACACCCCGTACGGCACCGGTGGCCGCCTCGACGGCTACGACATCCGTACGGCGGCGGTGGCGCGCTCGGTCCCGTGCCTGACGACCGTCCAGGCGCTCGCCGCGGCAGTCCAGGGCATCGACGCCCTCAACCACGGTGACGTGGGCGTCCGCTCGCTCCAGGAACACGCGGAACACCTGACCGCGGCCCGCGACTAGCAGCCCGGAGGGGGGCACCGGAAACGGTGTCCCCCTTTCCGTGAGGACACCCATGTACAAGATCTTCTTCAACCTCGTCTTCAAGCGGATGGACCCCGAGCAGGCCCACCACCTGGCCTTCCGCTGGATCCGCCTCGCCGTGCGGATCCCCGTGCTGCGCACCTTCGTCGCGGCCGTGCTCGCGCCCCGGTACAAGGAACTGCGCACCCAGGCCCTCGGGCTGCGCATGCACGGGCCCTTCGGGCTCGCCGCGGGCTTCGACAAGAACGCCGTCGCGATCGACGGGATGTCGATGCTCGGCTTCGACCACGTCGAGATCGGCACGGTCACCGGTGAGGCCCAGCCCGGCAACCCCAAGAAGCGGCTGTTCCGCCTCGTCGCGGACCGTGCGCTGATCAACCGCATGGGCTTCAACAACGAGGGCTCGCTCGTGGTCGCCGCCCGCCTGGCCTCGCGGGAGCCCGTGTTCAGGACCGTCGTCGGCGTCAACATCGGCAAGACCAAGGTCGTGCCGGAGGAGGACGCCGTCGCCGACTACGTGAAGTCCGCCGAGCGCCTCGCGGCGTACGCCGACTACCTGGTCGTCAACGTCTCCTCGCCGAACACGCCCGGCCTGCGCAACCTCCAGGCCACCGAGGCGCTGCGACCGCTGCTGAGCGCCGTGCGCGAGGCCGCCGACCGCACGGTCGCCGGCCGCCGCGTGCCGCTCCTGGTGAAGATCGCCCCGGACCTCGCCGACGAGGACATCGACGCCGTCGCCGACCTGGCCGTGGAACTGGGCCTGGACGGCATCATCGCCACCAACACGACCATCGCGCGCGAGGGCCTGGGCCTGCGGTCCGCACCCGCGCTCGTGCAGGAGACCGGCGGCCTGTCCGGCGCACCGCTCAAGGAGCGCTCCCTGGAGGTCCTGCGCCGCCTGTACGCGCGCGTGGGCGACCGGATCACCCTGGTGGGCGTCGGCGGCGTCGAGACCGCCGAGGACGCCTGGCAGCGCATCCTGGCCGGCGCCACGCTCGTCCAGGGCTACAGCGCCTTCGTCTACGAGGGCCCCTTCTGGTGCCGCGCCGTCCACAAGGGCCTCGCCGCGCGCCTGCGCACCAGCCCGTACGCCACCCTCGCCGACGCGGTCGGCGCCGACGTGAGGAAGCCCGCATGACCTCGTACGAGCCCTTCGGCGCCCGGCTGCGCCGCGCGATGGACGAGCGCGGCCCGCTGTGCGTCGGCATCGACCCGCACTCCTCGCTGCTCGCCGAGTGGGGCCTGAACGACGACGTCGCCGGTCTGGAGCGGTTCAGCCGCACGGTCGTCGAGGCGGTGGCCGACCGGGTCGCCGTCATCAAGCCGCAGGCCGCCTTCTTCGAGCGGTTCGGCTCCCGGGGCGTCGCCGTCCTGGAGAAGACGGTCCAGGAGGCCCGCGCGGCCGGCACCCTCGTCGTGATGGACGCCAAGCGCGGCGACATCGGCTCGACCATGGCCGGGTACGCCGAGGCCTTCCTGCACAAGGACGCCCCGCTGTTCTCGGACGCCCTCACCGTCTCGCCCTACCTCGGCTACGGCTCGCTCAGCCCCGCCGTGGCCCTGGCCCGGGAGACCGGCACCGGCCTGTTCGTGCTGGCACTGACATCGAACCCCGAGGGCCCGGAGGTCCAGCACGCGGTCCGCGCCGACGGGCGCACCGTCGGGGCGACCATGCTCGCGCACCTGGCCGCCGAGAACGCGGGCGAGGAGCCGCTGGGCTCCTTCGGCGCGGTCGTCGGCGCCACGGTGGGCGACCTGTCCTCGTACGACCTCGACATCAACGGTCCCCTCCTCGCCCCCGGCGTCGGGGCGCAGGGAGCGACCGCGGCCGATCTTCCGCGCGTGTTCGGGGCGGCGGCGCGCAACGTGGTGCCGAACGTCAGCAGGGGTGTTCTGCGTCACGGTCCCGACGTCGGAGCGCTGCGGGCGGTCACGGAGCGGTTCGCGCAGGAGATCCGGGCCGCCGTCGAGGGTGCCTGATCCCGCCTTTGTGCGTTCCGGCAGGCCGCGGCGGGACGACTTGAGTGTGAATACATCCTCAAATCAGGGGCAATATGTCTGAAATGTCCGGCCTGGCGGAGGCTGACCAGGACTTTTCCGCTGTTCTCGCTGACTCTGGCGGACTTGCCCGCTAGTCTCCGAGCTGTGGGGGCACCTCCCGCGCCCTCTACGCAGGTGGGGGAGACCGGGCAAGCGTGTTGCTCGTAGCTCCCCAGGTGTGGGGCGACTAGGTTCCTCACCGGTCCGTATCCGACAGTTCGACATCCGAGGTGACGTAGGCGTGGCTCTTCCGCCCCTTACCCCTGAACAGCGCGCAGCCGCGCTCGAAAAGGCCGCCGCGGCTCGCCGGGAGCGGGCCGAGGTCAAGAATCGACTCAAGCATTCCGGCGCCTCCCTGCACGAGGTCATCAAGCAGGGCCAGGAGAACGACGTCATCGGCAAGATGAAGGTCTCCGCGCTGCTCGAGTCGCTGCCCGGCGTGGGCAAGGTCCGCGCCAAGCAGATCATGGAGCGTCTGGGCATCTCCGAGAGCCGCCGTGTGCGCGGTCTCGGTTCCAACCAGATCGCTTCCCTGGAGCGTGAGTTCGGCAGCACCGGTTCCTGAGTCCGGTCTTCGCCGGACTCGGGAGTCCCGGGCACCCCGGGATTGCTGGAATAATCGCTGCATGAGTGAACGTCCGCGGCTGACCGTGCTCTCCGGCCCCTCTGGGGTCGGCAAGAGCACGGTCGTCGCCCATATGCGCAAGGAACACCCCGAGGTCTGGCTCTCGGTGTCGGCTACCACCCGTAAGCCCCGCCCCGGTGAGCAGCACGGAGTCCACTACTTCTTCGTCACCGACGAGGAGATGGACAAGCTGATCGCCAACGGCGAGCTGCTGGAGTGGGCCGAGTTCGCGGGCAACCGGTACGGCACGCCCCGCGTGGCCGTGCAGGAGCGGCTGGAGAGAGGCGAGCCCGTGCTGCTGGAGATCGATCTCCAGGGCGCCCGGCAGGTCCGCGAGTCGATGTCCGACTCCCAGCTGGTGTTCCTGGCTCCGCCCTCCTGGGAGGAGCTCGTGCGCAGGCTCACCGGCCGGGGGACCGAGCCGCCCGAGGTCATCGAGCGCCGCCTCGACGCGGCCAGGACCGAACTGGCGGCCGAGCCGGAGTTCGACGTGACCCTGGTCAACACCTCCGTCAAGGACGTGGCTCGCGAGCTGCTAGCCTTGATGGACGTTGTGTGATCGTGACCGTTGCGCGTTCGCGTGCGCAGACCGGTCACACCGATCGGTCACACGGACCGGTCACACCGATCGGTCACGCAGGCCGGTCACACCGACTGATTCTTTCCCATCCATCGGAAGGCAGAGCGTGTCCTCTTCCATCACCGCGCCCGAGGGCATCATCAACCCTCCGATCGACGAGCTTCTCGAGGCCACCGACTCGAAGTACAGCCTCGTGATCTACGCGGCCAAGCGTGCCCGTCAGATCAACGCGTACTACTCGCAGCTCGGCGAGGGTCTCCTCGAGTACGTCGGTCCGCTCGTCGACACCCACGTCCACGAGAAGCCGCTCTCGATCGCCCTGCGCGAGATCAACGCCGGACTGCTGACCTCCGAGGCCATCGAGGGCCCGGTCCAGTAGTACTTTCGGATTGCGGTTGACTTATCCACAGGCCCGGCAGTCATGCTGCCGGGCCTGTGGTGTGTGATGGTCTCGTACGTTGCCGAGCCGGGGAGATGGCGAGAGATGGCGGACAAGCCGAGGGTCGTGCTGGGGGTCAGTGGCGGGATCGCCGCGTACAAGGCCTGCGAGCTGCTCAGAAGGTTCACCGAGTCGGGCCATGACGTGCGTGTGGTGCCCACCGCCTCCGCGCTGCACTTCGTCGGCGCCGCGACCTGGTCCGCCCTGTCCGGCAACCCGGTCGCCACCGAGGTCTGGGACGACGTCCACGAGGTGCCGCACGTCCGCATCGGCCAGCACGCCGACCTCGTCGTCGTCGCCCCCGCCACGGCCGACACGCTCGCCAGGGCCGCCCACGGCCTCGCCGACGACCTGCTGACCAACACGCTCCTGACGGCCCGCTGCCCCGTCGTCTTCGCACCCGCGATGCACACCGAGATGTGGGAGCACCCGGCCACCCAGGAGAACGTGGCCACCCTGCGCCGCCGCGGCGCCGTCGTCATCGAGCCCGCCGTCGGCCGGCTCACCGGAGTCGACACCGGTAAGGGCCGGCTGCCCGACCCGGCCGAGATCTTCGAGGCCTGCCGCCGGGTGCTGGCCCGGGGCGTCACCGAGCCCGACCTGTCGGGCCGCCACGTCGTCGTCTCCGCCGGCGGCACCCGCGAGCCCCTCGACCCCGTCCGCTTCCTCGGCAACCGCTCCTCCGGCAAGCAGGGCTACGCCCTCGCCCGTACGGCCGCGGCGCGCGGCGCCCGCGTCACCCTGATCGCGGCCAACACCGGCCTGCCCGACCCGGCGGGCGTCGACGTCGTCCCGGTCGGCACCGCCGTGCAGCTGCGCGAGGCGGTCCTCAAGGCCGCGGCGGACGCCGACGCCGTGGTCATGGCCGCCGCCGTCGCCGACTTCCGCCCCGCCGCCTACGCGGCCGGGAAGATCAAGAAGAAGGACGGCCAGGCCCCCGCCCCGATCGTCCTGGTGCGCAATCCCGACATCCTCGCGGAGATCTCCGCCGACCGTGCCCGGCCCGGACAGATCGTCGTCGGCTTCGCCGCCGAGACCGACGACGTCCTGGCCAACGGCCGCGTCAAGCTCGCCCGCAAGGGCTGCGACCTGCTCGTGGTCAACGAGGTGGGGGAGCGCAAGACCTTCGGTTCGGAGGAGAACGAAGCCCTGGTGCTGGGCTCCGACGGCAGCGAGACCCCCGTACCGCACGGTCCGAAGGAAGCCCTCGCCGACACGGTCTGGGACCTCGTGGCCGCTCGCCTGGACTGACCCCGTTGCGCCGTTCGGGGCGGACCGATTCGCCCGTTCGACGGCTTTTCCGTGCCGCACGCCGATGTGCGCGGGGCCTGGCCAAGGCCGCCGCACCATGGGCAGAATGCCCGTGCCGCAGGTCACAGCGCTTCCGAGAGGCGAGACAGGTGGGCCGGCGGCCGAGTGGGACCCGTAAACTGTTCTCGGACGACGCCAGGCGCAGCCCTGTGCCCGTCCGTAAATGATCAGCCAGCAGCCGCTGCAACCCCAGGGAGCGTTGTGTCCCGTCGCCTGTTCACCTCGGAGTCCGTGACCGAGGGTCACCCCGACAAGATCGCTGACCAGATCAGCGACACCATTCTCGACGCGCTTCTGCGCGAGGACCCGGCCTCCCGGGTCGCCGTCGAGACGCTGATCACCACCGGCCTGGTGCATGTGGCCGGCGAGGTCACGACCAAGGCCTACGCGGACATCGCGACCCTGGTCCGCAACAAGATCCTCGAGATCGGCTACGACTCCTCGAAGAAGGGCTTCGACGGCGCCTCCTGCGGTGTCTCCGTGTCGATCGGCGCGCAGTCCCCGGACATCGCGCAGGGCGTCGACACCGCCTACGAGAATCGGGTCGAGGGCGACGACGACGAGCTGGACAAGCAGGGCGCCGGCGACCAGGGCCTGATGTTCGGCTACGCCTCCGACGAGACGCCGACCCTCATGCCGCTGCCGATCTTCCTGGCCCACCGCCTGTCGAAGCGGCTGTCCGAGGTCCGCAAGAACGGCACCATCCCCTACCTGCGCCCCGACGGCAAGACGCAGGTCACCATCGAGTACGACGGCGACAAGGCCGTCCGCCTCGACACGGTCGTGGTCTCCTCGCAGCACGCCTCCGACATCGACCTGGAGTCCCTGCTCGCCCCGGACATCCGCGAGTTCGTCGTCGAGCCGGAGCTGAAGGCCCTGCTGGACGAGGGCATCAAGCTGGAGACCGAGGGCTACCGCCTGCTGGTCAACCCGACCGGCCGCTTCGAGATCGGCGGCCCGATGGGCGACGCCGGCCTCACCGGCCGCAAGATCATCATCGACACCTACGGCGGCTTCGCCCGCCACGGCGGCGGCGCCTTCTCCGGCAAGGACCCGTCCAAGGTCGACCGTTCGGCCGCCTACGCCATGCGCTGGGTCGCCAAGAACGTCGTCGCCGCGGGCCTGGCCTCCCGCTGCGAGGTCCAGGTCGCCTACGCGATCGGCAAGGCCGAGCCCGTCGGTCTCTTCGTCGAGACCTTCGGCACGCACAAGGTCGACCCCGAGAAGATCGAGAAGGCGATCGACGAGGTCTTCGACCTCCGCCCGGCCGCCATCATCCGCGACCTCGACCTGCTCCGCCCGATCTACGCCCAGACCGCCGCGTACGGTCACTTCGGCCGTGAGCTTCCCGACTTCACGTGGGAGCGCACCGACCGCGTGGACGCCCTGCGCGAGGCCGCGGGCCGCTAGCCCCGCACCGCTTCACCCAGTTTCACCCAGCTTCACTCACCGAGGCCCGGTCTCTCCTGCGGGGGCCGGGCCTCGGCGTCGGTCAGGGGTGATGAGGCGCTCCGCCGGGCTCCCCGGGGCCGTCCGGATCGTCTTCTTCCTGATCGCCCCCTTCCTGGCCGTCTCCTGGTGGCACGGGGCCGGCGTCGTTTCTGTGCGGTGGTGCGGACGGGACACCGAAGCGGCGGCGGATCTCGTCGGCCGCCGCCTCGTTCCAGGGCGCGACCGCCAGCGCGATCTGATCGGCGATCAGCGCGCTCTCCTTCTCGCCGGGAGGGAAGTCCACCGTCCGGAAGAAGTCGGCCAGCAGGTCGGCGGGGCCCGCGGTGCGCTGCGCGGTCGGCGACTCGTGCGTGAACGGCGATTCCCGCGCGAACAGTGACTCCTGCGGGGCCGGCGGTGCCTGACCTCCAGGCGAGGGCGGATACGCCTCCGGGACGAGATGGCGGAAGGGCTCGTCGACCTCCCGGTCGTTGGCGGCCGACGAGAGCCGGGCCAGCAGGCCGATGTCCTTGACGGTCTTCTCGACGTGCTCGTCGTTCCTGGCCAGCCACCACACCACGGCCTGGCCCGTGCTCGTCAGCACGTCGTTGCTGAGGTACTCCCGTTTGTTCTGCTCGTACCTGCGCTGGTGCTCCCAGACGGCCTCGTCCTTGCGGATGGCCGCGAGGCGGTCCAGACGTTCCCGGTCCTCGTCGGCGAGGGAGAGTTCCACGTCGAGGGCCATGGCCCGCACGTGTCCCTCGCCGTCCGGCTCCATGACGCCGAGCGCGGCGTCGAGTCGATGCCGGAGGAAGGAACTGCGGAAGGGCTCGACGTCCGCCGCGACCCGGCTCGCCCGGGACAGCACGGACTCCACCGCGAGCGCGCCGGGGTTGATCAGCTGCGGGCCCGTGACGGGGTCCGTCGGGCACCAGCGCACCCGGGCCGAGAACAGGAAGTCGTAGTCGGGGAAACCGCTGGGCAGCGGGACCCGGGTCACGTACACCTCCTGTCGTTCCACGGGCGGAGGGGCGGGCTGCTCGATGAGTGAACCCTCGGGGAACGGATCCCGCCTCCGCGCGCGGATCGCCGCCTGGGTGGCGACGGCCCACACCGCGAACAGGAGCACGAGGGCGCCGAGCCACATCCACGGGGACCAGCGCAGCCACAGCCCGACGATGAGGACCATCAGCGTGCTGATCAGACTGAGGAACGCCGAGACGGCCTTCTGACCCGAACTCATGACGGGGACACCTCCGGATCGGGAGACCGCGGCACGAAGCGTTCGCGTTGCGCCGTGTTGATGGAGTGCAGCAAGCGGGAGGCCAGCTGGGGCGAGACGGTGCGACGCGCGTCCGCGTAGATGCGGCTGAGCACCCGGTAACGCGTGTCGGAGGCGTCGACCAGGATGCCGACCGCCGCGTCGACGAGCGGCTCGTCGTCCACGGCGAGCATCGCGTCCGCGCCGGTCAGCCAGTTGGATGCGGCGCTCGCCCAGTGATCCGGGTCGAGCAGGTCGAAGGTCATGCGCCAGCAGGCGGTGAGCCAGTTCCGCGTCGACCGCGCGAGAAGGAAGTTGCCCGGAAACGCGACAAGGCCGAGGAACAGCCGCACGTCGGCCCGGTGGTGCCGGGTGGACTGCGCGGTGGCGATCCGGGCGAGGAGGCGGCGCTGGAGCAGGCTGTCGTGGTTCACGTAGGCCAGGAGTGCGCTGCGAGCCAGATCAGAGCCTGGGGGCTCGTTGCGGGCCAGGTGGTGGAGGCGGACGAGCGCGGGTTCCGGGTGGTGGACCGACATCACCTTCGCGCAGACCTCGGTCAGTACCTGGCGCAGATCGCGGGTGACGGACGACGTGCTCCAGCTGTAGATCTTCGCGCGGAACGCGCCGCCCGCACTCTCGTCCTCGACTCCGTGTTTGAGGAGATGTGCCGCCGCCCGGACCTCGGTCGCCCGTACCTCGGTCGCGCGGGGCTCCGACTCGCGTGTCCAGTGCGTGACGAGGCCGGTGAGCCGGTCGAGGTCGCGCGTCCTCAGGCACAGCTCCGTGTAGCGCTCCACCATGCGCTCCAGGTCCCTGTCGTGCAGGTCGCGGAGCGCGAGGACCTCGGTCAGCCAGCCGGTCAACGGGTTCCGGATGTCAGGCAGTTCGTGCCAGAAGTGCCGGCGCGCCGCCACCGCGAAGCCGGAGCGGGTGAAGCGCACGCGGGAGTCGGCGTCGATACCGGCGTCCACGGCGTCCAGACGCCGGGAGAGCCCCTTGTGTTCGAGCAGTGGCCGGTTGTCGGGTTCGGACCCCATGGCGTTCACCAGAAGGTTCGTCGCATCGTGCACGACCTCGGCGCGCGCCCCGTGCAGCATGGCCGTGGTGAGGAACAGCGCGCGTTGCCGTCCCATGTGCAGCTGAGGAACCAGCTTGTCGACGTCCGGGGAGCAGTCCGTATGGGCGGCCAGGGCCGCCTCGCACCGAGCGGCGAAGCCACGGGTGCCGGGCGCGGCAGCGATGCGCTCGGCCAGCCGGGCCAGGTCGTGCAGCGGATGCGCGCCGGCGAGATACGCCAAGAGGGCGGGCGGGGTGCGTGTGCGCACGTGCTCGTCCACGCCGGCCAGCCGCAGATGGCGGACGAGCGCCTCCGCGCGCTCCACTTCGCCCGTCTCCCAGCTGAACTCGGCGAACTGCGAGGAGAGCTGGTCCCTGAAGTCGTGCGGGGGCACGATCGCGAGGTAGGCATGCCTGCTCAGCACCTCGTGCCGGAAGCCGGACAGTTCGCCCTGGACGTCGAGCCAGGCCTGGCCGTCCGCGGCGGACAGGTCGAGGAGCATCCGGTCCCGTTCACCGATCAGGTCGGGGGCGAGCAAGCGGCGGGTGTTGCCCTCGGGCTTGTCCGGAGTCAGCTCGTGATAGGTGCCGCCGCCTTCGCGCGGAAGTTCGCACAGCAGCACCCGGGCCGCCGAGCTTCTTCCGCTCCCCGGTTCCCCGTGGACGATGACCGTGCGCTTGTTCGCCAGCAGGTCGTAGGCGTCGTTGATGCCCTTCGGCCGGGCGAACTGGCGCTGCAGGCGGACGAGCTGGTCCTCGGCGACCCGGCGGGGGGTGGCAGAAGGCGTGTTCAGGAGGTTCTGGCCGCCGCCGGCTCCCCCGAAGTGCATGTTGTAGTTGTGGTGGACGTCCCGGTACCCCTCGTTCATCGCTCGACGTCCGACTCCTGGCGCGAGCCCCCGAAGCTCTGGCGGATGCCGCCGTTGTTGTCGCCCTCGACGTAGGTGCCGCCGTCGCGCATGTGCACGGAGCGGGAGCCGGGGCCGATGTGGAAGACGCCGTGGGCGTCCTTGACGCTGCTGACGTCCCTGACGCTGCTGATGTCGCCGTTGACCGTGTGCGCCTGGACGGATGTGCCGTGCACGTCGCCGGCGGTGTTCTGTGTCGTACCGGACGGGGTGTCCTCGTGAGCCTCGTGGTCGGCCGCGGCGAGTTCGGGTACGAGCCTGGCCAGGGCGTCTCCGATCTGCTTCAGGTCGTTCTCGTTGTTGCGGTGGTCGTACCGCAGCCCCTGGCAGTCCGCGAGTTTCGCCAGGTTCCGGGGCAGCTGCTCCCGGGTGGGGCGTTCCGTCGTACGACCGAGCAGGACCGGTATGACCCGGATGTCGCAGAGGAAGGCCTCCTGGATCTCCCTGCTCACCCAGTCGTCGGCGTCACCGAGCCGGCGATGGCCGATCCAGCCGGGGCCGATGAGGGCGAGGAGCACCCCGCTGCGGCGTACGCCCTGGATGAGGTGCCCGTCGAAGGGAGTGCCCGGCGGGATGGACTTGCTGGCGTAGTAGATCCGTTCCGTGCCGAACCGTGTGGACAGCGCGCCCTGGATGGTGGCCGCGGCCTGGTCGCCGTCTCCGGAGCGGTAGTTGATGAAGACATCGGACATGACGAATCGGCCTTTCTGCCGTGGGGAAGGGAGAGGAGCGGCTGCCCGTGTCGCTAGTGGGCGAGGGTGAGGACAGCCGTGAGCTGCGGGGCGATGGCCAGGTACGAGCGGCTGCGTGAATGCCGCGCCAGCGTGCGGGCGAGGCGGCGCAGGTCGGTGGCCACCGTCGCGGACGCGACATGAGCGGCCGACGGCAGGAGCTGCCCGGTCAGCTCGCAGGCGTGATCGATCTCGCCGGCCACCGCGTGTGCCAGGGCACGCCGGACGCCGTAGCGGACCTGGGTGCGCCAGGCCTGGGCGGGCAGCCGCGCGCACTCGCGGTCGAGGATCTCGGCGGCGGCCCGTGGCCTGCCCAGGTCCACGAGGCACCAACCCGTGATCATGGAGGCGGGGTCGCCGAGGTGTGTCGTGCCCAGGACGGGCGATCCGCTCGCGGCAGAGGAATCCTCGGCCAGGAGCACACGGGCGCGGTCCAGAGCGCTCAGGCAGGCCGTGTGGTCCCCCGCCAGCGCGTGCCCCTGGGCCTCGCGCTGGGCGGCCAGGCCCCGGATGCGCGGGGGCAGCCGGCCGGAGCCCGCACCCTCGGCCAGCGCCACGGTGTCCGCCGCGTCGCCGCGGTAGTAGGTCACCAGGGCGCGGCGCACGAGCGCGTACGACGCCAAATCGTGGTCGCCCGATGCGTCGGCGAGGTCCACGGCGTGCCGGGTCCACCGCAGGGCGCCCGTCTCGTCCCCGGACTCCTGGGCCAGCCAGCCGGTGAACTCGGCGAAGCGTGCCGCCAGGGCCAGCAGGTCCCGGCCGGTCCGGGCGCCCGACCGCACGGCCATCGAGCGCAGCGCACGCGTCTGCTCCGCCAGGACCGGGACCAGTACCTCGGGCGGCGACAGCTGGGCGATACGGCGGTACTGGTCGAGCAGCACCCGCGAACTGCCCACCAGGGTCTCGCCGGCGAGTGCGTCGGCGCCGGCGCCGCCCGGTCGCAGCTCGGCCACCTTGGCCGCGAGGACCGAGGCGGCACCCGCGGCGATCACCTGACGACGGGACGGTGCCCCCGGATGCGACGGGTCCATGGGCGCTCCCGGAGCCTCTGGGGTCTCTCCCGTCGCCTCTCCCGTCGCGTCGATGCCGGCGGGTAACACCGGGAGGAGAGCCGTGGGCGCGGGGTCATCGGGCGTGGGTGCTGTGCCATGGGGCGTGGGCGTGGTGCCACGGGGTCGGGGAGTGGGCGACGGGGCCGGGACGAGCCGGGTGAGCGCGCCCCGCGCGTCGAGCGCGACGTCGCACAGGCGGGCCAGCTCGACGGTCGGGCGCTTCCTGCCTGTCTCGATCTTGCTGAGCTGACCCTTGCTGTAATGCACCACGGACGCGAGCTGCGTCAGCGTGAGCCCGGCCGCGATGCGCAGCCTGCGCAGTTCAGCGCCGAACACAGGCGACTGCTCCAGCACCTGACCCCCCTCGTGCCGACGACGCCGGTGCTCCCGGTCGTTCGGTGACTCCAGCGTCGTCACAGCGTCCGGCACGAGCAAGGCGGTCGGCGATGTTTCCCGTTTCCCGTTCTGATACCGGGGTGAGGCACGGCGGCACGCACGAGTGGGGTGGGGCGGCTGAAAGAGCCGGTGAAATGGCCGGTGGGGCGGGCTTGCGCGAGGGGACGCCGATGATCTGCCGGTGCGTGGGCCGCGGTCGCTCCGGTGGGGGTGCACCCGGGAGGGACGGTGGAGCGGCGCGGTTGTCAGTGCCGTTTGGTAAGAATGCAAGCGTGAGCAGCGAGAACGTGCCGGGGGACGGCGGGGCCGAAGGGGCGCCGCCGGAGCAGCTCGCGCTCATCCGGGAGAGCGTGCGGGGGGCCAAGGTGCCCCGGGCCAAGCCGCGGACCTGGCGGGGGGCCGCGCTCGCGAAGGAGCTTCCCGTCGCGCGGGTGCTCGTCGACAAGGGCGCGCTGCATCTCGACCGGTACTTCGACTACGCGGTGCCCGAGGAGCTGGACGCCGAGGCGCAGCCCGGGGTCAGGGTGCGGGTGCGGTTCGGGGCCGGGCGGCACCGGGTGCGGGACGGCCGCCGTGAGGGCGGCGGGCTCATCGACGGGTTCCTCGTCGAGCGGCGTGCGGAATCGGACTACTCCGGACCGCTGGCCGCACTCGCCCAGGTCGTGTCGCCCGAGCGCGTGCTGGGCGAGGAGCTGCTGGGGCTCGCGCGGGCCGTCGCGGACCGGTACGCGGGCAGCCTCGCCGACGTGCTGCAGCTCGCCGTGCCGCCCCGCAGCGCGCGGGCCGAGCGGCGGGCGTCGCCCGCGCCCCTGCCACCGCCTGCCGCGCCCGACGCGGGGTCCTGGACGCGGTACGAGCACGGGGCCGCGTTCCTGGAGTCCCTGGCCTCCGGGGGAGCGCCCAGGGCGGTGTGGAACGCGCTGCCGGGCCCCGGGTGGAGCGAGGAACTGGCCCGTGCCGTCGCCGCCACGCTCGCCTCGGGGCGGGGCGCGCTCGTCGTCGTACCGGACGGGCGGGCCGCCGCGCGGGTCGACGCCGCGCTGGCCGCGCGGCTCGGCGAGGGCCGGCACGCGCTGCTCACCGCCGACGCGGGGCCCGAGAAGCGGTACGCGCAGTGGCTCGCCGTCAGCAGGGGGTCCGTGCGTGCCGTCGTCGGGACGCGGGCGGCCATGTTCGCGCCCGTGCGCGACCTCGGACTCGTGGCCATCTGGGACGACGGCGACGACAGCCACAGCGAGCCGCACGCCCCTCAGCCGCATGCGCGCGATGTGCTGCAGTTGCGGGCCGCTCTGGACAAGTGCGGCTTTCTGCTGGGGAGTTGGAGTTGCACGGTGGAGGCCGCGCAGCTCGTGGAGAGCGGCTGGGCGCGGCCCCTGGCCGCCGGGCGCGAGCAGGTACGACGCGCCGCCCCCCTCGTACGGACCGTCGGTGACGACGACCTCGCGCGCGACGAGGCCGCCCGCGCCGCCC
Organism: Streptomyces sp. NPDC048297; assembly: GCF_043201585.1. NCBI lineage: Bacteria > Bacillati > Actinomycetota > Actinomycetes > Kitasatosporales > Streptomycetaceae > Streptomyces > Streptomyces sp. NPDC048297. Next base: position 335,404 of record NZ_JBICZA010000001.1, read on the forward strand.
GGCTGCCCACCCTCGCCTGGCAGGTGGTCCGGGAGGGGCTGCGGCACGGACCGGTGCTCGTCCAGGTGCCCCGGCGCGGTTACGTGCCCCGCCTCGCCTGCGCGCGGTGCCGGGCGCCCGCGCGGTGCCGGCACTGCTCCGGGCCGCTCCAGGCGCAGGACGCGGGCGCGCTGCGGTGCGAGTGGTGCGGGCGCGAGGAGGGCTCCTGGCACTGCCCGGAGTGCGGCGGCTTCCGGCTCCGGGCCCAGATCGTCGGGGCGCGCAGGACCGCCGAGGAACTGGGCCGCGCCTTCCCTGCCGTACCGGTGCGCACCTCGGGGCGTGAACACGTGCTGGACACCGTGCCGGGCGCGCCCGCGCTGGTCGTGAGCACCCCGGGCGCCGAGCCGGTGGCCGAGGGCGGTTACGCCGCCGCCCTGCTGCTCGACGGCTGGGCCATGCTCGGGCGTCCGGACCTGCGGGCCGGCGAGGACGCGCTGCGCCGGTGGATCGCGGCGGCGGCACTCGTACGACCGCAGGGCGACGGGGGGACCGTGGCCGTCGTCGCCGAGCCGACACTGCGCCCGGTCCAGGCACTCGTGCGGTGGGACGCCGTCGGGTACGCGGTGCGGGAACTGGCCGAGCGGGCCGAACTGGGATTCCCGCCGGTGTCCCGCATGGCGGCCGTTTCCGGGACCGAGGAGGCCGTCGCCGAGTTCCTGGGAACCGTCGAACTGCCCTCGGACGCCGAGGTGTTGGGGCCGGTACCGGTCCCGCCCACCCTGCCCGGACGGCCCCGCAGACCCGGAGCGCCCCCGCCGGGCGAGCACTGGGAGCGGGCCCTCGTCCGGGTGCCCCCGGGAAGCGGCGCCGCGCTCGCCACCGCCCTCAAGACAGCCCAGGCCGCGCGGATGGCACGGGGGAGCGGGGAGCCGGTACGGGTGCGGATCGATCCGCCGGACATCGGCTGAGGACGGGCTCCGCCGGACGCCGGTTGGGGTTCGGCTGGGGTTCGGCTTGGCCGGGCGGCGGCTGGGATTTGGCTGGGGAGGGTCGGCTCTGCCGGGCATCGGCGGGGATCGTCTTTGCCGGGCACGGGCACGGGTACGGCACTGGCTGGGGGCGGCTTCGGTGGGCGCCGGGTGAGGGGCTGGGGCCGCAGCGGGGGACAGTGGCCGAGGGGCCGGAGTCGCGGGGCGTCTGCCGAGGGGCGGCCGGGGTTCAGGCACACGGCTGCCCTCCCGGTGATGTCCGGGAGGGCGGGGAGGGCGGTCAGCCGTTGCGGGGGCCGGGGAAGGCGGTGGGCCTCGCGTCGTCGCGGAGGGCGGAGCTGCCGGCGGTCGGCTGCGTCGGCATGGAGCGGGCCGCGGGGACGGTCGGCACCGTCGGCAGGCCGGTGTTCACGTTGAGCGTGCAGGCACCCGACGCCTCCGTCGCGCGCTCGTTCTCGGCGGCTGCCTGGGCCGCGGCGCGGCGGGCGCCGTAACGGCGGTGCACCGCCTGCTTGGTGACTCCGAGGGCCGAGCCCACCGCGTCCCACGAGAAGCCGAGCGAACGGTCGAAGTCCACGGCGGCCGTGACCAGGGTCTCGACACTGTCCCGGAGTTCCTGGGCGAGGCGGACCGTGGGGGCGGGGGCGCGTCCGTAGACGACGAAGCCCGTGGAGGGGCCGGAACGGCGCGGGCGGTAGACATTGCCCAACTGGGCGGTGAGGGTGCGCAGCGCGTCCACCTGCCGGCGGACCCGCTCGATGTCCCGCACCAGCAAGTGCAGGCTGGCCCGGGCCTGGGCGTCGTGGGTTGCGTGGTCGGCCATGAACAAGCCTCTCGAACCGGCGTTGAAAGGAATTGGGCCGCCGAATGCGGCCCTTTGTGGTCAACTCTTTCTTGACCAACGCGTTTGCGCTCCGCTGGTCACGGGGTGGGGGCGCGCGGGCATATGCGTACGCCGCCCATGCGTCGCACACCACCCGTTGCCCGGGGAGCGGAGTCATAGACTTGTGCGCTGCCCGTCCGATCCCGCCCGAGAGGCCCAAGCCCACCCATGAAGCTCGTCTTCGCCGGTACCCCCGAGGTCGCCGTTCCCGCCCTGGACGCCCTGATCGCCTCCGGGCGGCACGAGGTGGCCGCCGTCGTCACGCGGCCCGACGCGCCGGCCGGGCGGGGCCGCAGGCTGGTCGCGTCGCCCGTGGCCGAGCGGGCGGAGGAGGCCGGGATCGAGGTCCTGAAGCCGGTGCGGCCGAGGGATCCCGAGTTCCTCGAGCGCCTGGCGGAGATCGCCCCGGACTGCTGCCCCGTCGTCGCCTACGGCGCGCTGCTGCCCCGGGTGGCGCTGGACATCCCCGCGCACGGCTGGGTCAACCTGCACTTCTCGCTGCTGCCGTTGTGGCGTGGGGCCGCGCCCGTGCAGCACGCCATCATGGGCGGGGACGAGATCACCGGCGCCTCCACCTTCCTCATCGAGGAGGGACTCGACTCCGGGCCCGTCTACGGCACCGTCACCGAGACGATCCGGTCCACCGACACCAGCGGCGACCTGCTCACCCGGCTCGCCTTCGCAGGCGCCGGGCTGCTCGCCGCGACGATGGACGGCATCGAGGAGGGCTCCCTGAAGGCCGTGCCGCAGCCGGCCGACGGCATCACCCTCGCCCCGAAGATCACGGTCGAGGACGCCCAGGTGGACTGGGCCGCGCCCGCGCTGCGGGTCGACCGGGTCGTGCGCGGCTGCACGCCGGCGCCCGGCGCCTGGACCACCTTCCGGGGCGAGCGCCTCAAGCTCGTCCACGTCACGCCCGTGCCCGAGCGCACCGACCTCACCGTGGGACAGCTGGCGGTCGGCAAGAACAGCGTGCACGTGGGCACCGGGTCGTACGCCGTCGAACTGCTCTGGGTGCAGGCGCAGGGCAAGAAGCCGATGCGGGCCGCCGACTGGGCGCGCGGAGTGCGCATCGCCGAGGGCGAGACGCTCGGCGGCTGAGGCTCCGCGAGGCGGCTGAACCCTCGCCAGGCGGCGGTGAGGCTCCGCGAGACGGTGGTCAGGCCCCGCGAGGCGGCGGTCAGGCTTCGCGAAGCGCTGGTGAGGGCGCGCCGACGCGGTGGTGAGGCCCCGCGATGCGGCGGTGAGGCTCCGCGAGGCGGTGGTGAGGCCGCGAGGCGGCGGTGAGGGTGTGCCGGCGCGGCCGACGTAGGCTGGGAGGCGCATCCTCTTTCTTCACATCCGGAGCACCTTTTTCGTGAGCGAGCAGTCCCGTCGGCCGCACAGGCCCGCCAAGCCCTACCGCCGTCCCCAGAAGGACGCCGTCCGCATCCTCGCCTTCGACGCGCTGCGCGCCGTGGACGAGCGGGACGCGTACGCCAACCTCGTACTGCCGCCGCTGCTGCGCAAGGCCCGGGAGAAGGGCGACTTCGACGCCCGGGACGCGGCCCTCGCCACCGAGCTGGTGTACGGGACGCTGCGCCGCCAGGGCACGTACGACGCCGTCATCGCCGAGTGCGTGGACCGGCCGCTGCGCGAGGTCGACCCGCCGGTGCTCGACGTGCTGAGCCTGGGCGTCCACCAGTTGCTCGGCACCAGGATCCCGACGCACGCCGCCGTGTCCGCCTCCGTCGAGCTGGCGCGGGTCGTGCTCGGCGACGGACGGGCCAAGTTCGTGAACGCCGTGCTGCGCAAGGTCGCGCAGCACGACCTCGACGGATGGCTGGAGAAGGTCGCGCCCCCCTACGACGAGGACCCCGAGGAGCACCTCGCCGTCGTGCACTCGCACCCCCGCTGGGTCGTCTCCGCGCTCTGGGACTCCCTCGGCGGCGGCCGTGCCGGTGTCGAGGAGCTGCTGGCGGCCGACAACGAGCGGCCCGAGGTCACGCTGGTCGCGCGGCCGGGCCGGGCCACCACCGAGGAACTGCTGCGCGAGGACGCCGCCGTGCGGGGGCGCTGGTCGCCGTACGCGGTGCGGCTCACCGAGGGCGGCGAGCCGGGTGCGGTGGAGGCCGTGCGCGAGGGGCGGGCCGGCGTGCAGGACGAGGGCAGCCAGCTGGTCGCCCTCGCGCTCGCGAACGCCCCCCTCGACGGTCCCGACGAGAAGTGGCTCGACGGGTGCGCCGGTCCCGGCGGCAAGGCCGCGCTGCTGGCCGCCCTCGCCGCCGAGCGCGGGGCCACGCTGCTCGCCTCCGAGAAGCAGCCGCACCGCGCCGGTCTGGTCGCCAGGGCCCTGGCCGGCAACCCGGGGCCGTACCAGGTCATCGCCGCCGACGGGACCCGGCCGCCGTGGCGGTCCGGCACCTTCGACCGGGTGCTGATGGACGTGCCCTGCACCGGGCTCGGCGCGCTGCGCCGGCGCCCCGAGGCACGGTGGCGGCGGCGCCCCGAGGACCTGGACAGCTTCGCCCCGCTCCAGCGCTCCCTGCTGCGCACCGCCCTGGACTCCGTGCGCGTCGGCGGGGTCGTCGGCTACGCCACGTGCTCTCCGCACCTCGCCGAGACCCGCGCGGTCGTCTCCGACGTGCTCAAGCAGCACCCGCACGCCGAACTGATCGACGCCCGCCCCCTCCTCCCCGGCGTCCCCGACCTCGGTGACGGCCCCGACGTCCAGCTGTGGCCCCACCTGCACGGCACGGACGCCATGTACCTGGCCCTGATCCGCCGAACCGGCTGAATCGCCGCCCGGAGCGGCGCCCCAAAGGGGCGCGGGGCTGTATCGATGTGCGGCTCCGCCGCGTGGGCGCGACCAGCCCGCACGGACCCGCAGCAAACGTACGACCGCAACCGCCGCGGACCTGACTCGGCCTACCCCCGCAGGGCATGGCACGCTTGGGGCATGGCCGCGCAGATCAACCCCAGCATTCTGTCCGCCGACTTCGCCCGCCTCGCGGACGAGGCGAAGGCGGTCGAGGGAGCCGACTGGCTCCACGTGGACGTCATGGACAACCACTTCGTCCCGAACCTCACGCTCGGCGTGCCGGTCGTGGAGTCCCTGGCCCGTGCCACGGACACCCCGCTCGACTGCCACCTGATGATCGAGGACCCCGATCGCTGGGCCCCGCAGTACGTCGAGGCCGGCGCCTCGTCCGTGACCTTCCACGTCGAGGCGGCGGCGGCGCCCGTGCGCCTCGCCCGCGAGATCCGCGCCAAGGGGGCCCGCGCCTCCATGGCGCTGAAGCCCGCGACGCCGATCGAGCCGTACGAGGACCTGCTGCCGGAACTCGACATGCTGCTGGTCATGACGGTCGAGCCGGGCTTCGGCGGCCAGGCGTTCCTGGACATCATGCTGCCGAAGATCCGCCGTACCCGTGAGCTGATCGCCAAGCACGGTCTCCAGCTGTGGCTGCAGGTCGACGGCGGTGTCTCGGCCTCGACGATCGAGCGCTGCGCGGACGCGGGAGCGGACGTGTTCGTGGCGGGCTCGGCGGTGTACGGTGCCGCGGACCCCGCGGAGGCGGTGCGGGCACTGCGTGCTCAGGCCGAGGAGGCGACCGCCAGGGCGTCCTGGGCATGCGACCACTGAGCCACGGCAACGTGAACGGTTGAGAGAACGGGCCCGATCAGGGCAGATCAGTTCCGCCGAATCTGCAAGGATGAACGGCGAGTCCAGAGTGTGAACAGCAGTGAGGAGATCGCCGTGTCGGGTATGTCGGCGGGCCGGTCAGCCATGCGGATGGGACCCGCTGAGCTGGTGCAGGCGGCGGCCATGGCCCGCCGCTTCTACCTCGAGGGGAAGTCCAAGATCCAGATCGCGGAGGAGTTCGGCGTCAGCCGCTTCAAGGTGGCCCGGGTCCTGGAGACCGCCCTCGAACGGGATCTCGTACGCATCGAGATCCGCGTGCCGGCCGAGCTGGACGCCGAGCGCTCCGACGCGCTCCGTGCCCGGTACGGCCTCAGGCACGCCGTCGTGGTCGAGTCCCCGGCCGAGGCGGAGGAGACCCCCGACCCCGAGAACCTCGGGGAGGTCGCCGCCGACCTGCTCGGCGAACTCGTCAACGAGGGGGACGTGCTCGGGCTGGCCTGGGGCCGGTCCACCATCCACATGGCGGCGGCGCTCGACCGGCTGCCGCCGTGCACGGTGGTGCAGCTGACGGGCGTGTACGACGCCGGGACCGCCGAGCGCGGCTCGGTGGAGGCGGTCCGCCGCGCCGCCCAGGTGTCGGGCGGCGACGCCCACCCCATCTACGCGCCGATGCTGCTGCCGGACGCGGCCACCGCGGCGGCGCTGCGCAACCAGACCGGGATCGCGCGGGCCTTCGAGTACTTCGACAAGGTCACGGTCGCCTGTGTCTCCATCGGCTCCTGGGAGCCGGGCATCTCGACGGTGCACGACATGCTCAGCGACGAGGAGCGGGCGCACTACGCCTCGCTCGGTGTCGCCGCCGAGATGTCCGCGCACCTCTTCGACGCCGAGGGGCGCAGGATCGGGCGGGACCTGGGGGAGCGGTGCATCACGGTCAAGGCGGACCAGCTGCGCCGTATCCCGGAGGTCGTGGCGATCGCGGGCGGTCAGCGCAAGGCGCCGGCGATCGACGCGGTGCTGCGCTCCGGGCTGGTCACCAGCCTGGTGACCGACACCTCGGCCGCCGACGCCCTGATGACGGCGGGCCCGACGCCTAAGCCGGCACTCAGCCGCGCCGACCCCGACGGGATCTGAGGGGACCTGCGAGAAATCGCCGGACCCGGCGAGAGCCGGTTGGAGCCGACGGGAACCGTCTGCAACCAGCCGGAATCAGCCGGATCCGGCTGGAACTCGCTGGGGCTGGCCGGCACCGGCTGAGGCTCGCCGGATCTGGCGGCGGGTCGTGGTGAATCCGTGCCGGGACGGCCGTGGCAGCATCGGCGGCATGCTGCTGCGGTCCGTCCTGCCACCGGTCCCGCGACGCTTCCCGCGTCGCGTCGTCCCGCGAGCGCTCGCGGGACTCCTCGTCTGTCTCTCCGTCCTCGGTCTCTCCGCCCTGCTGACGGGATGCTCGTCGCACACGGGCACCTCCACGGCGTCGGCCAGCGCCCCGGCGTCCTCGGTCACCGCCCCCACCCCGGGCTGGGCCGAGGGGACGGCCACCGTCCAGGCGTCCCGGCTGCCGACCGAGGCCCGTACGACCCTCGCCCTGATCGACAAGGGCGGACCCTTCCCGTACGCCCGGGACGGGATCGTCTTCGGGAACTTCGAGGGGCACCTCCCGAAACACCCACGCGGCTACTACCACGAGTACACGGTGCCGACCCCGGGATCCCGCGACCGCGGGGCGCGGCGGATCGTCACCGGGCAGGGCGGGGAGATCTACTACACCGATGACCACTACAACTCGTTCCGGGCGGTGCTGAGATGAGCGAAGACCTGACGGGCCGGCTCGCGGTCACCCTCGACCTCGTGGACGTCACGGACAAGGCGGGCCTGATGGACCGCGTGGCGAGCGCCCTCGCGCTGCCCGACTGGTTCGGCCGCAACTGGGACGCGCTGGTCGACTCCCTGTCCGACCACACCGTGTGGCCCGAGCGGGCCGTCGAACAGGGGCTGCTGATCGTCGTACGCGACTGGCGGCCGTTCGCCGAGCAGAACCCGCAGGAGTGGGGGACCGCGCAGGACGTGTTCGCCGAGGCGGTCGACCGCACCCCCGCCCTCGCCGTCGTCCTGGCCCTTGGAGGATCCTCCTAAAGCCTCTCCGACCAGCCTGGATGTTCTGTGGGGGGATGATCCGCCCTCCGTCATGGGACAATGAAGTACGTGCTCTTTTCCCCCCGGCGCACCCGTCGGGGGGTCACCTCTGATCGACTGGGATGTGCGGCACGTGCGTTTCCTCAATGACATCCAGCCCGCGTACGACCTGACGTACGACGACGTGTTCATGGTGCCGAGCCGCTCCGCGGTCGGCTCGCGTCAGGGTGTGGACCTCTCCTCGCCCGACGGCACGGGCACCACCATCCCGCTGGTCGTCGCCAACATGACCGCGATCGCCGGCCGCCGGATGGCCGAGACCGTCGCCCGCCGCGGCGGCCTGGTGGTCATCCCGCAGGACATCCCGATCGAGGTCGTCACCGACGTGATCTCCTGGGTGAAGAGCCGCCATCTGGTGCTGGACACCCCGATCGTGCTGGCCCCGCACCAGACCGTCGCCGACGCCCTGGCCCTGCTGCCCAAGCGCGCGCACAACGCCGGCGTGGTCGTCGACGAGGAACGGCGGCCCATCGGCGTCGTCACCGACGAGGACCTCAGCGGGGTCGACCGGTTCACCCAGCTCGAGGTGGTGATGTCCAAGGACCTGCTGCTGGTCGAGGCGGACATCGACCCGCGTGAGGCCTTCCACACCCTCGACACGCACAACCGGCGCTACGCCCCGGCGGTCGACAAGGACGGCAGGCTCGCCGGCATCCTGACCCGCAAGGGCGCCCTGCGCGCCACGCTGTACACGCCGGCCACCGACGCGCGCGGCAAGCTGCGCATCGCCGCCGCCGTCGGCATCAACGGCGACGTGGCGGGCAAGGCCAAGCAGCTGCTCGACGCGGGGGTGGACACGCTCGTCATCGACACCGCGCACGGCCACCAGGAGTCGATGATCAGCGCGATCAAGGTGGTGCGGGCCCTCGACCCGCAGGTGCCGATCGTCGCCGGCAACATCGTCTCCGCCGAGGGCGTCAAGGACCTCGTCGACGCCGGCGCGGACATCATCAAGGTCGGTGTCGGACCGGGCGCGATGTGCACCACCCGCATGATGACCGGGGTGGGCCGCCCGCAATTCTCCGCCGTCCTCGAATGCGCCGCCGAGGCGAAGAAGTACGGCAAGCACGTGTGGGCCGACGGCGGTGTCCGTCACCCGCGCGACGTGGCCATGGCCCTCGCGGCCGGCGCCTCCAACGTGATGGTCGGTTCCTGGTTCGCCGGCACCTACGAGTCGCCGGGCGACCTCCAGCAGGACGCCGAAGGCCGCCCCTACAAGGAGTCGTTCGGCATGGCCTCCGCGCGCGCCGTGGCCAACCGGACCTCGGAGGAGTCGGCGTACGACCGGGCCCGTAAGGCGCTGTTCGAGGAGGGCATCTCCACCTCCCGCATGTACCTCGACCCGGCCCGTCCGGGCGTGGAGGACCTGATCGACTCGGTCATCGCGGGCGTCCGCTCGTCCTGCACCTACGCCGGCGCCAACTCCCTGGAGGAGTTCGCCGACCGGGCCATCGTCGGCATCCAGAGCGCGGCCGGCTACGCCGAGGGCAAGCCGCTGCACGCCAGCTGGAGCTGACCCGAGTCCGTCGGTGCGGCCCCCGATGATCCCTCCCCGGGAGAATCGGGGGCCGTCGGCGTTCCGGCCCCTTGCGGTCGGGCATCACGGCCGGTCCCCTGCGGTCGGGCATCACGGCCGGGCCTCAGCCGGACGACGGCGGGAAATGGGGCTGGTGGGGCGCGTGTGCAACGCCCGGCAGCCCGTGCGCAACGAATGGGCGTTCCGGCCCGATGAACGCAATGATCATGCGGCTATGTGCAAGGTTGCTGCATTACGCCCGTGAAGCCGCTCCTCGTAGGGTGCTGCGCTGTACGTAGCGTGGCGGGGACTCCGCTCGGCGGCGGTTCCTGCCCTGGCAGACCCCCGCCCGTCCCCGCGCGCTCTCCGGCAGCGAGAAGGAGCCAGCGAGTGCTCGACCAAGGCGCACCCCCGCACCACGAGAGAACGGCCGCCCCCACGTCCCCGGGCGTCGCCGCGCGCCTCATGCGCCGCAAGCCCGTGGAACGCCTGGTCGCGGAGGGCGGCCAGGGTGAGGGAGGGCGGCTTCGGCGCTCCCTCGGGCTGTGGCAGCTGACCATGATCAGCATCGGTGCCACCCTCGGCACCGGCATCTTCGTCGCCTCGGCGAGGCCGTCCCCAAGGCCGGCCCGGCCGTCACCCTCTCCTTCGTGATCGCCGGCCTCACCGCGCTGTTCTCCGCCCTGTCCTACGCCGAGCTGGCGGGCACCATCCCGGTCTCCGGCTCCTCGTACGCGTACGCGTACGCAACGATGGGCGAGCTGATCGCCTGGGTCTGAGGCTGGTGCCTGCTCCTGGAGTACGGCGTCTCGGTGGCCGCCGTGGCCGTCGGCTGGGGCGAGTACCTCAACGAGCTGCTGGACGGCGCCATCGGCGTGACGATCCCGCAGGCCCTGTCCGCGCCGCCCGGCGACGGCGGCATCTTCAACCTGCCTGCCCTGATCGTCGTCGTCCTCGCGATGGTGTTCCTGCTCGGCGGCGCCAAGGAGTCGGCACGGGCCAACACCGTCATGGTGTGCGTGAAGATCGGCGCGCTGATCCTGTTCTGCGCCGTCGGTTTCATGGGCTTCAAGTCCGGCAACTACGCGAACTTCATGCCGCTCGGCATGGCGGGCGTCAGCGGCGCCGGCGCCACGCTGTTCTTCTCCTACATCGGCTTCGACGCCGCCTCCACCGCCGGTGAGGAGGCGAAGAACGCCCAGCGCGACCTGCCGCGCGCGATCATGCTGTCCCTCGTCATCGTGACGGCCCTGTACGTGCTGGTCGCGGGCGTCGCCGTCGGCGCCAAGCCGTGGCGGAAGTTCAACGACTCCGAGGCCGCGCTCGCGCAGATCATGACGGACGTCACCGGCCAGAGCTTCTGGGGCACGCTGCTCGCGTTCTGCGCCGTCATCGCCATCGCGAGCGTCGTGCTGACCGTGCTCTACGGCCAGACCCGCATCCTCTTCGCGATGGCCCGCGACGGCCTGGTGCCCAAGGTCTTCGCCAAGGTCCACCCGAAGACCGGTGCGCCGCGCACCAACACCGTGATCGTGTCCCTGTTCTGCGGTGTCCTCGCCGCCGCGATCCCGCTGGGCCAGCTCGCCGACGCCACCACCATCGGCACGCTGTTCGCCTTCTCGCTGGTCAACATCGCGGTCGTGGCGCTGCGCCGGACCCGCCCGGACATGAACCGCACGTTCCGCGTGCCGCTGTCGCCGGTGCTGCCCGCGCTGGGCCTCCTGTTCTGCGTCTGGATGATGGGCAGCCTGTCGGCGGTCACCTGGATCGTGTTCGGTGTCTGGATGGCCGTCGGGCTCGTGTTCTACTTCGTGTACGGCTATCGCCGTTCCCGTCTCGCGGTCGCTGAGGATCTCGCGGTGACGGCAGAGAAGTGACCGGACCGAAGAAGTGAACCACCCCCTGTGCTGAACGATCTCGACGAACGCATCGTGCACGCCCTCGCCGAGGACGCCCGCCGCTCCTACGCGGACATCGGGCAGCTCGTCGGCTTGTCCGCGCCCGCCGTCAAGCGGCGCGTGGACAGGCTGCGGGCCACCGGAGCGATCACCGGATTCACCGTCCGGGTGGACCCGGCGGCGCTCGGCTGGGAGACCGAGGGGTACATCGAGATCCACTGCCGGCGCAACACCTCGCCGGAGACGATCCAGCGGGGGCTGGAGCGGTACCAGGAGGTCGTGGCCGCGTCGACCGTCACCGGTGAGGCGGATGCGATCGCGCAGGTCTTCGCGTCCGACATGCGGCACTTCGAGCGGGTCCTTGAGCGGATCGCGGGGGAGCCGTTCGTGGAGCGGACGAAGTCCGTGCTGGTGCTTTCGCCGTTGCTGCGTCGCTTTTCCTCGGGCGCGCCGGGCTGATTCGGCCTCCAGCTCGGGGGGTTGCTGTCGTATGCCGGGTGCCGGTGCGCTGTGGCCGTTCGCGCAGTTCCCCGCGCCCCTTGAGGTGTGCTGCACTGCAGCTTGCCCGAAGGGGCGCGGGGAACTGCGCGAGAAACCACGAATCACCCGCACCCGGCGACGATCAAAACCCCCCGACCCCTATTCCGGCGCCTTGCGCGCGAGCGCGTTGTTGCCGATCGAGTTGTGGACACTGAAACTCACCGCGTCCGAGCGGTACCGGTCGTCCGACCACTCCACCGGGCGCCCTTCACGCGTCGTCGTCACGCGCCGCACCCGCAGCAGCGGACTCGTGCGGCGCACCCCCAGCAACTCGGCGTCCTGCGCGCCGCAGGCGACCGCGTCGATGACGTGCTCGCCGTAGGCGAAGACGAGGCCCGTGTCGTCGTACAGGCGCTGGGTGACGGACGGGCAGTCCGGCTCGATGGCCTCCACCGCCGGTGAGATCCAGTCGGCGTACACGGTCCGCTCCAGCAGGACCGGCTCGCCGTCCAGGCCGCGCACCCGCAGTACGTGCAACAGCGGTGTCCCGGCCGTCAGTTGAAGGCGTACGGCGTCCTCCTGGGTGGCCGGGAGGTACTCCTGTGACACCACGTGGCCGGTGGCCTCGCGGCCCATGGCCCGTGCCCACTGGGCGAAGCTGCGCAGTTCCTCGAAGCTCTGACTGCGGCGGCTGGCGAGCACCACGCGGCGGGCGCCCTGGCGGGAGCCGATCAGGCCCTCGGAGGTCAGGGCGGCGACGGCCTGGCGGACGGTGCCGCGGGACACGCCGTAGTGGGTCGCGAGTTCCGACTCCGAGGGCAGCCGGCTGCCGACCGTGTACTCCTCGCGGTCGATCGCGCGCCGCAGCTCGTCGGCGATCTCCTCGTGTCGCGCGGTCATGCTTCCCCTCTGCTCAGCCTGCTGTGCACAGCGTGACCAGCCTAATCGACAATCGTGGTGATCCGTGTCAGCCGGAACTGTGCAGGGAATAAAGGGTTGCCGTTTCTACGGCGTTCACCGACAGGACACCACGACCGGGCGTACTGAGGCCAACTTGTTCAGACAAGTTCTCCGCACTTCTCGCTCTCGCATTTTCACTCCCGCACTTCGCACTTCTCACCCCGCACCGCAACGAACCCTCGTGCGCACCCCTGGAGAGACCGTGACCGTGTCCCTGCCGAGAAACGCCGTCCTCGGCGGCTCCCTCGCCGTCGTCGCCGCGCTCGCCCTGAGCGCCTGCGGCGCCGCCACCGACAACGCGTCGACCACCAAGGACGGCAAGAACGCCGCCACCGCCACCTCCGCCGCCGACGTCGGCGGTCTCGACGCCCTGGTCGAGGCGGCCCAGAAGGAGGGCGGGCTGCACATCATCGCGGTGCCCCGCGACTGGGCCAACTACGGCGCCGTCATCGACGGCTTCCAGAAGAAGTACGGCATCAAGATCGAGGACGAGAGCCCCGACGGCTCCAGCCAGGACGAGATCAACGCCGTCACCTCCCGCAAGGGCCAGGACCGCGCCCCCGACGTCCTCGACCTGGGCAGCTCCTTCGCGCTCAGCGCCGCCCAGCAGGGTCTGCTCGCGCCCTACAAGGTGGCCTCCTACGCCGACATCCCCGAGGGTCAGAAGGACCCGAAGGCCGGCTGGTACAACGACTACGGCGGCTACATCTCCATCGGCTGCGATGCGGGGCGTGTCAAGGAGTGCCCCACCACCTTCAAGGACCTCCTCAAGCCGCAGTACAAGGGTCAGGTCGCCCTCAACGGCAACCCGACCAAGTCCGGCTCGGCCTTCGGCGGCGTCTACGCGGCGGCCCTCGCGAACGGCGGCTCCTTCGACGACATCCAGCCCGGCCTGGACTTCTTCGCCAAGCTGAAGAAGAACGGCAACTACACGCCGGTCGAGTCCACCCCGGCCACCGTCGAGAAGGGCGAGACGCCGATCTCGATCGACTGGGACTACCTGAACGCCGGCTACGCCCAGGAGTTCAAGTCCAAGGGCCTCGACTGGAAGGTCACCGTCCCCGCCGACGGCCAGTACGCCCAGTACTACTCCCAGGCCATCAACAAGGACGCCCCGCACCCGGCTGCCGCCCGCCTGTGGCAGGAGTACCTGTACAGCGCCGAGGGCCAGAACCTGTGGCTGAAGGGCTTCGCCCGCCCGGTGCTGATGACCTCCATGGAGAAGGCCGGCACCCTCGACAAGGACGCCGCCGCCAAGCTGCCGAAGGTCACGGGCACGCCCGCCTTCCCGACCGAGGACCAGCAGAGCAAGGCCAAGACGGTCATCGCTCAGGGCTGGGGCAAGGCCGTCTCCGGATGACCACCGCTCTCCCGCGAGCGGACGTGGCGCCCGTCGCTTCGGCGAAGCGGCGGCGCCGCGCCCCCGGCTGGCTCGCCGTCGTCCCGCTGCTGGCGTTCACCGCCGTGGCCTTCGGCCTGCCCGCCCTCGCCATCCTGAACGGCGCCTTCACGGTCAAGGACCCGGCGACCGGCGCCACCTCCCACACGGCCGGGAACCTCTCGGCCTCGCTGCGGGGCCCGTACCTCACCGCGCTGCTCGGCAGCGTCAGGCTGTCGGCGATCTCCGCCGCGCTCGGCGCCCTGCTCGGGCTGCCCCTCGCCCAGGCCGTCGTCAGCTCCCGCTCCCGGGCGCTGCGCGAGGCCGTGCTCACCGCCTCCGGCGTGCTCGCCAACTTCGGCGGTGTCCCGCTGGCCTTCGCCTTCGTCGCCACCCTCGGCAACGCCGGCGTCCTGACCGTGCACCTGGGCCTCACGGACAAGGGCTGGGACCTCTACAGCTTCTGGGGCCTGGTCCTGGTCTACCTGTACTTCCTGGTCCCGCTGATGGTCCTCACCATCACCCCGGCCCTTGACGGTCTGCGCGTCCAGTGGCGGGAGGCCGCGCTGAACAACGGCGCCACCGCCGTGCAGTACTGGCGCCACGTGGCCCTGCCCGTCCTCGCGCCCTCCCTGCTCGGCGGCTTCGTGCTGCTCTTCGGCAGCGCCTTCGCCGCCTACGCCACCGCCGCCGCGATGGTGGGCAGCGCGGTCCCGCTCGTCACGCTGCAGATCGCCGACGCCCTGTCCGGCAACGTGCTCGTCGGCCAGGAGAACGTCGCCCTCGCCCTCAGCCTCGACATGGTGCTGGTGGCGGGCCTGGTGATGGCCGTGTACCTGCTCCTGCAACGACGGAGCGCCCGATGGCTCGACGCCTGACCCCCTGGCGCTGGGCCGTCCTCGGCCTGGCCGCGCTGTACTTCCTGGTGCCGCTCACCGCGTCCGTGATCTTCACGGTCGACGTGCCAGGCCGGGGCGTCTCCTTCGACGCCTACACCCAGATCCTGTCCACGGCCGGCTTCACCTCCAGCCTGCTGCTCTCGCTGGAGCTTGCCGTGGCGACGATCGTGGTGGTCCTGCTGCTCATGGTGCCCGCCGTGGTCGCGCTGCGGCTCGGCGCGCCACGGCTGAGGCCCGTGGTCGAGGTGGTCTGCTCGCTGCCGCTGGTGGTGCCGCCGATCGCCTTCGTCGCCGGCATCGTGACCGTGCTCAAGTGGGGCCCCGAACATCTCTCCCGCACGCCGCTGTTCCAGACGTTCGTGGTGATCCAGGACGAGAACTTCCCCGTCGTGCTGGTCCTCGCGTACGTCGTGATGGCGCTGCCGTTCGTGTACCGCGCCCTGGACGCGGGGCTGCGCGCCATCGACGTGCGCACCCTCGTCGAGGCCGCCCGCAGCTGCGGCGCGTCCTGGCCGCAGGCGCTCGTGCGGGCCGTGCTGCCCAACCTGCGCGGGGCACTGCTGAACGCCACCTTCCTCACGCTGGCGCTGGTGCTCGGCGAGTTCACCGTCTCCCACCTGCTCGGCTACCAGCCCTTCGCCGTGTGGATCTACAACGTCGGCGGCTCGCAGGCCCAGATGTCCGTCGCCGTGTCCGTGCTCAGCCTGCTCGTCACCTGGGCCCTGCTCCTCGCGCTCGCCGGTGCCGGCGGCCGTACCCGAACCGCTTCCTCCCGGGGATGAACCATGACCGTCACCACGCCTGAGAAGGCCGCCGCCGAGAAGGCGGCCACCGTCGAATTCCGGGGACTGCGCCGGGAGTTCGGGGCCACCGTCGCCCTCGACGGGCTCGATCTGACCGTCCGCCCGGGGGAGTTCCTCGCCCTCCTCGGCCCGTCCGGCTGCGGCAAGACCACCGCGCTGCGCATGCTCGCGGGGTTCGAACACCCCGACTCCGGTGCGGTGCTGGTGGACGGCGAGGACGTCACCCACGTCCCGGCCCACCGCCGCGACGCCGGGATGGTCTTCCAGTCGTACAGCCTCTTCCCGCACCTGAACGCCGTCGACAACGTCGCCTTCGGGCTGCGCATGCGGGGCATGCGTACGGCCGAACGGCGTTCCCGCGCCGCCGAGTTGCTGGAGCTTGTCGGCCTCGGCGACAAGGGGGAGCGGTACCCGCACCAGCTCTCCGGAGGCCAGCAGCAGCGCATCGCGCTCGCCCGCGCCCTCGCCCTGCGCCCGCGCGTGCTGCTGCTCGACGAGCCGCTGTCCGCGCTCGACGCCCAGGTGCGCCTGACCCTGCGCGAGGAGATCCGCCGGCTCCAGCAGGAACTCGGCATCACCACCCTCTTCGTCACCCACGACCAGGAGGAGGCCCTCTCGGTCGCCGACCGGGTCGCCGTCATGCGCGCCGGCCGGCTCGAACAGTGCGCCGGGCCCGCCGAGTTGTACGGCCGTCCCGCGACCGCCTTCGTCGCCGAGTTCGTCGGCACGATGAGCCGCGTCCCGGGCGAGCTGAAGGACGGCACGGTCGAGGTGCTCGGACAGCGGCTCCCCGCCGACGCCGACGCAGGCGCCGGCGCCGAGGTCCCGGACGGGGACGTGGACGTGCTGGTGCGGCCCGAGGCCGTCCAGGTGCGCGCCGACGAGCAGGGCACCGGGCGGGTCGCCGCCACCGCCTTCCTCGGCGCCGTCGTCCGGGTCACCGTACGGCTCGCCGGCGGCACCGAGGTCAAGGCCGACCTGCCCGCCCACGAGGCCGCCGCCCTCGGCGCCGGGGCCGCCGTCAGCGTGTCCCTGCCCGAACGGCCGGTGCTGGTGGCCGAACGCGCCCAGAAGTGAGGAACGAAGAAGCAGTGATCCCGTACACCCCCGAACTCCCGCTGCAAGCCGTCCTGTTCGACATGGACGGCACGCTCGTCGACACCGAGCACCTGTGGTGGGAGGCGGTCGAGCAGGTCGCCGGGCGCCCGCTGAGCGAGGCGGACCAGCCCGAGGTGCTCGGCCGTCCCGTCGAGCACACCGCCGCCTGGCTCGCGGCCGGCAGCGGCCGGGACGGCGCCGAACTCGCGGCCGAACTGCACCGCGAGTTCGCCGACCGGGTCCGCACCGAGATCGTGCCGCGCCCCGGCGCGCTCGACCTGCTGGACACCCTGGCCGCCGCCGGCGTCCCCACCGCCCTGGTCACCGCGTCCCCGCGCGCGGTCGCCGACGTCGTCCTCGACGCCCTCGGCGCGCACCGGTTCGCGGTCTCCGTCACCGCCGACGACACCGAGAGAACCAAACCGGCCCCGGATCCCTACCTCGCCGCCTGCCGCGCCCTCGGCGTCGAACCGGCCGGCTGCGTGGCCGTCGAGGACACCGAGACCGGTGTGGCCTCCGCCGAAGCCGCCGGATGCGCCGTGCTCGCCGTGCCGTCCCTCGCGCCGATCGGCGCCGCACCCGGGCGGACCCTGCGCGACACCCTCGTCGGGGTGACGACCGAGGAACTGCGCGCGATGGCCGCGCCCGAACTCCGCGTCATGAGCTGGAACCTGTGGCTCGGCGGCAGCGAGGTCGACGACCACCGCGCCAAGCAGGTCAAGGCCGTCCTGGAGAGCGGCGCCGACGTCGTGGGGCTCCAGGAGACCGCCGGCACGGCCGCCCGGGAACTGGCCGAAGCCCTCGGCTGGCACCACCACCGGGCCGGCGAGAACCTCGGCGTCATCAGCCGGCACCCCATCACCGCCCGCTTCGGCGACCCCGGCGCCGGCTTCTACGGCGCCGCCGGAGTCCGCGTCGAGGCGGCGCCCGGCCGTGAGGTCGACGTGTGGACGGCCCACCTGGACCACGCGCCGTACGGGCCCTACGAGAGCGCCTTCGACGGGCTCGGCGCGGCCGAGCTGATCGCCCACGAGGACGTGCGGCTCGCACAGATGCGGGACACCCTGGACCGGATCGCCGCATCGTCCCGCGACGGCGTCCCGGTCGTCCTCGTCGGCGACTTCAACTGCCCCTCCCACCTGGACCGTCCGGACGTGGCATGGCCGGTGACCCGGGCGGCGCAGGACGCGGGGTTCGCCGACTCCTACCGCGAGGCCCACCCGGACCCGGCGGCCGAGCCGGGGCACACCTGGTCGCCGATCCACCCGGTCCACGAGGACGGCAGCGGGCGGGCCGAGCCGCAGGACCGCATCGACTACGTGCTCCACCGGGGCGGCCTGACCGTCCGGGACGCGCGCACGCTCGTGATCGGCACCCCGCGCCCCTGGCCCGACGTCGCGGACAACGACTGGCCCTCCGACCACGCCGCCGTCGTCACCCGTTTCACGCTGCCCCGGCCGTGAGCGGGCTCGTCGTCCCCTGGAGACCAGGCGTCACCGCTGGTCACCCTCGCGGACACCATTGCGGACCAGGGGGCGATCCCGTAGGTTGTGCCGCACTTTCTACTGACTGGTAACCCGGCAGGTGTCCATGCGCTGGCCCGTCGGCCGTCCCCCCACCGTCCGCACCCGGATCGTGGCGCTCGCCCTGGCCCCCGCGGTCGCGCTGATGGGCCTGTGGAGCTTCGCCATGGTGTCCGTCACCGGCGAACTGCGCGCCCTGATCCGGCTGCAGGGGGTGTACGAGGACTTCGGCACCCCCGTGGACACCGCGATCGGGCAGATGCAGATCGAACGCCGGCTGTCCGCCGCCTACCTGGGCGCCCGCCTCGACACGGCCGCGGCCGGCGACCTGCTCGGGCAGCAGCGCCGTACCGACCGGGCCGTGGAGGGGATGCGGCAGGCGGTCGGGGGTGGGGGCCGCGACCGGCTCACGGACCGGCAGCGCCAGGCCCTGGACGCCGTGGTCGCCGCCACCGGCAAGCTGGAGGGACTGCGCGAGGACGTGCTGTCCCGGCGCATCACCTGGGACCGCGCGGTCGACGCGTACAGCGCGCTCGTCGAGCCCGGATTCGACGTGCAGTCCACGCTCACCGCGCTCCAGGCCGGGCAACTGGCCCGGGAGGCGCAGGTCGTCGTCGAACTGGTGCGGGTACGGGAGTTCGTGTCCCGGGAGGACGCCCTGGTCGCCGGGGCGCGGGCGGCCGGGACCGTGACCGACCGGCAGTACGACAGCCTCACCGCGACCATCGAGGACCGGCGCGTCTTCGAGCGGACGTACGTGCCGGACCTGCCGGCCGACTCGCGCGGCCTGTTCGAGGAGTTCCAGCACGGCGACCTGTACCGCTCGCTCACCGCGGGCGAGGACGCGCTGCTGCGGGCCGGTGCCGCAAGCGCCGGGCGGGCCGTCGCGGCGGACACCTGGCGCTCGACCAGCGACCGGGCCGTCAAGCGCTACATGCGGCTGTGCACCCGCTCCGCCGAGAACTCCGCCGCGCGCGGGCGGGACTTCGCCTACCGGGAGCTGACCAAGGCGGCCGTCGTCGGCGCGGTCGGACTGGCCGCCGTCGTCCTGTCCCTCTGGCTCGCGGTGCGCGGCGCCCGGCGCGTCTCCCGCCGCCTGGAGACCCTGCGCGACGCGGCCGACCTGCTCTCCACCCAGCAACTCCCGGACGTGATGCGCCGGTTGAGCGCGGGCGAGGAGGTGGACGCGCTCGCCGAGGCGCCGCCGCTCGCCACCGACGCGGCCCGCGACGACGAGATCGGCCAGGTCCGCAGGTCCTTCAACACCGCGCGGCTCGCCGCCGTCGAGGCCGCCGTCCGCCAGGCCGGCCTGCGCCGGGGCCTGTTCGCGGTGCTGCTCAACATCGCGCGCCGCAACCAGGCACTCGTGCACCGGCAGCTCAAGCTCGTCGACACCCTGGAGCGGCGCACGCAGGACCCGGACGTCCTGCGAGAGCTGTTCCGCATCGACCACCTCACCACCCGGATGCGCCGCCACGCCGAGAGCCTGATCATCCTCTCCGGCTCGGCTCCCGGACGCCGGTGGCGCAGGCCCGTGCCCGTCGCGGACGTCGTCACCTCCGCGGTGAGCGAGACCGAGGACTACGCGCGCGTGGTGGTGCCACCGATGCCGCGGACCGCTGTCGCCGCTGACGCCGTCGCCGACGTGGTGCACCTGCTCGCCGAACTCCTGGAGAACGCCACGGCGTTCTCACCGCCGCACACCGAGGTCACCTTCCGCACCGGACGCGTCGGCAACGGCTTCGTCCTGGAGATCGACGACCGCGGGCTCGGCCTCGACGCCGAGCGGCGCGAGGAGGCCCGGCGCACCCTCACCGACCCCGACGCCTTCGACCCCACCCGCCACGACCGCCTCGGCCTCTACGTCGTAGGCCGCCTCGCCGCCCGCCACGGCATCGAGGTCAGCCTGCGGGATTCGCCGTACGGCGGTACGACCGCGGTGGTGCTGCTTCCGGAGGCGGTGCTGGCGACGACGGTCGAGGTGCGCGCTGATGAGCGGCAGGGCGAGGTGCCGGTGCCCGTACCCGTACCGGTGCCGGCGCCCGTTCCGGTGGCGGTGCCGGTGACGGACGCCCCGGTGACCGCCGAGCTGCAGCTGCCCACTCGCACCCGTCAGGCCTCCCTCGCCCGTGAGCACCGGCTGAAGCAGTTGTAGACGTCCCCTGTGACCTGCGCCTCAGCCCTGCCGGAACCGCCCGCGAACCGTCCGTGTGCCGCCCGCGAACCGTCCGCGAGGGCGCGCAACGAATCGCCGTCCGGGCCCTCTCCCACGCAACGAACCGCGCACCGGCGCGCAACGGCTCCTTCTTGTCCGGCCGAGCGCGCCGACCGTACCTTCTAATTGGCCCCGAAACCCCTCCTTTCCGGTGAGGATCACGCATGCGCACCGCCCTGCTCCAGAGCTCCGGCCGTCCCGGCTCCGTCGTCGAGAACCTCAAGATCCTCGACGAGGCGGCCGGCCGTGCCGCCGCCTCGGGCGCCGCGCTGCTGGTCGCGCCGGAGATGTTCCTGACCGGGTACGCGATCGGCGACGAGATCGGCCGCCTCGCCGAGCCCGCCGACGGCGACTGCGCCGACGCGATCGCCGGGATCGCCACGCGGAACGGCCTGGCCGTCGTGTACGGCTACCCGGAGCGGGACGGCGAGATCGTCCACAACTCGGCCCAGCTGATCTCCGCCGACGGCACCCGGCTCGCGAACTACCGCAAGACCCACCTCTTCGGCGGCTTCGAGCGCGACCACTTCACGCCGGGCGAGCAGCCGGTCGTCCAGGCCGAGCTGAACGGTCTGACCGTGGGCCTGATGATCTGCTACGACGTCGAGTTCCCGGAGAACGTCCGCGCCCACGCGCTGGCCGGCACCGACCTCCTCGTCGTGCCGACGGCGAACATGCATCCCTTCGAGCTGGTCGCCGAGTCGATGATCCCGGTGCGCGCCTTCGAGAACCAGCTGTACATCGCGTACTCCAACAGGGTCGGCCAGGAGGGCGAGTTCGAGTTCTTCGGCCTGTCCACCCTCGCCGGGCCCGACGGCGTCCACCGCACCCGCGCCGGCCGCACCGAGCAGCTGGTGCTCGCCGACGCCGACCCGGCCTTCCTGGCCGCCTCCCGCGAGGCCAACCCGTACCTGAAGGACCGCCGCCCCGGTCTGTACGGGTCGCTCGGCTGAGCCCTGCCGAGAGCCCTCCGCACAGCCCTCCCGGGCCACCGCACACGCTTCCCCTGTCTTCACCACGCGCAAGGAGTCCGTACCCCATGACGTCCACGGTGCCCAACGCCGTCGAGCACGCCGACGAGCAGCAGCCGCCGATCACCATGTTCGGCCCGGACTTCCCCTACGCCTACGACGACTTCCTCGCCCACCCGGCGGGCATCGGCCAGATACCGGCGACCGAGCACGGCACCGAGGTCGCGGTCATCGGCGGCGGTCTGTCCGGCATCGTGGCCGCCTACGAGCTGATGAAGATGGGCCTCAAGCCCGTCGTCTACGAGGCCGACCAGATCGGCGGCCGGCTGCGCACGGTCGGCTTCGACGGCTGCGACGAGTCGCTCAACTGCGAGCTGGGCGCGATGCGTTTCCCGCCGTCCTCCACCGCCCTGCAGCACTACATCGACCTGGTCGGCCTGGAGACGAGGCCCTTCCCGAACCCGCTGGCCGAGGCCACCCCCTCGACCGTGGTCGACCTCAAGGGCGAGTCGCACTACGCCGAGACGATCGCCGACCTGCCCCAGGTCTACCGTGACGTCGCCGGCGCCTGGAACAAGTGCCTCGACGAGGGCGCCGACTTCTCCGACATGAACCGCGCCATGCGCGAGCGGGACGTCCCGCGCATCCGCGAGATCTGGGCGAAGCTGGTCGAGAAGCTCGACAACCAGACCTTCTACGGCTTCCTCTGCGACTCCGAGGCCTTCAAGTCCTTCCGGCACCGCGAGATCTTCGGCCAGGTCGGCTTCGGCACGGGCGGCTGGGACACCGACTTCCCGAACTCCATCCTGGAGATCCTGCGCGTCGTCTACACCGAGGCCGACGACCACCACCGCGGCATCGTCGGCGGCTCGCAGCAACTGCCGCTGCGGCTGTGGGAGCGCGAGCCCGAGAAGATCGTGCACTGGGCGTACGGCACGTCGCTGAAATCCCTGCACGAGGGCGACACCCCGCGCCCCGCCGTCACCCGGCTCGCCCGCACCGCGGGCAACCGCATCACGGTGACGGACGCGGCCGGCGACATCCGCACCTACCAGGCGGCGATCTTCACCGCGCAGTCCTGGATGCTGCTGTCGAAGGTGAGTTGCGACGACGCGCTCTTCCCGATCGATCATTGGACGGCCATCGAGCGGACCCACTACATGGAGTCCAGCAAGCTGTTCGTGCCGGTGGACCGGCCGTTCTGGCTGGACAAGGACGAGGACACCGGGCGGGACGTCATGTCGATGACGCTGACCGACCGGATGACGCGCGGCACCTACCTGCTGGACGACGGACCGGACAGGCCGGCCGTCATCTGCCTCTCGTACACGTGGTGCGACGACAGCCTCAAGTGGCTGCCGCTGTCGGCCAACGAGCGCCTCGACGTGATGCTGAAGTCGCTCGGCGAGATCTATCCCAAGGTCGACATCCGCAAGCACATCATCGGCAACCCGGTGACCGTGTCCTGGGAGAACGAGCCGTACTTCATGGGCGCGTTCAAGGCGAACCTGCCCGGCCACTACCGCTACCAGCGCCGCCTGTTCACGCACTTCATGCAGGACCGGCTCCCGGAGGACCGGCGCGGCATCTTCCTCGCCGGTGACGACATCTCGTGGACGGCCGGCTGGGCCGAGGGCGCGGTGCAGACGGCGCTGAACGCGGTGTGGGGCGTGATGCACCAGCTGGGCGGCTCCACCGACGCGACGAACCCCGGCCCCGGCGACCTGTACGACGAGATCGCGCCGGTCGAACTGCCCGAGGACTAACAGCGTTCGGCGCTGCGCCGCCCGGCGGCGCGGCGTTCGGCGGCGCCGTCGAGGAGCCGGCGGCGCTGCTCCGGGTCCGTGGCCGCCGCCACCGCGGTCAGGGCGAGGGCCCGCGCGCCGTCCAGGACCGCGCGGTCCGCGCCCGGCGACGTCCCGTACGCCGCGAACCCGGCCGTGTGCTGGAGCGCGCCGCCCGTGTCGTAGCCGACGGTGGGGTGGATCGTGGGCAGCAGCCGCGAGACGTTGCCCATGTCCGTGGACGCCATGGTCTGTCCGTGCCGGTCCTGCGGGACGCGGCCCAGGGCGTGGGCGGCGTCGGTGTAGGCACGGGTGAGGAACGGGTCCTGGCACAGCTCCGCGAAGTCCCGCCCGTGCGGCTCCAGCCGGAGCCGCGCGCCGGTGGCCTGGGCCCCCGCCTCGAAGCAGGCGCGGACCCTGGTCTGGACGGCCCTGAGCTGTTCCAGGGACGGGGCCCGGACCTCGTAGCGGGCGCGGGTGAGGTCCGGTACGACGTTCGGCGCCGAACCGCCGTCGGTCACGATGCCGTGCACCAGCGAGCCCGGCGGCAGATGCTGGCGCAGCAGGCCGAGCGCGGTCTGCGCCACGGTGAGGGCGTCGAGCGCGTTGACGCCGTCCCAGGGAGCGATCGCCGCGTGCGCCGGGCTTCCCTCGTACGTGATGTCCCAGGCGCCGATCGCCAGCGAGGACGCGCCCACCGTGTCCTCGGTCGCGGCGTGCACCATCATCGCGGCGGCCACGTCGTCGAACACCCCGGCATCGATGAGCAGCACCTTGCCGCCGATGTCCTCCTCGGCGGGCGTGCCGATCAGCCGTACCGTGACACCGACCCGGTCGGCCACCGCCGCGAGAGCGAGCGCGGCGCCGACCGCCGCCGCGCCGTTGACGTTGTGCCCGCAGGCGTGGCCGATGCCCGGCAGCGCGTCGTACTCGGCACAGAACGCGATCACCAGATCACCGCTGCCGTACGTCGCGTCGAGCGCGGTCGGCAGGGAGGCGAGGGGCCGTGTCACGGTGAACCCGGCCGCGTCCAGCAGGTCGGCGATCTTCCGGGCGGAGCGGTGCTCGTCGAGGGCCGTCTCGGGTTCGGCGTGCAGGCTGTGGCTGAGCCCGACCAGTCGGTCGGACCACTTCAGGACCGCCTCGGCCACATCGGTGCGGGTGCTGATCACGTCGGTACGGGTGTTCACGCGATGCCCTCCTTCGGGGTGACGGTGTCGGTGCGGGGCAGGACGGACGGCTGGGCGGTGGTGCCGTAGGCCAGGGCGAGGGCGGAGCCGAGGAGCGCGACCCCGGCGCACACGCCCCAGCTCCACGCGAAGCCGGACAGGGCGATGTGACTGCCGTGCTGGTGCGCGGCGAACAGGGCGCCGATGACGGCCGCGCCGATCGCCGCGCCCAGGGACAGCGCCAGTTCGTTGACGCCCACGGCGAGCGCGGTCTCGCGCTCGGGCACGACCTCCGCGGACAGCGTCCTGGTGATCGACGAGAACAGGCCCGTGGCCAGCCCCACGACGAGCGCGGAGACGATGTACTGGGTGAGCGTGGCGTGGAACACGACCATGCCGAGGAAGCCGAGCGCGGTCAGGGCGCCGCCGGTGGCGAGGACCGCGCGGTCGCCGATCCGGCGGGCCAGGCGCGGCGTCGCGGTGGACCCGGCGAAGCCCGCCACCACCATCGCGAGGGAGACCGTGGCGATGGCCTGCGGTCCGAGGCCCATGCCGTAGCCGGTGCGGTCCGGGTCGGCGCCCAGGAACAGGGCGTTGGCGCCGAGGAACCCGATCGTGCCGAACGCCGCGCAGAACGTGTGCGCGCTGATGACCGCGAGCCGCCGGTCCCGCAGCATCCGCACGCTGACCAGCGGATGCGTGGCCCTGCGCTCCACCGCCACCCACGTCACCAGGGCGAGCGCGGCGAGTGCCCCGGTGCCGAGCGAGCGCGCCGACAGCCAGCCCCAGGCCTCGCCCTGCGCCAGCACCAGGACCAGCGCGACGAGTCCGGCCGTCAGCAGCGCCGCCGCGCCGTAGTGGAACCGGCCGCCGCGTTCCGTGTCGCTGTCCGGCAGCACGAGGGCGGCGACGACGGCGACGGCCGCCACCGGCACCGCCACCCACAGGCCCGCCGCCGCGTGCCTCTCACTGAGCGTGCCGGCGACCAGGCCGCCGACGCCGATCGCGATGAGCAGCGCGCCCACCAGCACCGACATGCCGATCCGGCCGCGCTCGGGTGCCCGGGACCGCAGGATCCCCGCGAGCAGCGGGAAGAAGCCGACGACCGCGCCCTGCAGCACCATGCCCACGGCGAGCGTCGCCACCGTCGGTGCGACGGCCATCAGCAGCGAACCGGCCGCCACCAGCGTGACCGCGACCCGCAGCAGCCTGCGGTGCCCGTACAGGTCGCCCAGGCGCGAGAGCAGCGGGGTGAGCACCGCGAACGCGCACTGGGACAGCAGATAGAGGTTGTTCTGGCCCACACCGCCGAGGTGGAGCCGGCCGCCGAGTTCCGGCAGCAGCGGGGTGAGGTAGCCCTGGACGACACCGCTGAAGACGATGACCACCGCCATCGCGCCGAGCATGCCGCGGCCGGTGCCGAGGAGTGCCCCGCCGGGCCGGACGCCGCCGCCCTGGGCCGATCCGTCTGTGCGCACAGCAGATTCCCTTCTGGTTGCCCGCATCGAAAGTGGTGGTTACTGTGCGGGCGGCGGCCGAACCGAGCCGTGATTTCGACGGAAACATGCGTGGGGTGCTGGCCCGATGCCAGAAACAGTCATCATCAGCGAACTGGACCTCGCGCTCGTCAACGCGCTCCAGCTGCGCCCCCGGGCGTCGTGGACCGAGCTGGCGCCGCCGCTCGGCGTCACCGCGGGCACCCTCGCGCGCCGCTGGGAGCGGCTCTGTGGCGAGGGTCTGGCGTGGGTCTCCGCGGTGCCCGGCAGGGAGTTCGTCCGCACGCGCTGCACCGCGTTCGTGCTGCTGCGCTGCCGACCCGGCAGCCGCGCCGACATCGCCGAACGGCTCTGCGCGTTCGAGGAGGCCGCGACCGTCGAACTCACCGGGCCCGGCAGCGCCGACCTGCTCCTGGACGTCCTCGCGCCCGATCTGCCCGCACTGACTCGCTTCGTGACCACCCGCCTCGAACCGCTGCCGGGGCTCGTCTCGGTCGAGTGCCTCTTCGCCACGTCACTGTTCGTGGAGGGCAGCCGGTGGCGGCTGCGCTCGCTCGCACCGACCCAGCTGAGCGCGCTCGGCGCCATGGCCCCGGGGGCGGGGGAGCCGGCCTCCGTCGTCGAACTCGACGCCGTCGACCGGGCGTTGCTCGACGCCCTGGTGCGCGACGGGCGGCTGGGCCTGGCCGCGCTCGCCGATCAGGCGGACACCAGCCCCGCCACCGTACGCCGCAGGCTGCGCCGGCTGACCGACTGCGGCGTGCTCGCCTTCCGCTGCGACATGGCGTCCGCCCTGAGCGGGCACCCGGTCCCGGTCTCGCTGCTCGGCCGGACGCCCGCACGGGACATCCCCACCGCCCACCGCACGTTCGCCGCGCTGCCCGAGTGCCGTCTGGTCGCTGCCGTCACCGGCACCTCGAACATCTTCGCCACCCTGTGGGTGCACGACCTCAGCGACATCCAGCGCCGCGAGGCCGCCCTGTGCTCACGGCTGCCGACGCTGACGGTGACCGACCGGATCGTGGGCCTGCACACGGTCAAGCGCATGGGCCATCTGCTGGACGAGGAGGGCAGGCGGACCGGAATGCACCCGATCCGCCCCTGGTGACCCCCCGCCCGAACCGGGCCCAGGGCCCCTCGGGCCGGGCCTCAGACGCCGGCGGCCCGTGCCTTCTCGAAGACCTCGGCGGCCAGGTCCTTCAGTTCCTGGGCGTCACGTGCGCTGCCCGCGAGGTCGACGAGGATCTCGTCCAGGCCGATCCGCGCGTGGGCCACCAGGTCCTCGACGATCTGGTCCACGTCGCCCTGGAAGGGGCGGCGGTCCGCGCCCTCGTACGCCTTGGGGAGCACGGTGGTGTTGACCCGCAGGACCGTCTGGATCGGCTCCGTGCGACCGCGTTCCTCGGCCAGTTCGCGCAGTTGACGCCACTGCTGGGCGACCTGCTCGGCGCCCATGCCCACCGGCAGCCAGCCGTCGGCGTGGTCCACCAGACGGCGCCAGGCCCTGCGGTTCCCCGCTGCCAGCAGGATCGGGATCGGCCGCGCGGGCTTGGGCCCGACCTCGGCCGACGCGATCGTGGTGATCCGCCCGTCGTAGCCGACCGGATCCGGACCCCACACGGCCCGGCACACCTCGATGGTCTCGTCCAGTACCGCGCCGCGCTCCTCGAAGGGCCGCACGCCCGAGGCCGCGTACTCGTCGAGGGACCAGCCCGTGCCGAAGCCCGCGAGCACCCGGCCGCCGCTCGCCGCGTCCAGCGTGGCCAGGGACTTGGCGAGCTGGAACGGCAGGTGCAGCGGGGCCACCAGGACGCTGGAGCCCAGCCTGGCCCGCTCGGTCGCCGCGGCGGCCAGCGTGAGGGTGACCAGCGGGTCCGCCACGCCACGGTACTGGTCGGGCCAGGGGAGGCCCTCGACGTTGTAGAGACCCTGGGTGGCGGGCTCGGGGAACAGGGCCCGCTCGAAGACCCACAGGCTGTCGTAGCCGATCTCCTCGGCGGCCCGTGCCACGTCGGGCACGTCCCTGCCGACGGAGTACTGCCGCATCTGGGGAAGGCTGAGGCCGAGCCGGGTCGCCATACCGTTGCTCCTCTGCGATCGGTTGGTGGACGATCAACGTACGGTCGGCGCGGGGTTGTTCCGGGGGCGGCTCGCGCGGGAGACTTCCGCCCGCCTCAGTCGGCCAGCGGGGTGAGCAGCATCCGGCCGGCGAGACCGACCGCCGCGTCCAGCCGCTCGGTGAACTCCTCGGCGACATCGTCGAAGCGGCGCAGCGCCCACAGCGCCCTGGCCGCCGTCCAGGTCGCGTCCCGTGCCCGCTCCAGGCTCCAGGACCCCACCAGATGCGTGATCGGATCGGCGATCTGGAGCAGGTCGGGGCCCGGCATCAGATCCTCGCGGACGCGCTCCTCCAGCGCGACGAGCAGTTCGCCGACGCGGTCGAACTCGTCCTCCAGATCGGCCGGTTCACAGCCGAGCGCGTCGCAGGTGTCGACGACGGCGAGCGCCAGGTCGTGCCCGATGTGCGCGTTGATGCCCGCGAGCGCGAACTGAAGCGGCCGTACCCCGGGATGGCGGCGCAGCTGGAACAGGGGCCGCCAGCAGGCAGGTGGACGGCGGTCCCGGGCGGCCGCGTCCACCGCCGACAGGTACCGCCCGGCGAACAGCACGTCCAGCGCCGAGGCCGCCCGGGGGTCCGGGAAGTCCCCGTCGGCCAGATGCCGGTCGACCTCCTCCGTGACGGCGAGGTAGACACGGTTGAACACGGCGATGCCGTCCCGCTCGGGCAACTCCGCGTCGAGCGCGCGCATCCGGGCGAGGACGGCGTCGACGGGCGTGGTGAAGTGCTCCAACTGCGCCATGAGCGAAGCGTCCCAGCCCCGCCCCGCCCGGCGCGCCGACCGGCCCGGCACTTCGCCGGAACGGGGGACACCCGGGCATCGGCGACGACCGCCGGCTCCCGCGGAGCACACTCCGACGCGCCCTGCTGGGCCTGTGTGTCTTACGCGTTGTGCTGGTCCCGCGTGTCTTGCGTGTTGTGCTTGCCCTGTGCGTCCTGCCGGACCCGCGTGCCCCGCCGGCCCCGCGCGCCCTACGCGCCGCCCAGCTCGCCCGTCCCGTCCTTCCGGTCCTTCCGGTCCTTCCCGTCCTTCCGGTCCTTCCCGTCCTTCCGGTCCTTCTCCTCCGCCGTCTCGTCGTACGACGACGTGCCCTCGTCGAGCAGGGGCTCCTGTGTCTTCAGATGGGGCGGGGCGAAGGCGCGCAGCGTGTGGTAGCCGGTGATGACGACCAGCGTGCCGAGGGCGATGCCGCTCAGGGAGAAGTTGTCGGTGAATTTCATGGAGACGTTGCCGACGCCGATGATGATGCCCGCGGCGGCCGGCACCAGGTTCAGCGGGTTGCGCAGGTCCACCTTGCCGTGCAGCCAGATCTGCGCGCCGAGCAGGCCGATCATGCCGTAGAGGATCACGGTGATGCCGCCGAGGACACCGCCCGGGACGGCGGCGACGATGGCGCCGAACTTGGGGCAGAGGCCGAAGAGCAGCGCGAATCCGGCGGCGGCCCAGTAGGCGGCGGTCGAGTAGACGCGGGTCGCGGCCATCACGCCGATGTTCTCGGAGTAGGTGGTGTTCGGCGGGCCGCCCACCGCGGTCGACAGCATGGAGGCGACGCCGTCCGCCGAGATCGCCGTACCCAGCTTGTCGTCCAGCGGGTCGCCGGTCATCTCGCCGACCGCCTTGACGTGGCCCGCGTTCTCCGCGACCAGGGCGATGACGACGGGCAGCGCGACGAGGATCGCCGACCACTGGAAGCTCGGCCCGTGGAAGTGGGGCAGCCCGATCCAGTCGGCCTTGCCGACGCCGGAGAGGTCCAGCCGCCAGTGGTCGGTGATCCTGCCGCTGCCGTCGTTGGAGTGGATCTTGCCGAGGACCTGGTCGAAGACCCAGGAGATGCCGTACCCGAAGAGCAGGCCGAGGAAGATCGCGATGCGCGACCAGAAACCGCGCAGACAGACGACGGCCAGACCGGTGAACAGCATGACCAGCAACGCCGTCCACTGGTCCTGCGGCCAGTAGGTGGACGCGGTCACCGGGGCCAGGTTGAACCCGATCAGCATGACGACCGCGCCGGTCACGATCGGCGGCATCGCGGCATGGATGATCCGGGCGCCGAAGCGCTGCACCGCGAGGCCGATCAGGAACAGCACCACGCCGACCACGAAGACGGCGCCGGTCACGGTCGCACTGGTGCCGCCCTGCGCGCGGATGACGGCGGCCACACCCACGAACGACAGGGAGCAGCCCAGATAGCTCGGTACCCGGCCGCGGGTGGCGAGCAGGAAGATCACGGTCGCCACGCCCGACATCATGATCGCCAGGTTCGGGTCCAGGCCCATGAGTACGGGGGCGACGAAGGAGGCTCCGAACATCGCCACGACGTGCTGGGCGCCCAGCCCCACCGTGCGCGGCCAGGTGAGTCGTTCGTCGGGGCGTACCACTGCTCCGGGTGCGGGCGTACGCCCGTCACCACCGTGCAGCTTCCAGCGCACGCCGAGGTCCATGGTGGGGCTTCGCTTTCTCTGTACGTGAAGATGGTCCGCACCATTGTCACGGTTACCTGGCGGCCCTACGCTCGCACGGTCCAGCTCATGAACAGCATTCACATATCTGACAGCATCGACGAGATCCGCGAGATCTGATCGGAGTGTCCGATGAGTGGAAGATCCCGTGCGGCCGGGCTGCTGGCCGCGGTGGTGACCCTCGCAACCGTGCTCGTCCCCTCCGCGCACGCGTCCGCGACCTACGCGTCCCATACGCCCCATGTGACCTACGCGTCCCACGCTGCGCCCGCGGCCCCGCGGACGGCCGTCCTCGACGGCGCCCGCCTCCAGCGGACCCGCGCCCGCCTCGACCGCGGTGATGCCCGACTGCGGCGCGCGGTCGACGACTTGACCGCCCGCGCGGACGCCTGGCTGGACCAGGGCCCGTGGACGGTCGTCGACAAGCCGAAGCCCGCCCCCGGCGGCGACGTCCACGAGTACCTGAGCCAGGCGCCCTACTGGTGGCCCACCACGACCCCCACCGCCGACAATCCGTGGGGCTGTCCCTACGTCCAGCGCGACGGCCAGCGCAATCCCGAGGTCGACAGCGGCACGGACCGGCAGGACGCCGAGAAGGTCTTCGATTCGACGTACGACCTCGCGCTCGCCTGGTACTACACCGGCAGGCGGAGCTACGCCGAGAAGGCCGGACAGATCCTGCGCACATGGTTCCTTGACCCGGACACCCGGATGAACCCCGACCTGGACCACGCCCAGTTCATCCCCTGCAAGTACGACGGCCGGGCCATCGGCGTCATCGACTTCTCGCAGTCGTACACGAGCGTGCTCGACGCCCAGGCCGTCCTCGCCACCGGTGCCCCCGGCTGGACCGAGCGGGACCGCGGCGCGATGGGCGCGTGGAACGCCGACTTCCTGGACTGGCTGAAGAACAGCGACTTCGGCAAGCAGGAAGGTGCCGCCGCGAACAACCACGGCACCTTCTACGACATGCAGCTCGCCGCCCTCGCCTACGCCACCGGCGACACCGCCCTGACCCGGCGGACCGTGCTCGACGCGCGCGCGAAGCGGATCGCCCCGCAGATCGCGGGCGACGGCGGCCAGCCGCAGGAACTCGCGCGCACCCGCAGCTGGCACTACTCGACCTTCGACCTCGTCGCCTACACGCGCCTCGCGGCCATCGGCCGGCACGTCGGCGTGAACCCGTGGGACTACCGGGGGCCGGACGGGCAGAGCCTGTTCAAGGCGGTCGACTACCTGCTGCCCGCGGCGACGGGCGCCGCCGCCTGGCCGCACCCCGAGCTGGAGTTCTACCGGTACGCGGCCTGCGATGTCGTGCACGCGGCCGCGGACGCGGGGGACCGGGCGGCGAAGGCGGCCGTGCCGAAGCTGGAGGCGCCGCCCGGCGGCGATCTCTGGGCGCTGCGGCCCGCCGCCGAGCAACTGGACTCGATCACCGGCTGAGAGAGCTTAGTCTGGGGGCTTCCGGTCCTGGACCTGGCGGTTTCAGGTGCTGGGCCTGGGAGTTTCCGGTCCCGGGCTTGGAGGTTCCCCGTCTCGGCCTGGGGACTTCCGGTCCCGGCCCTGAGGGATTACGGTCCTGACCCTGAGGACTTCCGGTCCTGGCCGTGAGGGTTTGCGGTCCTGCCCCTGGAGACTTCCGGTCCCCGGCCCTGAGCGCTTGCGGTCCTGGCCGTGAGGGTTTCCGGTCCTGAGGCGAGGGGCCTCCCGGAGGGGGCCTCCTGGCGGAGACGTCCCGGCACGGGCTCCTGAGCGGTCGCTTAGTATGGAGTGCCCCCCAGTACCTCAAGCGCCTCCAGTGCCTCGTACCACCGTTCAGGAGCCCCTCCCGTGTCCGCCGAAGCCCCGATCGCCCCCGCCGTGGCCTACGGCCGCCTGATACCCGTCACCGTCCACTTCGACGACCTGGACGCCCTCGGGCTCCTCCACAACGCCCGTTACCCGCTGCTGGTCGAGCGCGCCTGGACCGAGCTGTGGAACGGGCACGGGGTCCGCTTCGACGGCGACTGGGCGGCCGCGGGCGACGCGTGCAACGCGGTCCGCGAGCTCACCATCGGCTACGAGGCGCCGGTGGCCAGCCCCGGCACCTACGCCGTCCACCTCTGGCTGGAGCGGCTCGGCACCACCGGCCTGACCTACGGCTTCCGGTTCTGCTCGGCCGACGGCACCCGGACCTACGCGCGGGGCACCCGGGTGCTCGTCCGGCTGGACGCCGCCACCCTGCGCCCCGCGCCCTGGACCGACGGCTTCAGGGCCGTGGGTCGGGAACTGCTGCGGCCTGCCGGCTGACCTCGCTGCGGCCGCCCCGCTCGGCGGTGCGCAGCACGCCCGCGAACACGGCGAGCCCGCAGGCCAGCGCGGCCACGATGCAGAACGAGACCATCAGGTTGGTCGCCTGCGCCACCCCGCCGATCAGGCTGGGCGCGACCAGCCCCGAGGTGTAGGTGATGGTGGCCACGCCCGCGATCGCCTGACTGGGGTTGGGCCCCGCGTGCCCCGCCGCCGCGAAGCACAGCGGCACGACCACGGCGATACCGAGCCCCATCAGCGCGAAACCGGCCATCGCCACCGCCGGATGCCCCGCGAGGACGACCAGCACGCCGCCCACGCCGGCCAGCACCCCGCCGGCCCGCACGGTGCGCACCGCGCCGAAGCGGTTCACGACCGCGTCCCCGGCGATCCGGGCCACCGCCATGGTCAGCATGAACCCGGTCGTCGAGGCCGCCGCCAGACCTGCCGAGGAATCCAGTCGGTCCCGCAGGAACACCGCCGACCAGTCCAGGCTCGCCCCCTCCGCGAACACCGCGCAGAAGCCGACCGCGCCGATCAGCAGCGCCGAGCGGGGCGGCAGCGCGAACCGCGGCGGCGGCTCCTCGTCCTCGGCGGGCTGGACGTCGAGCACCCAGGTGCAGGCCACCAGGCCGAGCACGGTGAGGACGGTGGCCGCGAACGCGAAATGCACGCGCGCGTCCGCGCCGAGGTGCGCGGCGAGCGTGCCGCCCGCCGAGCCGATGAGCGCGCCCGCGCTCCACATGCCGTGCAGCCCCGACATGATCGACCGGTCGAGCAGCCGCTCGACCTCGACACCGAGCGCGTTCATGGCCACGTCCGCCATGCCGGCGGTCGCGCCGTACGCGAACATCGCCAGGCACAGCGTGTACAGGTTCGGCGCCAGCGACGGCAGGATCAGTGACAGCGTCCACAGCGCGAGCAGCCCGCGCAGCGCCGTACGGCTGCCGAAGCGGTGACTGATCCGGCCCGCCAGCGGCATCGCGCACGAGGCGCCGAACGCCGTGAACGCCAGCGCGAAGCCCAGCTGTCCCGCGCTCAGCGAGGCGTGGTCCTGGATCCACGGCACCCGGGTCGCGAACGAGCCGGTCACCGCGCCGTGCACGGCGAACACGGCCGCCACGGCGTACCGGGCGCGCCTGACCTCCTCGCGTGTGAAGCCCACGTCACCCATGTTCCAGCCCCTCCCCGGGGAGTTCCCCCGCCGCGCCCGGCCGTACCGGCGTGTTGTACTCCGCTGACCGGGCGTAAATTATCAGGGACCCTGCCTGATAGATAGGGAGTATTACGGCCGCCTGTTTCTGGGAGGATTCCCGTCATGCCCGCATCACCGAGCACCGCACGGGCCATCAACGACCGGTCCGCCCTGCGGCTGCTGCAGCAGGAGGGCCCGCTGACGGCAGGACAGTTGAAGCAGCTGACCGGACTGTCCCGGCCGACGGTCGCCGACCTCGTCGAACGGCTCACGGTCTCCGGTCTGATCACGGTGGTCGGCGAGTCCGGCGAGCAGCGCCGGGGCCCGAACGCCCGCCTGTACGGCATCGTCGCCGGCCGCGCCCACCTCGCCGCGCTCGACGTGCGCACCGAGGGGGTCTTCGTGCTCGTCTCCGACCTGGTCGGGCGCGTGCTCGCCGAGGCGTCCGTACCGATCGGCGAGGACACCGGCACCGGACCCGCGGTGGAGCTGGCGGTGGCGGCGGTGGAACGGGCCGCGAAGGAGGCGGGCGCCGTCGAGACGCCCGGACGCGAGGACGGACGGGCCGGGCGCGAGAACGTACGGGCTGGACGCGGGAACGTACGGGCTGGACGCGGGAACGGACCGGCGGACGGGCGGCTGCACACCGTCGGCATCGGCGCTCCGGGCCTGATCGACCCGGCCACCGGCGACCTCCGTGACTCCACCGGTCTGCCCGCCTGGCACCGCAACCTGGCCGCGGCCCTCCAGAAGCGGCTTCCCGAGGCGCGCGTCATCGTCGAGAACGAGACCAACCTCGCCGCCCTGGCCGAACAGCGCGAGGGCGCCGCCCGCGACCGCGACACCTTCGTCCTCCTCTGGCTCGGCCACGGCGTCGGCGCCGCCGTCGTCCTCGACGGCACCCTGCGCCGGGGCGCCTCCGGCGGCACCGGCGAGATCGGCTTCCTCCCGGTGCCGGGCACCACCACCCTCCCCTCGGCAACCGACTGCGACGGCGGCTTCCACTCCCTGGCCGGGGCATCGGCGATCGGGACGCTCGCCCAGGAGTGCGGAGTGGCGGTGCCGCGAGTGACGCGCGTGCCGCAGGCGCCGGGCGCGGGGGCCGGCGCGGCGGCGGGTGCGGCGGCGGGCGGGCCGGCCATCGCGCTCGACGGCCCCGGCGCGGCGGCGATCGTGGCCGAGGCGGTGGCGGAAATGGAAGCGGCGCGGGCGGAGCCGGAAGGCGCGCGGCCGGCGCGGTCGGAGTCAGCGGGAGTCGAGTCGGCGGGCGCGGAGTCGGCGGGAGCGGAGCCGGAGGGGGTGGCGGTACGTGAGAGTCCCGCCGTCCGCTTCCTCCGTACTCTCGCCGACCGCATCGCCATCGGCGCCGCCTCCGTCGCCGCCGTCCTCGACCCGGGGTGCGTCGTGCTGGGCGGTGAAGTCGGGCAGGCCGGGGGCGAGTTGCTCGCGGGGCTCGTGGAGGAGCGGCTGCGCGGGATGTCGCCGCTCGTCACCGAGGTGCGAGCCAGCGCCCTCGGCGGGGCGGCCGTCCTGCGCGGCGCCCTGCTGACAGCCCGCGACCGGGCCCAGGACGAACTGTTCGCCCCGGCGGACCGCTAGCCGCTCCTCCTCCCCGCCGCCCCCTCCCTCAGCGCGCGAATCTCAGCGCCTGAACCTCAGCGCCTGAGCCTCAGTGGCCGAACCTCAGCGCCCGAACCTCCGCGCCAGATACTCCTCGAACGTCACCTTCCCCACCGCCTCCTCCGGGACCAGATGTCGGCCCGCGCGGAAGGCGCCGTAGGACGTGCCGAAGAGGGGGACGTTCAGTACGGCGCGGCGCCTGCCGGTGGCGCGCAGGTAGGCGCGGGCCAGGGAGTCCAGGGTTCGTACCTCCGGGCCGCCCATGTCGGGGACGCGGCCCGCCGGTGCGGCGAGGGCCAGGCGGGTGAGGCGGTCGGCGACTTCGGCGACCTCCACCGGCTGGTCCGAGACGCCGGCCGGCAGCGGCACGGCGGGCGACCGGGACAGTGCCTGAAAGACCGTCACCAGCAGGTCGTGGAACTGGGTCGCCCGCAGCACGGTCCAGCCGAGCCCCGACTCCTCGACCAGCCGTTCCACCGCGAGCTTGCTGCGGTAGTAGCCGAGCGGCACCCGGTCGACGCCGACGATGGAGATGTACACCAGGTGGCCCGTCCCGGCCCGCCGTGCCGCGGCGATCAGGTTCTGTGCCGCCCGCTCGTCGCCGCCCCGCGGGGTGCTCGCGCAGTGCACCACCGTCTCCACGCCCGCGAGTGCCTCGTCCAGGCCGGGCCCGCCCTCGCGCAGGTCGACGGCGTACGGCCGGGTGCGCCGGCTGAGCGTCCGCACCTCGTGTCCCTCCGCCCGCAGCCGCTCCGTGACGAGCCGCCCGAGCGTGCCGGTCCCACCGGTCACCAGGATCGTGGTCATGCTGTCGCCGTCCTTTTCCGTCTTCCGGTTCCGTCTTCCGGGCCTTCGGCGCCCCTTGTCCGGGCGCCCTTCACGGATGAGACAGCGCGGCTGCGGAAAACGTGACATGCGACGCCGGGACGTCGGCGCGCGGGCCTGCCTGAAGCCGCGGCGGCCCGGCGGCGGGCAAGGGCCGTCGTCACCGCCGCCGGGCCCGCTCGCACCCTAAATGGACTAGACCAGCACGGTCAATGGGCCTGGGGCGGCGTCAATCCGCCCACTCCGTCAGGGAGTTGAGTGCTCCGGACACACCGCGCAAGTCCGTGTGAGCACACTGTGAGGCAACCCACACCGATCACCTGTCCGGACGAGGGGTGGTCGTGGCACACTGACCGTGTACCAGAAGCAGCGCACTCCGGGGTCGGTGAAAGTCCGAACCGGCGGTTACAGTCCGCGACCCGGTCGCTTCCAGCGGCCGGTTGACCAGGTGAAATTCCTGGACCGACGGTTAAAGTCCGGATGGGAGGCAGTGCGCGGCGGGCGGGCATGTTCCTTGTGCGCGCCGCCGTATCGGGTCTCGTCCGTCCGGGCGGGTCCTCTTCGGCGTCGTGGCGTCGCACCTGGTGTGTCCACCCGTACATTCTGTCGTCATCGACAGGCCCCGGAGTCCGTGCCCGTATGAGGCAGGAGGACCCGGGAAGTGTTCACCGGAATCGTCGAAGAGCTGGGTGAAGTCACCGCCGTCGAGAACCTCGGCGACGCCTCCCGCTTCCGACTCCGCGGCCCCGTCGTGACCGAGGGCGCCCAGCACGGAGACTCCATCGCGGTCAACGGAGTCTGTCTCACCGTCGTGGACCACGAGGGCGACGAGTTCACCGCCGACGTCATGGCCGAGACCCTCAAGCGCTCCAGCCTCGGCGCGCTCGACGTCGGCTCCCGGGTCAACCTCGAACGCCCCACCGCCGTGGGCGCACGCCTCGGCGGGCACATCGTGCAGGGCCATGTCGACGGCACCGGACAGGTCCTGGCGCGCACGCCGTCCGAGAACTGGGAGATCGTCAAGGTCTCGCTGCCCGCGGACCTTTCCCGCTACGTCGTGGAGAAGGGCTCCATCACCGTCGACGGCATCAGCCTCACCGTCGTCGAGGCGGGCACCGACCACTTCACCGTCAGCCTCATCCCGACCACCCTCGCCCTGACCACGCTGGGCCACAAGCAGCCCGGCGACCCGGTCAACCTCGAGGTCGACGTCATCGCCAAGTACGTGGAGCGCCTGCTCGCGACCGGACAGGGGGACGCCCGGTGAACTCGCTCAACTCCGAGGCGTTCACGCTGTTCGGCCAGCACATCCTCTGGTCGGACATGATCGGCAACATCTTCGGCCTGGCCGCCCTCGCCCTCGGCTGGCGGCGCTCCCTGTGGACCTGGCCGGTCCAGTTCGTCTCCGGCCTCATCCTCTTCGCGGCCTTCTTCGGCCACCTGACCGGCAGCGCCGGCAAGCAGACCGTCGTCATGGTCGTCGCGGTCTACGGCTTCTGGCAGTGGTACCGCGACCGGGGCCAGGCCGGTGACGGCCACATCGCCCCCCGGTTCGCCACCTGGCGCGAGCGCGGGGCGATGCTCGCCGCCGCCGCCGTCGGCACCGTCGGGGTGGCCCTGCTGTTCACCGCCTACCCGAAGCTGTCCTGGGACCCGTGGCCCGACGCCTACATCTTCGTCGGCACCATCGTCGCCATGTACGCCCAGGCCAAGGGCATGGTCGAGTTCTGGTTCGCCTGGCTGCTCGTCGACCTCGTCGGCGTCCCCCTCAACTTCGCCAACGGCTACGCCTTCTCCGGCTTCGTCTACGTCATCTACGGCGCACTCGTCCTGTGGGGCATGCGCGACTGGTGGCTGCGCTCCCGCAACAACGCGCGGCCCGTCCTGGAAGGAGCGCCGGCATGACCACGGCACCACCGCTGTACAACAGCCACAGCCCTGCCCACAGCGACAACCCCAGCCACAGCCACAGCGACAACCACCCCCACAGCGCCGACGACTTCGACGACCTCCGCCTCGACCCGGTCGAGCAGGCCATCGCCGACATCGCGGCCGGCCGCCCCATCGTGGTCGTGGACGACGAGGACCGGGAGAACGAGGGCGACCTCGTCATCGCCGCCGAGAAGGCGACCCCCGAGATCGTCGCCTTCATGATGAGCGAGTGCCGGGGCCTGATCTGCGCCCCCATGGAGGGCGGGGAACTCGACCGGCTCCGGCTGCCGCAGATGGTCGAGGACAACACCGAGTCGATGAAGACCGCGTTCACCGTCTCGGTGGACGCCTCGGCCGCGCACGGCGTGACCACCGGCATCTCCGCCTCCGACCGCGCCACCACCCTCCAGGTGCTGGCGGGCGGCACCGCCGAGCCCACCGACCTCGTCCGCCCCGGCCACGTCTTCCCGCTGCGCGCCCGCGAAGGCGGCGTCCTGGTCCGCAACGGCCACACCGA
The DNA here is from genome assembly GCF_043201585.1 of Streptomyces sp. NPDC048297. Taxonomy (NCBI): domain Bacteria; kingdom Bacillati; phylum Actinomycetota; class Actinomycetes; order Kitasatosporales; family Streptomycetaceae; genus Streptomyces; species Streptomyces sp. NPDC048297. Next base: position 374,226 of record NZ_JBICZA010000001.1, read on the forward strand.
GGCCGCCGTCGACCTCGCCCGGCTCGCGGGGCTGCGCCCGGCCGGCGCCATCGTGGAGATCGCCGGCGAGGACGGCCGCATGCTGCGCCTGCCCGAACTCGTCCCGTTCGCCCGCAAGCACGGCCTGACGATCATCTCCATCGAGGACCTGATCGCCTACCGCCGCGGCACCGAGCCCACCGTCCGCCGCGAGGCCGAGACCGTCCTGCCCACCGCGCACGGCACGTTCACCGCCTACGGCTACCGGTCCACCACCGACGGCGTCGAGCACGTCGCCCTCGTCCACGGCGAGATCGGCGACGGACAGGACGTCCTCGTCCGCGTGCACTCCGAATGCCTCACCGGCGACGTCTTCGGCTCCCTGCGCTGCGACTGCGGCCCCCAGCTCGACGCCGCGCTCGACCGCATCCAGGCCGAGGGCCGGGGCGTCGTCGTCTACCTGCGCGGCCACGAGGGACGCGGCATCGGCCTGCTGTCCAAGCTGCGCGCCTATCAACTCCAGGAACAGGGCCACGACACCCTCGACGCCAACCTCGAACTCGGCCTGCCCGCCGACGCCCGCGACTACGGCGCCGGCGCCCAGATCCTCGCCGACCTCGGCGTGCGCGGCGTCCGCCTGATGACCAACAATCCCGACAAGAGCGACGCGCTGCTGCGCCACGGCCTGAAGGTCGCCGGCCGCGTCCCGATGCCCGTCCAGGCGGGAGAGCACAATCTGCGGTACCTGCGGACCAAGCGGGACCGGATGGGCCACGACCTGCCCTGGCTGGACACCCCCGCCACGGCAGGCTCCGCGGCCACCTGCGCAAACCGGTAAGCGAAAGAAAGCACTGAGGAGAGACGTGAGCGGCAAGGGTGCACCGGAACTGTCCGTACGGGGCGCGAGCGACCTCAGGGTCGCCGTCATCGCGGCGCAGTGGCACGAGAAGGTGATGGACGGCCTGGTGAACGGCGCCCTGCGCGCCCTGCACGAGCTGGGGATCGACGAGCCGACCCTGATCCGGGTCCCCGGCACCTTCGAACTCCCGGTCGCCGCCAAGGTCCTCGCGGGGCGCGGCTACGACGCGGTCGTCGCCCTCGGTGTCGTCATCCGCGGCGGCACCCCTCACTTCGACTACGTGTGCCAGGGCGTCACCCAGGGCCTGACCCAGGTCGCCGTGGAGACCGGCGTGCCCGTCGGCTTCGGCGTGCTCACCTGTGACACCGAGGAGCAGGCCCTGGACCGGGCCGGTATCGAGGGCTCCAACGAGGACAAGGGCCACGAGGCGGTCACCGCGGCCGTCGCGACCGCGGCGACGCTCCGCTCGGTATCCGAACCCTGGCACTGAGGCACCACCCGGACCACGTAGGGTGGGGACCACCATGTCCAAGAAGACTTTCGAGCAGCTCTTCACCGAGCTGCAGCACAAGGCCGCCCACGGCGACCCCGCCACCTCCCGCACCGCCGAGCTGGTGGGCAAGGGTGTCCATGCCATCGGCAAGAAGGTCGTCGAGGAGGCCGCCGAGGTCTGGATGGCCGCCGAGTACGAGGGCAAGGAAGCGGCAGCCGAGGAGATCTCGCAGCTGCTCTACCACGTCCAGGTGATGATGGTCGCCCGCGGCATCTCCCTGGACGACGTCTACGCCCACCTGTGAGCCGCACGCGGCAACAGCCGTAAAACCCGCTTCACTTCTTCACCCGTCACACCGTCGCACTGTCACGCCGTCACTTCTTCACCCCTTCACGCAAAGGAAGCCGACCTCATGCTGCGCATCGCCGTCCCGAACAAGGGTTCCCTGTCCGGACCTGCGGCGGACATGCTGCATGAGGCCGGCTACCAGCAGCGCCGGGAGGCCAAGGAGCTGCGGATCGTGGACCCGGAGAACGAGGTCGAGTTCTTCTACCTCCGCCCCCGCGACATCGCGATCTACGTCGCCACCGGCCGCCTCGACATCGGCATCACCGGCCGCGACCTGCTGGTCGACTCCGCCGCCGACGCCGAGGAGATCCTCCCGCTCGGCTTCGCCCGCTCCACCTTCCGCTTCGCCGGCAAGCCCGGCACCGCGAACGGCATCGAGGACCTGTCGGGCAAGACGGTCGCCACCTCCTACGAGGGGATCGTCGCCAAGCACCTCGCCGACAGCGGCGTCGACGCCTCCGTCGTCCACCTCGACGGCGCCGTCGAGACCGCCATCGAGCTGGGCGTCGCCGAGGTCATCGCCGACGTCGTCGAGACCGGCACCTCGCTGCGCAACGCGGGCCTGGAGGTCTTCGGCGAGCCGATCATGAAGTCGGAGGCGGTCGTCATCCGCCGCACCGGCGCCGACGGCGACGAGCCCAAGGTCCAGCAGTTCCTGCGCCGTCTCCAGGGCGTCCTCGTCGCACGGACGTACGTGATGATGGACTACGACTGCCGCGTCGAGCAGCTGGAGAAGGCCGTCGCCCTCACCCCCGGCCTGGAGTCCCCGACCGTCTCCCCGCTGCACAACGAGGGCTGGGTCGCCGTCCGCGCCATGGTCCCCGCCAAGGAGGCGCAGCGGATCATGGACGACCTGTACGAGATCGGCGCCCGCGCCATCCTCACCACGGCCATCCACGCCTGCCGCCTCTGAGGTCCACAGCCAGATGTCCGATAGTCAGACGTCCGAGAGCCAGCTGTCCGAGAGCCAGCTGTCCGAGAGCCAGCTGTCCGAGAGCCAGCTGTCCGAGAGCCAGCTGTCCGAGAGCCAGCTGTCCGAGAGCCAGCTGTCCGAG